>NZ_JBSVZN010000042.1:0-63385 GCF_054052225.1 Methylobacterium sp. JK268 | reverse complement strand
ACGCTCGCCCGCTTCTGCCGGGACAACCACGTCACCCTCGTCGCCCTGGAGGCCACCGGCGGCTACGAACAGCAGCCCTTCCGCCTGCTCTGGGCGGACGGCCTGCCCTGCGCCCTCCTCAACCCCCGCCAGGTGCGGCGCTTCGCCGAGGCCATGGGCATCCTCGAGAAGACCGACCAGATCGATGCCGGCGTCATCGCGCGCTTCGCCGAGGTGCGCCGGATCAAACCCCGGCCGCCGGCCAGCCCGGCTCAGGAGCGGCTCAGCGCCCTGGTCACGCGCCTGCATCAACTGGTCGAGGCGCGCACCGTCCAGACCAACCAGGGCCGCCTCGTCACCGAGCCGCAGGTGCGCACCTCGGTCGCCGAGATGGTCGAGCTGATCAACCGCCAGATCGCCGCGTTGGAGGAGGCGATCACCGCCCAGCTCAAGGCCGATCCGCTCTGGGTTGCCCTCGATGCGACCTTCCGCACGATCAAGGGCGTGGCCGACCGCACGATCGCCCGCCTGATGGCCGACCTGCCGGAGATCGGCACCCTCTCGGGCAAAGCCATCGCCAAGCTGGCCGGCTTGGCACCCATCGCCCGCGACAGCGGCCAGAGCAGCGGCCGACGCCCCGTGCGCGGCGGACGGGCCGACGTGCGCGCCATCCTGTTCGTGGTCACCAGCTGCGTGCGGCGCTTCGATCCCGACTTCATCGCCTTCGACCAACGGTTGCGCCAAGCCGGAAAGCCCCCAAAGGTCATCCGCATCGCTCTCGCCCACAAGCTGCTCGTGCGCCTCAACGCCAAGGCCCGTGATGTCCGCGCCCAACTCGCCGCCCAGACTTGACACGCCAGACAGTCGCTCACCCTCGCCCTGCGGGCTCGCTGCGTCCCCGACAAGGGGGACGCAGCCCTCTCCCCGCACGCGGGGAGAGGAGAAACCCGCGCCTCATCCAGCGAAGTGTGAATACACAAGCCCGCAGACGGGGGAAGGGCGGTGCCTTAGCGGCCGTGCCGCGCGATCACGCCCCGCGCAGCGCCGCCGCGACCGGCTCGGCCCGCTCGGGCACGATGTGGAAGGCCGGCGGCCGCACGAACAGGAACCGCAGCGCCGTGTGGCGCACGGCCCGCTCGATCAGCAGCGGGACCGTCGCTGCCGCCAGCATGACGAGGAGCGAGGCGAGCCCGACATCCGGGACCGCTCCGGTCTTCACCAGCAGCGTTCGCGTCGCCGCCATCGGCAGGAAGAAGGCGAGGTAGATCACGATCGAGCGCTCGCCGCAGTGGCGCAGGGCCGCCGTCACCGGGCCGCGGAGCCGGGTGAGGAGGGCGGCCGCCGTCACGATGGCGAGCGCGCCTGCCGCGCCGAGGATCAGGCTCACCACGGGAAGGCTGGCAAGGGTCGGGTGGCCGGTCGAACCGGTCGGCGAGACGACGAGCCACCCCTCGATCAGTGCCCAGACCGCCAGCCCGGCGAGCGCCGGCCCGGCGCGGCGGCGCGCCGCGTCCGCCAGCGCGAAGATCCGGTCGGCGAAGAGCGCGCCGCCGAGGAAGAACACGTAGCGGGCACAGAACTCGTCGACGACGAGCCAGCCGGTTTCGATCGGCAGGATCTCCAGGAGCGCCGCCGCGCCCAGCAGCAGCGGCCAGGGGGCGCGGCGCAGGAGCTTCGTCACGACCGAGAACACCGCCAGCAGATAGATGAACCACAGCGTCGCGTAGGGCTCGACCAGCGCGTGCGCGAGGTGCAGCGCGAAGGCGCCGGGACCGGCCCCGTCCGTGATCTGTCCGTACTTCACCCCCGACTGGATCAGGGTCCAGAGGCCGTAGAAATACGCGAAGTGGACCACCCGCCGGTCCGCGAAGAGGCGCCAGTCCCGGCCCAGCACCCGCCCGACGAAGAGCCCCGACAGCAGGAAGAAGTCCGGGATCCGGAACGGCTTGGCGAAGGCCACGACCGGGTGCAGGAAGCCCTCGCCGCCCATCGCCTCACCGGTGCCGAGCGTCGAATGCATCATCACCACGAGGAGGATGCAGATCCCCTTGGCGACGTCGACCCAGGCGAGGCGCTCGGGCGGGGCGGGAGCGGGCATGGTGGCCTCCGGACGCGTGACGTCCCCCTCCTTGCTCGCGCAGGACTCGTAAAGATCGCCTCTCCCCGACCCGCGTGATGCCGGGTTGTGCACGGGATCCCTAGCGCGGCTGCCGCTTCGCCTCCCGCCGCTCTCGCGTCATCCGGGTGGCGGCGTGGAAGTCGTCCGGCTTGGTGCGGATCCAGGCGAGGAAGCGGGCGATCTCCGGATCCTCCCGCAGGCTCGCCACGTCCGCCAGCCGTCGCGCCAGTTCCGCCTCGCTGAAGCGGGCGTGGATCGCCGAGTGGCAGATCTGGTGCAGGCGCACCGTCTCCCCGTGCGTGCCGCCCTTCAGCTTCGGGACGAGGTGGTGCCGGCTCTGGCGGGCCCCCGGCGGGATGCGCCGCTCGCAGAGCGGGCATGTGACGGTCTCCCGCGCCGACGGCCCGTGCGTCGCCGGGTCGTCGTCCCGCCAGCGCCTCTCCCGCCGCCCCAACCCGCCCTCCGTGCAGAGTCCCGAGCGGGATGTGAGCGCTGCGGTTCCGTTCGACGAGGGGGGGGCGCTGCGGCGGATCGCGCGCAATTGACAAATCTCCCAGCGGCGCAGAGAGTTCGTCCGTTCCGAGGGGGGCCCCGCATGGGGCTGAGAGTGGGCAAGCGCGCCCTGACCCTTGAACCTGATCCGGTTCATACCGGCGGAGGGACGGGACCGACCACGCGCCATTCCCCCTTTCGCCACGGTTCCTGTCCGGATCTCCTCGTACCGGGAGAGATCCATGAACGCCCCCGTCATTCCGCCCAAAGGCCTGCCGCAGAGCGTGACCACCGGGCCGATCGCCGGCTCCGTGAAGGTCTATGCCAGTCCGGAGGGGCGGCCTGACATCCGGGTGCCCCTCCGCGAGATCGGCCTGAGCGACCCGGCCGAGGCACCGGTCCGCGTCTACGATCCCTCCGGCCCCTACACGGAGGTGGACGCCAAGGTCGACCTCGCCGCCGGCCTGCCGGAACTCCGTGCCCCGTGGCTCGCCGCCCGCGGCTACGCCGCCGTGACGCCCCGCGCGGTCAAGCCCGAGGATAACGGCTTCGCGGCGGAGGACCGGCTGGTCGCCCCCTGCCCGGCGGCACGCACGATCCGCAAGGCGGCTCCCGGCCAGCCAGTGACCCAGTACGAGTTCGCTCGTGCCGGCATCGTCACCGAGGAGATGATCTACGTCGCCCACCGGGAGAATCTCGGCCGCAAGGCGATGCTGGAGCGGGCCGAGGCCGCGCTTGCCGACGGCGAGGCCTTCGGCGCGGCGATCCCGCCCTTCATCACGCCGGAATTCGTGCGCGACGAGATCGCCCGGGGCCGCGCCATCATCCCGGCGAACATCAACCACACCGAGGTCGAGCCGATGGCGATCGGCCGCAACTTCCTCGTCAAGATCAACGCCAATATCGGCAACTCGGCCGTGACCTCGTCGGCGGCCGAGGAGGTGGAGAAGATGGTCTGGGCGATCCGCTGGGGCGCCGACACCGTCATGGACCTCTCGACGGGCCGCAACATCCACAACATCCGGGGCTGGATCCTGCGCAACGCGCCGGTGCCGATCGGGACCGTGCCGATCTACCAGGCTCTGGAGAAGGTCGGCGGCGACCCGCTCAAGCTCGACTGGGAGGTGTTCAAGGACACGCTGATCGAGCAAGCCGAGCAGGGCGTCGACTACTTCACCATCCACGCGGGCGTGCGCCTCGCCCACGTGCCGCTGACGGCCCGCCGGGTCACCGGCATCGTCTCGCGCGGCGGCTCGATCATGGCCCGCTGGTGCCTCGCCGGGCACCGGGAATCGTTCCTGTACGAGCATTTCGACGAGATCTGCGACATCATGCGGGCCTACGACGTGTCGTTCTCGCTCGGGGACGGCCTGCGGCCGGGCTCGATCGCGGACGCCAACGATGCCGCGCAATTCGCGGAGCTGGAGACGCTCGGAGAACTCACCAAGGTGGCCTGGGAGAAGGGCTGCCAGGTGATGATCGAGGGCCCCGGCCACGTGCCGATGCACAAGATCAAGGTCAACATGGAGAAGCAGCTGCGCGAGTGCGGCGAGGCGCCGTTCTACACGCTCGGCCCGCTGACCACCGACATCGCCCCCGGCTACGACCACATCACGTCGGGCATCGGCGCCGCGATGATCGGCTGGTACGGCACCGCGATGCTCTGCTACGTGACGCCGAAGGAGCATCTCGGCCTGCCCAACCGCGACGACGTCAAGACCGGGGTGATCACCTACAAGATCGCCGCCCACGCCGCCGACCTCGCCAAGGGCCACCCGGCCGCGCAGCTGCGCGACGACGCCCTCTCGCGCGCCCGCTTCGACTTCCGCTGGGAGGATCAGTTCAACCTCTCCCTCGACCCGGACACGGCCCGCGCCTACCACGACGAGACCCTGCCCAAGGACGCCCACAAGGTCGCGCATTTCTGCTCGATGTGCGGGCCGAAGTTCTGCTCGATGAAGATCACGCAGGACCTTCGGGCGGACGTGCTCGCCATGGAGGCCGCCGGCACCGTGATCGGCGCCGCCCCGGCGATGAGCGAGGCGGACCGCGCGGCCGGCATGGCGGCGAAATCGGCCGAGTTCCTGGCCGAGGGCGGCAAGCTCTACGTCGACGCCGCCGAGTAACCGGCGCGGCGGCGCCGCTCCGGCGGCGCCGTCGGTCCGGCCGATGGAGCGAATTCATCGCGCCGCGTTAACCGAACCTTGAGACAGATCGTGACGCGACGTGTCGCGTTAATGTCCGGGTAGGGACGCAGGGTTTCAGATTGCCCCAGATGAAACCCCTGGGGACTCTCGATGATCGAGATCCGTTCCTTGTCGGCGCCGCTGGCGCCGGCCCCGATCGAAGCGGACCCTCCGCCCAAGACCCCGTCCGGCGCCGCGGCACCGGCGTCTCTCGACAGCGCCGTCACGCTCGACCTCAGCCCGGAGGCCAAGAAGGCCATCGCCGGCGGCACCCCGCCGGAGACGGCCGCGCCCGAGCAGGCCGCGGCGTCAAAGACGCGCTACGAGCGCGACTTCGACACCAACCAGATGGTGTTCCAGGTCGTCGATCCGGGCTCGGGCTCGGTCCTGGAGCAGCTGCCCTCCGAGGCGGCTCTGCGCGCCAAGACCTACGCCCGCGAGACCCAGACCGCACAGGCGACGCCGGTCGGCACCACCGTCGCGCGCACGGCCTGACCGCCGCTCAGGCCAGGGCCATCAGGAAGCGCTCGATCAGTTCGAGCGCCCGCTCGGTCATGGCCAGCGGGTAGCGGATGAAGACGTGGCAGCCGCCGTTGTAGACCGCCGTGTAGCCGCCGTTGTTCGCCGCCGCCCAGCGCATGGACATGAACAGGGTGTCGTCGAGGAGCGGGTCGCGGGTGCCCACCGAGAATAGGGCCGGGGGCAGCCCCTTGAGGTCGGCGTAGAGCGGCGAGACGTCGGGAGAGCGCCGCGGCACGCCCTCCGGCACGAAGCCGTCGGCGAAAAGCCGCACGTCGCGGGAGTTGAGCACGAGCCGCTCCTCGCCCCAATTGCGGGCGCTCGCGGTCACGCCGAGGTCGTAGAGGCCCGAGAACAGGTTGGCGCCCCGGAAGGCGCTCGGCAGCTGGCGCCGGTCGCGCAGGCGCAGCAGCGTCATCACCGCGAGATGCGCCCCTACCGATTCGCCGCCGATCGTCAGCGCCTCGACCCCGAACAGCCGGCGGCCCTCCTCGTGCAGCCAGACCGCCGCCGCCTCGCAATCGTCGATCGGGGCGGGGTAGGGGTGCTCGGGCGCCAGCCGGTACTCCACGGACAGGCAGACGAAGCCGCAGCGATCGGCGATGCGTTCGAGCCACGGGTCCTGCTCGTCGGCCGCGCCCCAGACCCAGCCGCCGCCGTGGATGTGCAGGTAGGCACCCCGCGCCTTGCGCACCGGGCGGATGACCCGCAGCGCGATCGGCCCGGCGGGGCCCGGGATGGTGAGGGTCTCGGCGCGCGGGCTGCGCGGCATCGCCGGGATGGCCTCGCTGCCCTGGCGGCGCCGGGCTCGCACCTCCGCGATCGGCAGCGACCACGGATCGGGCGCGGCGGCTTGCGCGGCCATGATCTCCCGGTTCAGACGCTCGGCATCCGGATCGGCCTTGGCCGGGTCGAAGAGCGCGTGGTCGATCATGCTGCCGTCTCACCTCCGTCCGCGGCGCGGACGTCTCCCTGCCAAAATCTTTCGCGCCTCGTCCTGGTGCGGAGCTTGACGCTCGCCATCTTTACGACGCGCCGCCGGGCGACGTAACGCTCCGGATGGCGATTTGCAGGGACCTGTGTACAGCGTGCCGCAGCCGGCGGCCCGGATGCCCATCCGTGAGGCTTCGATGACCCAACAGAGATTCACCATGCCGCCCGGCCCCTCGCAGGACCCGCGGGAGGGCTACGGCCCGACGGGCGCGCAGCGCGCCGGATCCGAGCTGCGCCGCTTCCTCGGCGGCTCGCCGGCGGCGGTCTTCGTCAAGCTCGTCTTCCTGTCGCTCCTCGTCGGGGCCGGGATGGCGATGATCGGGATCACCCCGCGGGCCCTCTACTACCGGGCCTACGACGCGCTGCGCGACCTCATGGAGATCGCCTTCTCGAGCTTCCACGACGCGGGCGCGTGGCTGGCGGCCGGCGCCGTGGTCGTGGTGCCCCTCTGGTTCCTGTCGCGGCTGCTCGCGAACGGCCGCTGAGGCCGCGTGGAGCGGGCGGACCTCACGGGGACGACGCACCGCCGCGTCCTCGGGCGCGTCCTTCCCCTGGCGCTGCCCGCCACGCTCGCCAACGTCACCACCCCGCTCCTCGGGGTGGTGGGGGCCTCGGCGATCGGCCAGCTGGGCGACGCGGCGCTCCTCGGGGCGCTGGCGCTCGGAGCGGTGGTCTTCGATTGCCTGTTCTGGACCTTCGGCTCCCTGCGCATGGCGACGGCGGGCCTCACCGCCCAGGCGATGGGCGCCGGCGACGCCGCCGAGGCCGACCGGACGCTCGCGCGCGCCCTGGCGGTCGCGGGCGCGGTCGGGCTCGTCCTGGTGGCCGCGCGGGGGCCGATCGGCACCGCGTCCGCCGCGCTGGCCGGCGCGAGCCCCGCCGTCACGGCGGCGCTCACGGCTTATCTCGGCATCCGCATCTACGCGGCGCCCTTCACGCTGGCGAATTACGCGGTGCTCGGCGCGACGCTGGGGCGCGGGCGCGTCGATCTCGGTCTCGCCCTTCAGGTGGTCGTGAACCTCGTCGCCGTCGCGCTCACGCTCGCCCTGGTCCTCGGTCTCGGTCTCGGCGTGGCGGGGGCCGCGGTCGCGACGGTTCTGGCCGAGGCGACCGGGTTTCTCCTCGGCCTCCTGGTTCTGCATCGGCTCGGCGCCCGGCCCTGGCGCGTCCCCGGCGCGCAGGTTCTGGAGCGGGGCGGGCTCGGGCGCATGCTCGCGGTGAACGGCGACGTGACGATCCGGACCGTGGCGATCATCGCGGCCTTCGGACTGTTCTCGACCCTGGGCGCCCGCGCCGGGGACCTGACGCTCGCGGCGAATGCGGTGCTGCAGAACCTCTTCCTCGTCGGCAGCTTCTTCCTCGACGGCTTCGCCACGGCGGCCGAGATCCTGTGCGGGCGGGCGCTCGGCGCCCGCGACGAAGCCGCCTTCCGGGAGGCCGTGCGTGCGGCGCTCGGCTGGTGCCTCGGCTTCGGCCTCGTGGTTTCCGGGGTGTTCCTCGCCGCGGGCGGGCCGTTCATCGACGCGATCACCACCCATCCGGAGGTCCGGGCACTGGCGCGGGCCTTCCTGCCCTTCGCGGCGCTCACGCCGGTCGTGGCCGCGGCCGCCTTCGCGTTCGACGGCATCTATATCGGCGCCACCTGGACGCGCGCGATGCGCAACCTGATGCTGGCGGCGCTGGCCGTCTACCTCGCCGTGCTCTGGGTCCTGCGGGGCCAAGGCAATGCCGGGTTGTGGCTGGCGCTCCTGACGCTCCTGGCGGCGCGCGGGATCGGGCAGGGGCTCCTCTACCCGCGCCTCGCCCGCGCGGCCTTCCCGCCCGCCGCCCCGGCGACCGCCCGCTGACGGCGGGCTGCGGCGTCAGGCGCTCCGGGCGAGGTCCGCGGCGTCCCGGCCGATCATGGCGGCGAGCGGGCGCGCCTCGCGGGCGAGCCGCTCGACCAGACCGGCCTTGATCGCGCCCACGAGCCCCGGCCCGGCATAGACGAGGGCCGAGTAGAGCTGCACCAGGCTCGCGCCGGCCCGGATCTTGGTCCAGGCGGCCTCCGCCGAATCGATCCCGCCGACGCCCACGAGCGGCACGCTGTCGCCGACCCGCAGGAACGTTTCCGCCAGGAGCCGCGTCGAGGGCGAGAAGAGCGGCCGGCCCGACAGGCCGCCGGTCTCCCGCGCGACCGCCGCCTCGGCGAGGCCCGCCGGGCGCGCAACGGTGGTGTTCGACACCACGAGGCCGTCGATCCCGCGCCGCAGGACGGTCTCCGTCATGGCGTCGAGGGCGTCGAGCGTGATGTCGGGCGCGATCTTGAGCAGGATCGCGGCGCGCCGCGCGGCGCCTGCCTCGTCCCGCACCGCGACCACGCGGGCGAGAAGATCGTCGAGGAAGGCCTCGCCCTGGAGGTCCCGCAAGCCCGGCGTGTTGGGCGACGACACGTTGACGGTGACGAAGTCGACGAGCCCCATGAGCCCGCACGTGCAGGCGACGTAGTCCGCGAGACGGTCCTGCGTCTCCTTGTTCGCCCCGATATTCGCACCGACGATGCCGGGACGCGCGGCGCGCGCGGCGAGCCGGGCCGCGACCACCTCCAGGCCCTCGCTGTTGAGGCCGAAGCGGTTGATCACCGCGCCGTCCCGGGGCAGGCGGAACACCCGCGGCCGGGGATTGCCGGGCTGGGGACGCGGGACGACGCCGCCCACCTCCACGAAGCCGAAACCGAGGCGCAGGAGCGCGTCGGGCACTTCCGCGCCCTTGTCGAAGCCCGCCGCGAGCCCGATCGGGTTCGGGAAGCGCCGTCCCAGGACCGGGATGGCCAAGCGCGGATCCTCGCGCGGCGCGGGCCCGGGCGGCAGGATCGCCAGCGCCCGAAGCGTCAGGCGATGCGCCGCCTCGGCGTCGAGGCCGTGGAGCAGCGGGCGGGCGAGGGGGAACAGGCGGGCGAGCAAGGTGGGGTCAGGCCTCGGGCAGGGCGGGGAAGAGGTGGCGACCGTCGGGACCGAGCGGGAGCGGCCGCACCCACCGCGCCGCGCCGAGGGGCAGGGGCGCGTAGAGATGCGGGAACAGGTCGCCGCCGCGGGACGGTTCGTAGCGCAACGCGTCCCCGAGATCATCCGCCTCGACCGCAACCAGGACGAGGTCGGACTGGCCCGCGAAGTGCTTCGACGCCGTCTCCTCGACCTGGGACGCCGTCGAGAAGTGGATGAAGCCATCCCGGGTATCGATTGGTGCGCCGCGGAACCAGCCCGAGCATTCGCATTCCCGCCAGAGCGTCGCGGGGCAGATCTTGTAAATGAGAGGCATCGATGAGTCTCCGGGGGCGGTCGTCGCCGTGAAGGGGATAAGCGCTCGGGCAGTGTGATGCGGCGTTGCCTTTCGAGTGACGTTGAGTAGTGTCCGGTGTCGGCCGCGACGACATCTGCCTGGCCCGTATTGGAACCCCTCCATGCTCTCCCACGAGCGCATCTGGTCTGCCATCGAGATGCTCGCGCAGCGCCACAGCCTCACCGCCTCCGGTCTGGCCAAGCGCGCGGGCCTTGACCCGACCAGCTTCAACCGCTCCAAGCGGATCGCGCCGGACGGCCGCAAGCGCTGGCCCTCGACCGAGTCCCTCTCCAAGATCCTCACCGCCACGGGGACGAGCCTCGACGATTTCGTCCAGCTCGTCGAGCCACGCTCCGCCGGCTTGCCGAACGTGCTTCCCCTGATCAGCAGCGCGGCCCTCGCCGAGGCGCCCCCGGTGGGCCCGGACGGGCGCCCGATGAGCTCCGGGTGGGACGAGCTCGACTTCCCGGACCTCGCCGCCGAGGATTGCTTCGCCATCGAGGTGCAGGGGACCGGGCTTCAGCCGCTCTACCACGACGGGGACGTGCTGGTGGTCTGCGCCCGGGCGCCGCTGCGTCGCGGCGACCGCGTTGTGTTGAGCCTCCACGACGGCCCGCTCCGGGGTGCGATGCTCCGGCGGCGTACGGCGCGCGTCGTCGAACTGGCTCCAATCGCGCCCGAGATGCCGGCCGAAGTGCTGCTGACGAACCGGATCGCCTGGATCGCCCGGATCATGTGGGTTCGTCATTGAACCGAGCGTCGCCCGATCCGGACGGCCGCGGTGTCGCGACCCGGGCGGCGTTCGAGCGGAAGTCTCGTCGGGAGACGCCGCCGGGATGAGCATCCCTCCCTCGACCGCTCACGCCGCGGCATCGCTCCGCGGGCGCCACTGGGTGAGAAGGGCGCGCAGGGCGGCGGGTTTGAGCGGCTTGGCCAGGAGGTGGATGCGGCGGGACGCGGCCGCCTCGCGCACCGCGGGCGACCGGTCCGCCGTGAGCAGCACCGCCGGAACCTCGGCCGCCAGGGCTGCCCGAAGCGACGCGATCAGGTCGATTCCGTTGCCCTCCCCGAGGTGGTAGTCGGCCACGATGACGTCCGGGCGCAGGCTGTCGCCGAGGAGGCAGCGCACCGCCTCCCCGAAGGAGCCGGCCGTGCGCACCGCGCAGCCCCAACCCTCCAGCAGCCGGGCCATGCCGTCGACGATGGCGGGCTCGTTGTCCACCGCCAGGACGTTCAGCCCGGCGAGGCCGGCGGCGGCCGGCCGCGGCGCCTCGGCCGGCACCTCCTGGAACGGCCGCAGCGCCGCGAGGGGCACCGTGACCGAGAACCGCGACCCGCGGCCCGCCGCCGAGCGCAGGGCCAGGGGATGGTCGAGCAGGCGGGCGGTGCGCTCCACGATCGACAGCCCGAGCCCGAGCCCGGGGGCCACCCGCGCCCCCTGGTCGAGGCGCTGGAACTCCTGGAACACCCGCCGCTGATCGGAGGGCGGGATGCCGAGGCCGGTGTCGCAGACCACGATCTCGACCCGCTCGCCCCGGCGGCGCGCCCCCACCAGCACGCGCCCGGACGGCGTGTACTTGATGGCGTTGGAAACGAGGTTCTGAAGCAGGCGCCGCAGCATCGGGCGGTCCGAGCGGATCGCGAGGCGGCAGGGCATCACGGTCAGGCGCAGACCCTTCTCGCGGGCCGTCGGCTCGAAATCCCGGCGCAGCTGGGCCAGCAGGTCCGAGACCCGGAAGGCCGAGAGCTGCGGCTCCAGCCCGCCGGCATCGAGGCGGGAGATGTCGAGGAGCGTGGTGAGGATCTCCTCGACGGCATCGAGGGCGGCATCGACGTTCTCCGCCAGGCTCGGATCGCCGCCGCGGTCCCGCTCGACGAGCGCGCTGGCGTAGAGGCGCGCCGCGTTGAGCGGTTGGAGGATGTCGTGGCTGGCCGCCGCCAGGAAGCGGGTCTTCGACAGGTTGGCCTCCTCGGCCTCCGCCTTGGCGCGGGAGAGCGCGGCGTTGAGGCGCGTGAGTTCCTCGGTGCGCTCGCGCACGCGCCGCTCCAACTCCTCGTTGAGCCGCTCGCGCGCTTCCTCGGCGGCCACCGCCTCGGTCACGTCCGTGTAGGTCGCCACGACGCCGCCATTCGGCAGGCCGTTGGCCCTGATCTCGATCACCCGCCCGCCCGGAGAGAGCCGCAGCCGCTGCGGCGCCGCTTCGAGCCGGAAGGCGGCGAGGCGCTCGCGCACGAGATCGTCCGCCTGCCGGTCGCCGTACACGCCCCGGGCGGCGTTGAAGCGGACGATCTCCGCGAGCGGCATGCCGCCCCGCAGGATGTCGCCCGGGAGGTCGTAGAGGTCCGCGAAGGCGCGGTTCCAGGCGATCAGGGTCATGTCGCGGTCGAACACCGTGATGCCCTGGCGCGCATGGTCGAGACCGTGCTGGAGGAAGTCGCGGCTGTACTGGAAGGCCGCCGAGGCATCGTCGAGCAGGCGCAGGGCCGCGCGCGGCGACACGTTGCGCCGGCCGAGCAGGAGCGAGAGGGCGAGCCGGGCCGAGGCGGCGCCGATCGCCGAGGCGAGCAGGTGCTCGGCGTGGCGCAGCTCGGCGAGGCCGGCCACCGCGTCGGGATGCAGCGGCGTGCGGCCGTGCGCGGCGAAGAACGCCTCGAAGGCGCGGTGCGCCCGCTCCTCGCCGAGCAGCCGCGCCACCGCGCCGCGCAATTCGCCGAAGGTGAGGGTGCCGCGGAAGAGCCGGAACGACGGCGCGTCGAGCGCGCCCTCCTCGGGCGCGGTCCCGTGCCCGAAGGCCCCGGCCTGGAGCCGCTCGATCGCGTTGGGCGGCCGCAGCAGGGAGAAGCCCACATAGGCGAGGAGGTTCAGCCCCAGGCTCCAGAGCGTGCCGTGGATCAGGCGCGGCAGGTCGGCTAGGCCCATCAGCGCCGTCGGGCTCAGGGCCGCGATGCCGAACGGGCCCTCGTCGAGGAGGGCCGCCGCCCAGGGATGCGCGGAGCCGACGAGCAGGCTCGGCAGGAGCAGCGTGTAGGCCCAGACCGCGAGGCCGAGCGTCATCCCGGCCCCGGCGCCGAGTCCGGTGGCGCGCCGCCAGAGCAGGCCGCCGAGGAAGGCCGGGGCGATCTGCGCCACCGCCGCGAAGGAGAGCAGGCCGATCGAGGCGAGCGCCACCTCGCCGGCGACCTGCGAATAGGCGTAGGCGGCGAGGATCACCACCACGATCGCGGCCCGGCGCACGCCGAGCACCCAGCCGCCGAGGTGGCGCGCGCCCATGGCGCTCGGGCGCCGGCGGAGCACCAGCGGGACGACGAGGTGGTTGGAGATCATGATCGCCACGGCCACCGATTCGACGATCACCATGGCGGTCGCGGCCGAGAGACCGCCCACGAAGGCCACGAGCGCGATGCCGTCCGCCCGCTCGGCGAGCGGCAGCGCGAGCACCGTCATGTCGCGCATGACGCTCCCGTCCGGGAACATGGCGAGCCCGATGACCGCCAGGGGCACCACGAACAGGTTGATGAGCACGAGGTAGACCGGGAAGGTCCAGGCGGCGCGCCGGACATCCGCCAAGGCCCGGTTCTCCACCACGGCCATGTGGAACTGGCGGGGGAGAAGAAGGATCGCGCAGGCCGAGAGCAGGCTCTGAACGGCCAGCGTCAGCGGCCCCGAGGTCGCCCCGACGAGATCCGCCGCGCCGCGGCCGAGCGCGGCGGGCGTGATCGCGGGCGCCTCGCGCAGGATCCAGCCCAGCACGAACCCGCCCACCATCAGGAAGGCCAGGAGCTTGACCAGGGATTCGACGGCGATGGCCAGGGTCAGCCCGTCCTGGTGCTCGGTCGCATCGGCGTGGCGCGTGCCGAAGGCGACCGCGAAACCGGCCAGGACCAGGGCCGTGAACAGGCCGAGATCGCCCATCAGCACGAGGGTGCCGCCGCCGCTCCCCTCGGTGGCCGTCAGGAAGACCTGCAGCGAGGACGCCACGGCGCGCAGCTGCAGGGCGATGTAGGGGATCGCCCCGACGATACCGATCAGGCAGACCAGTGCGGCGATCCGCTCGCTCTTGCCGTAGCGGGCGGCGATGAAGTCGGCGATCGAGGTCGAGTTCTGGGCCCTGGCGATGCGCACGACCCGGGCGACGAGGCGGTGGCCGAGGCCGATGACCAGGACCGGTCCGACATAGATCGTCAGGAAGTCGAGGCCGGAATGGCTCGCGAGACCCACCGAGCCGAAGAAGGTCCAGGACGTGCAGTAGACCGCGAGGGACAGCGCGTAGACGGTCGGGCGCACGCGCTCGTCGCGCATCAGGCGCCGGCCGGAGACGTCGCCCCAATGCGCGACCGCGAACAGGCCGCAGATGTAGAGGAGCGCGGTCAGCACCACCGCCCAGCCCGCGATCATCGCCGCATTCCGCTCCCGTCCCGTCCGGCCGCGAGGCCCGGACCGTGTCTCCGGCCCCAGGTTGTACGGGGCCGTGCGCCACCGG
Organism: Methylobacterium sp. JK268; assembly: GCF_054052225.1. Lineage (NCBI taxonomy): Bacteria > Pseudomonadati > Pseudomonadota > Alphaproteobacteria > Hyphomicrobiales > Methylobacteriaceae > Methylobacterium > Methylobacterium sp. JK268. The sequence continues at coordinate 49,298 of NZ_JBSVZN010000042.1, read as the reverse complement.
TCGACAGCGGCGCTGCGCCCGTGTCGCCGTCGCCGCGACGGGAGCGGCGCCCGGGCGGGAACGGCGGCGCGGGCGGCGGGTTAAGGCGGGCACGGGTCGAGCGGAACGAACGGATGGCCGATGCCTCGATGCGCGGCGCGGCCGACGCGCCGCCAGACCAGCCGGTCCCGCCGGGTTCGGGCGGCGCCGGGTTCGTCGACTCCGTGCTCGATCGGCTGGACCCGCGGCCGCTGTCCGACTGGCTCTACGCCCTGCGGATCTGGCTCGCCATGATGCTGGCGCTCTACGCGGGGTTCTGGCTCGAACTGGAGAGCGCCTCCTCCGCAGCCGTGACCGTGGCGATCTTGGCCCAGCCGCGGCGCGGGCAGGCGCTGGCCAAGGCGCTGTCGCGGTTCCTCGGCACGCTCATCGGCTTCGCCGTCGCGCTCCTGCTCACCGCCCTGTTCGGGCAGGACCGTACCCTGATGCTGATCGCCTTCGCGGCGTGGCTCGGGATCTGCGTGTTCACCGGCAGCTACCTGCAGGGTGTGCGGGCCTATGGCGCGATGCTGTCCGGCTACACCGTCGCGATCATCGCCATCGCGAATATCGATTCGCCGCAATCCGTCTTCGCGAACGGGGTCGCCCGGACGGCGGCCGTCACCCTCGGGATCATCGCGGTCACCTTCGTCAACGACGCGCTCGGGGCGCCCGCTGTCTTCCCGCAGCTGCGCCAGGGCGTGGGCGAGGCGATCGAGGCCGCCCGGGCCTTCGCGCTCCGGGCCGTGCGGGAGGGCGATCCCGGCGCGGAGGAGGCGGTCGCGGTCCTGCGCCGGGCCTCGGCGCCGCGCGATTCGATCGAGGCCGTGGCGCCCGAATTCCACGACGGCGAGGCGCGGGCGGCCGGCGCCCGCAGCGCCATCGCGGCCGTCCTCGCCGCGGTGGCGGCGGCGCGGGCCTTCGCGGTCGCGGCGCGGCGGGTGGGCGGCACGGAGGCGCGCGACCTCGCGCGCCGCGTCGAGGCCGGCCTGACCGGCGATGAGGCGGCCCTGCCCGGTCTCGTCGCCCGGCTCGATTACTTGATCGTCGACGCGGCGGCGACGCCCGACCGCGTGTGGCTGATGCGGCGCGCGGTCGACCTGCTGCGCCAGGACCGGCTGGCACGGGACGGGGCCGCGTCCCTCGCGACCGGGCGGCGGCCCCGGCGCGACGTGGTGCTGCCGGTCCACCGCGAGCGGCGCCTCGCCCTGCGCAACGCGGCGCGCGCCGTCGTCGCCTTCCTGGCGAGCGCGGCGATCTTTGTTCTCGCGGGCTGGCCGTCCACGGCGACCGCGCTCGTGCAGGTGGCGGCCTTCACGGCACTCAGCGGCATCAACCCCAACCCGCCCGCCTTCGCGGCGGGGGCGATGCTCGGCCTGCCGCTCGCCGCGGCGGCGGCGGGGATCGTCGAGTTCCTGGTCCTCGACGGCGCGCAGGGCTTCCCGCTGCTCGCCCTTGCCATGGCGCCCGTGGTGTTCCTGGCCTGCTTCCTCAGCCTGCGCCCGCGCACCGGGAGCCTCGGCTTCATCCTGCTGGTGTTCTTCCCGGTGATCCTCAGCCCGGCCAACCCGCAGCCCTACAATCCGCAGACCTACGTCGTGTCGAGCCTGCTGTTCTGCCTGTCCGGGATCATCCTGTTCCTGACGCTGCGCCTGATCCCGCCGGTGCGCGAGGCGGAGCACCGGCGCTGGTCGCTGCTCTCGGCCCGCCGGGACGTGGCCGATTCCCTGCGCGGCGCGACCGAGGATCCGGAGGCGCGCCTCGCGCGGGACTGCGACCGCCTCGTGCAATTCGCCGGATGGCGCGGCAGCAACGGCGCGGCCCACCGGGCGGGGTTGCGCCACGCCTTCGCGCTCGCGGGCCTCGACGTCGACGCGGCGGGCGCGCATGCGGCCCTCGATGCGCTCGCGGCGGATCCGGCCTGCCGCGGCCCGGTCGCGGCGGCGCGGCGCGCCCTGGCGGCAACCGACCCGGGCGCGTTGCGGGAGGCGGCCGCGGGTCTCCTCGCCGCGGGGGGAGCGCGACGGACGCTCGCGCGCGCCGTGGCGGACCTCGCCGAGGCGGCCTACCTTCTGGAGGTGCAGCGGCCGGTCTTCCGGCGGCTCGCCCTCGGGACGACCGGCTAGACCCATGGTCCGCGACCTCGCGCTCGGCGGCGTCCTCGTCGCCCCCTTCGTCGCCTACGCGGCCGGGGCGCTGCTGCTGCTTCTCGGCCTGCGCCCGATCCTGCGGCTGATCCGCTTCGAGCGGGTCTTCGCCAACCCTCCGCTCGCCGAGGCCGGGCTCTATCTCTGCCTCCTCGCGCTCCTGATCGTCATCATCTAGGGGAGTCCGACGTGGCCGAGGGGCGCAGACGGGGGCGCAAGCTGCTCCGAATCCTGGCGACGCTGGTCGTCCTCGTCGCGGCGGCCGGCGCCACGCTCGTCGTCTGGCGCTTCTACGTCGTGGCGCCCTGGACCCGCGACGGACAGGTGCGCGTGCAGGTCGCCAGCATCGCGCCCCAGATCTCGGGCCAGATCGTCGAGTTGCGGGTGATCGACAACCAGCGCGTCCGCAAGGGCGACGTCCTCTACGTGATCGACCCGGCCGATTTCCGCATCGCCCTCGACTCGGCGAAGGCCGAGGTCGAGACCCGGGCCGCGGACCTGGAGGTGAAGCGCGCCCAGGCGGCCCGACGCGAGGCGCTCTCCACCGTGGCCACCTCCATCGAGGAGAAGCAGCAATATGCCGGCGTCGCCAAGCAGGCGGAGGCCGCCTTCGCCTCCGCGAAGGCCCAGGTCGCCCAGGCCGAACTCAACCTCGCGCGGACGCAGGTCCGCAGCCCGGTCACCGGCTACGTGACGAACCTGCTCCTGCGCGTCGGCGACTACGCCACGGCGGGGACCCGCAACGTCTCGGTGATCGACGCGGACTCCTACTGGATCGACGGCTACTTCGAGGAGACGAAGATGGCCGGAATCCGGGTCGGCGACGTCGCGACCGCGGCCCTGATGGGGTACGACGCGCCGATCCGCGGGCGTGTCGACAGCATCACCCGCGGCATCAGCACGACGAATGCCAGCCCGGGCACCCAGGGGCTGCCCAGCGTCGACCCCGTCTACACCTGGGTGAGGCTCGCGCAGCGCGTCCCGGTGCGCATCCGCATCGAGGCGGTCCCGGACGGCGTGCCGCTCGTTGCCGGCATGACCGCGACGGTCTCCGTCGGCGCCTACGCGCAGCGGGACGACCGCCTGCGCGACGTCTTCAGCGCCCTGGTGGCGCGCCTCGGCCCGCAGCCGAACCGGGAGGGCGTGGAGAAGGCGGAGGTCACCACCACGGTCGAGGGCGCCGCCACCGTGGCGCGGATCCCGGCACCGGAGCCGGCGCCCGTCCCGGACGCCGATCAGATCGCGCCCGGGATCGCGCCCGGCATCAACGCGGCGCCCGCGGAGCCGAAGGGGGTCGCGCCGCAGCGCGCCCCCGCGCGGCGCTGACCGTCCGGCGATCCTCTCCGTACCGCCCGGCCTGGCTTCGGGCTCCGCATCGCAAAGGCCGTATTAGCCACGATGCAACTCCGGCTTGGCGCGGCGCGTTAACCGTCAAGCTCGATCGCACGGAGATTTTCCACCATGACTCTGCTCACGGTCTTGACATTCGGCAACCTGATAATCGCGGGTCTGTTCTCGATGGTCGCCCTGCTGTCGGAATAGGGCGGCCCGCGACCTCGGCCCTCCGTTCGCCCGCCGTCCGGCCTCGATCCGGATCGCGCACATCCGCCTTCCCCTGCCGGGAAGGAGCGCCCGATCACCCGCGAAACGGAATTCCTGCAGGGCAGGGCGCGCATCAGCGGCATGGCTCGGCCGTAGAAGCGCGCTATGTCGGCGCGATGCTGACACCCACCACGACGACCTCGACCCTCGCCGACCTCTGCCGCGCCGCCATCGTCACCCGAGAGCAGATCGATGCCGCCGTCGCGGATTTCCTCACCGAGCCGACCGCCGGGCCGCGCCTCGTCGCCGACGACGTCACGGTCGACATCGCTGCCGCCATCGAGGGCCACCCCTGGGCGCACCTCGTCGCCTATGACCCGGGCGTGAGCGTCACGGCCCGCCATCTCGCGATCCGGACCGCCGTGCTTCTCGCCGTCCTCGGCTGAGTGCCCCGCTTTGAGGCGGAATCGTGATGGTTCCGGCCTCGCAGCGATCGGCCGCACCGCCCATTCGGGCAGTTGCGGGGTGCGGCGCAGCATGTCACCACACGATGTGTGGCCGTGACGGCGTCGCGACCACGTCGCCCTCTTTGGGCGTTTCCTCCCTAGACTTCGGGCCGCTCCTCAAGGGCGGCTTTTTTTTGTCAGCCCCCTGTCGGGAGCGATAGCGCGTGAGCGGTACATCGCGCGAGAGCCATCAACAACCCACCTCACGCGGATGTGTGAAGTCCTGTCGGCCCGACCGCACGCGAATGAGCGACGGTTCGGCCGATCGGTTCGCGGGTGCGAAGTGACGCCTGGTGGGGCGGCCGCCGGTCCAACTGCGAGCGGCCTTCGATGTCTCCCCGATTCATCTCGGGGGTCATGGCTGTCGCAACGCCGTCGTGGCACGGCACGGGGGCCGTCTTGACCTCGACCCTGTTTCCACGTGAGAGACGGAGCCGGCCAGTCGGGGCGGACATGCACCAGATCATCGGCGCACCTGGGAGAGACTGCCAAACGGGTGGGCTGGACCGGGACGCGGCGCGGCAATCGACCCTTGCCGCCGGGTTCGAGGCGCGCGGACCGGGACTTCATCGCGGAAGACCGTGCCGCGTAATCGTGGAACCGGCCCCGCCGGATTTCGGGATCCGCTTCCGCGACCGCGGGGAGAGCGGGGACTACACGCCCGCCACGTGGGCGGCCCGCCTGCCCAGCCGCATGAACACCGCGATCGACCTGGGAGGCGGCCGCAGGCTGCTCACGATCGAGCACCTGATGGCGAGCCTCGCGAGCTACGGGGTCGACAACGCCGCCATCACCGTGGCGGGGGACGAGATTCCGATCCTCGACGGGTCGGCGCGGCCCTGGTGCCACCTGATCGAGGCGGCCGGCGTCGCGGAGCAGCCGACCCCGCGCCTCGCCATTGCCTTGCTGCGGCCGCTCGAGGTGCGGGACGGGCACGGTTTCGTGCGCGGCGAGCCCTTCGACGGCTTCGCCGTCGACGTGAGCAACGACCGGGTGCCGGGCTTCGGCATCCAGCGATGGTCCGGGTCGGTCGACGCGGAGACCTTCCGCGACGCCATCGCCCCGAGCCGCAGCTTCGGCAACGCCTCCGTGCTCTGGCGCATGCTCCTGCGCAGCGACCTCGCCGGGCGGCTGCTGCCAGACGGCCTTCGGCAGCGCCTGTGGGACCGTTCCTTCCACAGCCAGACCATCGCCCGCTGCCGGACCGTTCCCGTGGAGGCGCGACCGGAGTTCGAGGTCCCGCTCTCGGCCGCGACCCTGGCGCGGATGCGCGGTCACGGCTCCGAACCCCTGTTGCGCGGGGCACGCCCAGGCCGCGTCGCGATCGTGGTCGGCGGGCGCATCATCGGAGGAGGGCGCTTTCCCGATGAGCCGGTGCGCCACCGCGTCCTCGACCTCCTGGGTGACCTCGCCCTGGCGGGGCGGCCCCTCCGGGCGCGGATCCTGTCCAACTGCCCGACCCACGCGCTCACCTTCGCGTTCGTGGCCGAACTCATGGCGCGCCCGGACCTGTGGCGGCTCGTCCCGCTGCCGACCGCGCAGCCCGCGATTCCCGCCGCGAGCTGACCTCGGGCCGCATCCGTCGCCGCGAGGGCCGGGGCGGTGCCGCGCCCACCCGCGGCGACGGCCGAGGACTGCGATTGACACAGGGGAACCGAGGAGTATGAGGCCCGTGCGGTCGACGCGGGATCCCCGCCGGCCGCACTCATTCAGGACCTGCCCTCCATCATGCCAAGCGACAGTCACAGTCGATGGACCGCGCCGCGCGCGCCGTTCGCCGCTCGCTTGAACGCCTGAGGCAGGCGCGCCTCGCGAGCGCGGTCGGCTCTGCGGCCGGTCGACACCGAGGTGAGACATGATCCTTCTCGACCTGATCCGGACCGCCCGCCCGTCCGCAGCCCCCGCATGCCGGTCTTCGGAGCAGCCCCGCGCCGCGCCCAATGACCGGCGCGTCCCACTGTTCCTCGATCCGCACGGCGGCCTCCGCGCGTGTCGCCTGACGCAGGCCGAATCCGTCCTCGACCGACGACGTCAAGCGGTCCGGCTCGGCCGGCGCTGCCGCACCGCTGCGCCGGCCGTCTGGCGGGTCGCCTGAGGCGCGGCCTCGTCGCGCCCGGCGCTTCGTGCCCCCCGCGTCGCCGCGCGCGGGAACGCCCCGACCGATCCCCTCCGCCGGCGCCCGCCGGTCCCCGTCCCATCCAGGAGGTCGCGATGCTCGATGCTCGCACGCTCTTCGCCGCGACGCGCCGTGGTCCCCGGCACGCCGGCCCCGCCGATACTTTCCCGATCCCGAACATCTACGACCTGGCCGCCTTCGTGATCGTCATCGGCGGCCTGGTCGCGACGGTGCACGGCGTGCACGAGATGCGCGCGCCGCTCGCCGCCCTCGACGCGGACCCGGTCCGCCTGGATCCCTGGCTCCTGCCCGACTACGCCCTGCGCACGACGCTGCGCCTCTTCGCGGCCATGGCGGCCTCGCTCGTCTTCACCTTCGCGGTGGCGACCCTCGCCGCCAAGAGCCGGAAGGCGGAACTCGTCATCGTGCCGGCCCTCGACATCCTGCAATCGGTGCCGGTGCTCGGCTTCCTGAGCTTCACGGTGGTGTTCTTCCTCGGCCTGTTCCCGGGCCGCCAGCTCGGCGCCGAATGCGCGGCGGTCTTCGCGGTCTTCACGGCGCAGGCCTGGAACATGGCGTTCTCGTTCTACCAGTCGCTGCGCACGCTGCCCCGCGACCTCATCGAGGTCGCCCGGCACTTCCGGCTCACGCCCTGGCAGCGCTTCCTGCGGCTCGAAGCGCCCTTCGCCATGCCCGGCCTCGTGTGGAACGCGATGATGTCGATGTCGGGCAGCTGGTTCTTCATCGTCGCCTCGGAGGCGATCTCGGTCGGCGACAACAAGATCACCCTGCCGGGGATCGGCGCGTGGCTGGCCCTCGCCGTCGCGCGCAAGGACCTCGCCGCCATCGCCTGGGCGGTCGCCGCGATCGCCGTCGTGATCCTCCTCTACGATCAGCTCGTGTTCCGGCCGGTCGTCGCCTGGGCGGACAAGTTCCGCTTCGAGCAGACCGCCGCGCAGGCCCGGCCGCACTCGTTCGTGTACGACCTCCTGCGGCGCACGCGGGCGCTGCGGGCGATCGGGGCCGTGCTGCGCGCGGCGGCGGCGCTCCCCGGCCACCTCGTGCCGCATCGCTTGCGCGCGATCCGCGCGGCGCAGGCGACGGCCGCGCGCCGGGACCGAGGCTTCGGCCGGCTCGCGGACCGGCTCTGGCTCGCCGGCGTCCTGGCGCTCACCGTCTACGCGCTCTGGATCGCGATCGCCTATCTGGGCGAGACGCTCGCCTGGAGCGACGTCGGCGAGGCCGTGGAACTCGGGGGCCTCACGCTCCTGCGGGTCATGGTCCTGATCGTGATCGCCTCGCTGATCTGGGTGCCGATCGGGGTGTGGATCGGCCTGCGCCCGGCCGTGGCGGAGGGGCTCCAGCCGCTCGCGCAGTTCCTCGCGGCCTTCCCGGCCAACATCCTGTTCCCCTTCGCGGTCGTCGCCATCGTGGCGACCGGCGCGGACCCGAACATCTGGCTGTCGCCCCTGATGGTGCTCGGCACGCAGTGGTACATCCTGTTCAACGTCATCGCCGGAGCCTCGGCCTTCCCGACCGACCTGCGCGAGGCCGCGACGCTCTACCGCCTGCGCTCGGCCCAGTGGTGGGGGAAGGTCGTGCTGCCGGGGATCCTGCCCTACTATGTCACCGGGGCGCTCACCGCCTCGGGCGGGTCCTGGAACGCCAGCATCGTCGCCGAGGTGGCGAGCTGGGGCGACACCAAGCTCGAAGCGGCCGGTCTCGGCGCCTACATCGCGAAGGCCACCGACGCCGGCGACTATCCCCGCGTCGTGCTGGGCGTGCTGGTGATGAGCCTGTTCGTCGTGGTCCTGAACCGCGTCATCTGGCGGCCGCTCTACGCCTTCGCCGAGCGCCGCTTCCGCTTCGATTGAGCCCGGTACGCTCAGGAGACCCTCGCCATGGCCGCGACCAGCCTCACCCTGCCCGTCGACCGGGACACCACCGCCCGCGCCCTCGTCCGCGCGCAGGGCATCAAGCACCTGTACCGCAAGGGCGGCGGGAGCGACCTCCTGGTCCTCGACGACGTCAACGCCGAGATCGCTTCCGGCGAGATCGTGTCGCTGCTCGGCCGCTCGGGCTCGGGCAAGTCGACGCTCCTGCGCATCATCGCCGGACTGATGCCGGCGAGCGAAGGCCGCGTCGAGATCGGCGGGCGCCCGGTCGAGGGACCGGCCCCCGAAGTCGCGATGGTGTTCCAGTCCTTCGCGCTCTTCCCCTGGCTCACCGTCCTGGAGAACGTGGAACTCGGCCTCGAAGCCCTTGGGGTCCCGCGCGCCGAGCGCCGCAAGCGCTCCCTGGCGGCGATCGACCTGATCGGCCTCGACGGGTTCGAGAGCGCCTACCCGAAGGAGCTGTCGGGCGGCATGCGCCAGCGCGTCGGACTCGCCCGCGCGCTCGTCGTGCACCCGCAGCTCCTCCTCATGGACGAGCCCTTCTCCGCCCTCGACGTTCTCACCGCCGAGACCCTGCGCACCGACCTGCTCGATCTCTGGATCGAGGGGCGGATGCCGATCCAGGCGATCCTGATCGTGACGCACAACATCGAGGAGGCGGTCCTGATGTCCGACCGCATCCTGGTGTTCTCGTCCAATCCGGGCCGCATCGTCGCCGAGATCAAGGTGACGCTGCCCCAGCCGCGCAACCGCCTCGACCCCGCCTTCCGGGCCCTCGTCGACGACATCTACGCCCGCATGACCGCGCGCTCCGGCGCGGCGACGCCGGCGCGGGAGGGGGCCTTCCCGGGCCTCGGCATCACGATGATCCTGCCCGACGTGTCGACGAACCTGCTCGCCGGGATGCTGGAGGCGGTGAACGGCGCGCCCCATAACGGGCGCGCGGACCTGCCCGCCCTGGCGAGCGACCTGCAGCTCGAGATCGACGAACTCTTCCCGATCGCCGAGACGCTGCAGCTCCTGCGCTTCGCCGAGGTCGAGGGCGGGGACATCCGGCTCACCCCGGACGGGCGCCGCTTCGCGGTGGGCGAGGTCGACGAGCGCAAGCGCCTCTTCGCCCAGCACCTGCTGGCGCATGTGCCGCTCGCGGCCCATATCCGCCGCGTCCTCGACGAGCGGGCCAGCCACCGCGCGCCCGCCAGCCGCTTCCGCGACGAGCTGGAGGACGCGATGTCGGAGGAGTACGCCGAGCGGACGCTGCGGGCGCTGATCTCCTGGGCGCGCTACGCGGAGGTCTTCGCCTACGACGAGGCGGAGGGCGTGCTCAGCCTCGAGAACCCATCCTGAGGAGCGGCGGCGCGGCATGCATTCCGCGCTGCCATCCCCCGTCGGCGAGGATCACCAGCGCGATCAGGTGGGCGTTGTCCCCCCAGCAGCAGGTCCATCGAGAGGACCCGGAGCGCCGCCGAGAGTCGAGAGCCCTCCGTGATGATCTCCATCGACCGCGCCGCAGGGCCACGGCGGGGCGGGCAGGTGCGGCACGATCGGATCTCGCGTCCGCGGCCCTCGTTACCCTCGAACGCGGCCGGCCACAGCCTCCACGCCGGCGCGGTCCCGGACGCCGCGCGTCAGGACAGGATGTTGACCGCGCGGGCGGCCACAAGCGCGACGGTGAGGAGCGAGATCGACGCTTCCAGCATCATCAGCAGCTTCGCCCGCTGCGAGAGCGGCAGCGTGTCGGTGGGCGAGAAGGCCGTGGCGTTGGTGAAGGACAGGAACAGGTAGTCGACGAAGCCGGGCACGAAGGGCGCGTCGGACGTCTTGGATTCGAGCGTCATCTGCGGGAACAGGAAATCCGCTCCCCGCTCGCTCCGGAAGCTGCGCAGGGCCGGCCCGCCGCGATCGGCCGACCAATACCAGAGCGCGAAGATGATGACGTTCGTCGTCCAGATGTTGAGGGCGTCGAGGAGAAGCGTCGGGGCGCTGCCGGCCTTGCCGGCGAGGAGCGCCCGGACGAGCTCCGCCAGCGCGAGCGTGTTGATGAGCGTCACGAGCATCGTCAGCACCAGGGCCGCGCGCCGGATCAGGCGGCGGTGGCGGGTGACGATCTGCCAGTGGGCGTCGGTGGTGGCGCGGCGCGCGCGGCGCTGGTTCCAGGCCGTCGCCGCCGAGAGCGGCAGCAGCAGCGCCAGTTCCAGTCCGGGGGCGAGCCAGCGCGGGCCGACGGTCAGGTCGTTGACCACGAGGAGTTGGAGCGCGGCGATGACCGCGACGGCGCCCCGGGCCAACCAGAAGTCGAGGGCGCGCGTGTGGACGAGGTGGCGATGCATGCGGGATCTCGGGCGCGCGAGAGGGGGGCGGCGCTCAGCGCACCGCGGCGATCGGGTCCCCGGACGGCCAGTCGAGGGAGACGATGCGCATGCCGTTCTCCCGCTCGTGGTGCACGGCGATGGCGATGCGCCCGTCGAGATCCCTGCGGTCGGCGCCGAGCGGGCAGCCCACCTGGGCGACCGCGAGGCCGTCCGCGGCGAGGCGCTGCCGGAACGTCGTCTCGACCGCCGTCATTCCGGACGACGTGGTGAACGGGACCGTGAGGTAGAAGGTGCGGCTCGCCGGTTCCGTGCCGTAGCAGAAGCGCCATTCGGCGGCCTGCGCCGCGGCGACATGGCCCAGCAACACCAGCCGGACGACCGCGGAAGCGACCCACCGCATGCGATCCCTTCAGCAACGATAACCTATGGCAGAGGCGGCCGGCACTGGCGAGCCGGGACCGCCGCGGCCTTGGCGGCTCACCTTGTCTTCGGAAACGCGATCGGCGGCAAGGTTGGAATGGCCCCCGAACCTGTGGCGCGGCCCTGCCTTCAACCGGTCACTTTGCTCGCGTTGAAGGCGCCGCCGGGCGGTCCGCGGGGCTCGCCCAGGGGCATTGTCAGCGCGGGGGATTGGCGGATGGCGAGCGGGACGACGGAGGCCTGCGTCCAGGGTGTCGATACCGGGTTCGTGGCGCTCGGCTACGCCCGCGTGGCGGTGCTCGGCGTGGTGCAGGGCCTGACCGAATTGCTGCCCATCTCCTCGACCGCGCATATGCGCGTGGTGCCGGGGCTGCTCGGCTGGCAGGATCCAGGTTCCGCCTTCTCGGCCGCGATGCAACTCGCGGCGCTCGCCGCGGTGGTCAGCTACTACTGGCGGGACGTCCGCGACATCACGGTCGGCTCGGTCGGCGCGGTGATGCGCCGCGACTTCTACAGCACGGAGTTCCGCTTCGCCGTGGGCATCGTGCTCGCCACGGTCCCGATCGTGATCGGGGGCGTGCTGCTCTCGCCGGTGCTGAACGCCTGCAACTCGCCGCTTCGCACCCTGCCGGTGATCGCCTGGGCCTGCGTGGTAATGGGGCTGCTCCTCGCCTTCGCGGAGGCGGCGGCCCGCCACAGCCGGCCGGCGGAATCGGCGAAGCTGCGCGACATGCTGGCGGTGGGCGTCGCGCAGGTGGGAGCGCTGATCCCGGGCGTGTCCCGCTCGGGCTCGACGCTCACGGGCGCGCTGATGCTCGGCTTCCAGCGGGCGGACGCCGCGCGGATCTCCTTCCTCCTCGGCCTGCCGGCGATCCTGCTCGCGGGCCTGCGCGAGATCTGGATCCTGCACAAGGCGGGGCTCGGCGCGACGGGCTGGAGCGTGCTCGCGGTCGGGCTCGCGGTGGCGAGCGTGTCGGCCTTCGCGGCGATCTGGCTGCTGATGCGCGTGCTGGAGCGCTTCTCCGCCTGGCCCTTCGTGATCTACCGCATCGCCCTCGGGATCGGGCTCCTCGTCGCCCTGCATCTGGGGCTGCTCGCGCCGTGAGGCCGAGAAGTTGGTGCGGCCGCGCTTGACTGGCGCGCCGCGCGGTGCGACGTGCGCGCCCCAACCGAACGGACTAACTCGCAGGGCAGGAAACCGCAGCCGTGTCGCGCGCCTTCATCTTTCCGGGCCAGGGCAGCCAAGCCGTCGGCATGGGTGCGGCCCTGGCCGAGGCCCATCCCGCCGCCCGCGAGGTCTTCCGGGAGGTGGACGAGGCGCTGGGACAGCCCCTCTCCCGCCTGATGTTCGAGGGACCGGCCGAAGAGCTCACGCTGACGGCGAACGCCCAGCCGGCCCTGATGGCGGCGAGCCTCGCGGTGGTGCGGGTGCTGGAGGCCGAGCGCGGGCTCGACCTCGCCCGCGACGTCGCGTTTGTCTCCGGCCATTCCCTGGGCGAGTACAGCGCGCTCGCCGCGGCCGGCGCCCTGACCATCGCGGATACGGCGAGGCTGCTGCGCCTGCGGGGCGAGGCCATGCAGCGGGCCGTGCCGCTCGGCACCGGCGCCATGGCCGCGCTCCTCGGCCTGGAGATCGAGGCCGTCGAGGAGATCGCCGGCGAGGCCGAGCAGGGCGAGGTCTGCGACGTCGCCAACGACAACGGCGCCGGGCAGGTCGTGGTCTCCGGCCACCGCGCGGCCGTGGAGCGGGCGGTGGCCCTGGCCCAGGGCCGCGGCGCCAAGCGCGCCGTGATGCTCAACGTCTCGGCGCCCTTCCATTGCCGCCTGATGAGCCCCGCCGCCGAGACGATGCGGGCCGCACTCGACCAGGTCCGGCTGGTGGCCGCGCGCGTCCCCGTCATGGCCAACGTGCTCGCCGCCCCGATCAGCGAGCCGGCGGCGATTCGGGACGCCCTCGTGCGCCAGGTCACCGGCACGGTGCGCTGGCGCGAATGCGTGGGCGCGATGGCGGCGGCCGGCATCGACGCCTTCTTCGAGGTCGGCAGCGGCAAGGTTCTCACGGGCCTCGTCAAGCGCATCGCGCCGGGGGCGAGTGCCGCCCCGATCGGCGCGCCGGCCGACATCGCCGCCTTCAGCCTGTAAGCGAGTGATCCCCACGATGTTCGACCTCACCGGCCGCAAGGCCCTCGTCACCGGCGCGACCGGCGGCCTCGGCGGCGCCATCGCCCGCGCGCTCCACGGACAGGGGGCTCAAGTGGCCCTCTCCGGCACGCGCCGCGGGGCGCTCGAGGCGCTCGCCGCCGACCTCGGGGGCGAGCGGGTGCATCTCCTGGAGGCGAACCTCGCCGACACCGCTTCCGTCGAGGGACTTGTCCCGGCGGCCGAGGAAGCCCTGGGCGGGCTCGACATCCTGGTGAACAACGCCGGCATCACCCGCGACAACCTCTTCCTGCGCATGAAGGACGAGGAGTGGGACAGTGTGATCGCCGTCAACCTCACGGCCGCCTTCCGCCTGTCGCGGGCGGCCGTGAAGGGCATGATGCGCCGCCGCTTCGGCCGCATCGTCAATATCGGCTCGGTGGTGGGGGCGACCGGCAATGCCGGCCAGGGCAACTACGCCGCCGCCAAGGCCGGCCTTGTCGGCCTGACCAAGGCGCTCGCCGCCGAGGTGGCGAGCCGGGGCATCACGGCGAACTGCATCGCCCCGGGCTTCATCACGTCGCCGATGACCGACGCGCTCAACGAGAAGCAGCGCGCCGGCATCCTGGCCACCGTCCCGATGGGGCGCCTGGGCGAGGGGAGCGAGGTCGCGGCGGCAGCCGTCTACCTCGCCTCGAACGAGGCCGCCTACGTCACCGGGCACACCCTCCACGTCAACGGCGGCATGGCGATGCTCTAGGGTCGTCGCACCGGGCTCCCGCGCCCCTGAACCGCCGCTGAACCGGCCCTCGCCACGGGGGAAGCGCTGTGTTAAGCACCCGGCCGGCCGCGCAAGGGGATTGAGCGGTCCGGCCGCGTGCGGCTTCCCATCACACCGCGCGGCCGGCGGAACCGGCCGCAATCACACGCTTCCCGGGGATCGTCGGCTGATCGGCAGCGGCGCCTCCCTCACCACGAGAAGACCGAGGACCATCAGATGAGCGATATCGCGGACCGGGTGAAGAAGATCGTTGTCGAGCACCTCGGCGTCGAGGCCGAGAAGGTGACCGAGAACGCGAACTTCATCGACGATCTCGGGGCCGACAGCCTCGACACGGTCGAGCTGGTGATGGCGTTCGAGGAAGAGTTCAACGTCGAGATCCCGGACGACGCGGCCGAGACGATCCAGACGGTCGGCGACGCGATCAAGTTCCTCGAGAAGAACTCGGGCTGACGTCCCCGCGTCGGGGAGCGAGCGGTTCGGCCCCAGGGCCGGGCGGGTTTCAGTACGGGATCGGTTTGGGATAACGCGATGCGTCGGGTCGTCGTCACGGGCCTCGGGATGGTGTCGCCGCTCGGAAGCGGTGTCGACATCACCTGGCGCCGCCTCATCGAGGGGCAGAGCGGGGCCTCCCGCGTGGAAGCCTTCGACGTCTCGGACCTCGCCTGCCAGATCGCCTGCTCGATCCCGCTCGGCAACGCGGGCGAGGGCGCCTTCAACCCCGACGCCTACATGGAGCCGAAGGAGCAGCGGAAGGTCGATCCCTTCATCGTCTACGCGATGGCGGCCTCCGCCCAGGCCCTCGACGATGCCGGCTGGCACCCGACCTCCCACGAGGATCAGTGCGCCACCGGCGTCCTGATCGGCTCGGGCATCGGCGGCATCGGCGGCATCTACGATGCCTCCGTGACCCTGTTCGAGAAGGGGCCGCGGCGGATCTCGCCCTTCTTCATCCCGGGGCGCATCATCAACCTCGCCTCGGGCCAGGTGTCGATCGCTCACGGGCTCAAGGGTCCGAACCACGCGGTGGTGACCGCCTGCTCGACGGGCGCGCACGCGGTGGGCGATGCCTCCCGCCTGATCGCGCTCGGCGACGCGGACGTGATGCTGGCCGGCGGCGCGGAGTCGCCGATCAACCGGCTCTCGCTCGCGGGCTTCGCCGCCTGCCGCGCCCTCTCGACCGGCTTCAACGACCGGCCGCAGAAGGCGTCGCGACCCTATGACCGCGACCGCGACGGCTTCGTGATGGGCGAGGGGGCCGGCGTGCTCGTCCTCGAAGAGTACGAGCACGCGAAGGCCCGCGGCGCCAAGATCTACGCCGAGGTGATCGGCTACGGCCTGTCGGGCGACGCCTACCACATCACCTCGCCCTCGCCGGACGGTGACGGCGCCTATCGCTGCATGAGCGCGGCGGTGAAGCGGGCCGGCATCCAACCCGCCGATATCGACTACATCAACGCCCACGGCACCTCGACGCCGCTCGGCGACGAACTGGAACTGAAGGCCGTCGAGCGGCTGCTCGGGGAGGCGAGGGGCGCCTCGATGTCCTCGACGAAGTCCGCCACCGGCCACCTGCTCGGGGCGGCGGGCGCGATCGAGGCGATCTTCTCGGTGCTGGCGTTGCGCGACCAGGTCGTTCCCCCGACGCTCAACCTCGACAACCCGTCGGTGGAGACGGCGATCGACCTCGTCCCGCACGAGGCGCGGCGCCGCAAGGTCGACGTGGTCCTGTCGAACTCCTTCGGTTTCGGCGGCACCAACGCCTCGCTGATCATGCGGCGGGTGGACTAAATCGAACGCGGTCGCCGCGCATCGTCGTTGCTGCGAGATGTGAAGCACCCGGTTTCCAGGATCGTGGCGCGGAGATCCTCCGCCTCACGCAGGCGCGCGTGGGCGCAACGCTTCGCAACGGGCTCCTCAGCATGAGGAGTGTTGTGTTTTCCCGATCCCTTCAGCTGATGAGCGTGTCACGGAACATCGTGCACGCGATAATCTCCTCGAGAGAGGGTCCCGTGCGGGCATCGTGCGCTCGGCGATCGGGTGGCCCGAAAGCCGGCCGGACGACGCTCCCGGCTCCATTTCGCCATAAAGGCTGGTAGGGTCGCGCGGTCCCGGACCCGCGGGCCCGGCAGGCGCGCGTTCCCCGCCCGGGGAAGCGCCACGACAGGACCGCCATGTTTCGTAAACGCAGAACCGACGCGCCCGCGCCCAGCGCGCCGGACCAGCCGGCCCCGCCGAGCCGCCTCGCGCCCCGCAGCCCGAGCGAGGCGATCAAGCCCACGGCGGCGCCCCAGGCGCCCGCCCCGCCGACGCGAGAACGCGGCGGCGTGCTCTCGGCGGTCAGCGGCTTCCTCACCCTCTTCGCGGTGCTCGGGCTCGCGGCGATGCTCGGCCTCGTCGTGCTCGACCGCCAGATCAACGAGGCCGGCCCGCTCGTCAACGACAAGGTCGTGGTGGTGCCGGCGCGCTCCAGCGTCGGCGAGATGGGCACGCTGCTCGCCCGCGAGGGCGTCATCGAGCATCCGACCCTGTTCGAACTGACGGCGCGCTTCGCCCGCAAGCAGCCGCTCAAGGCCGGCGAGTTCAACTTCAAGGCCCATGCCAGCATCGACGACGTCATCGACACGCTGATCCAGGGCCGCCCGGTCCAGCACGCCATCACCTTCCCGGAAGGTCTGACCAGCGAGCAGATCGTCGCCCGGCTCAACGAGAACGAGATCCTGACCGGCGACATCGTCGAGACGCCGCCGGAGGGCTCGCTCCTGCCCGACACCTACAAGTTCGAGCGTGGGGACAGCCGGCAGAAGATCCTGAACCTGATGCGGGCCAAGCAGCGCGAGGTGCTGACCCAGATCTGGAACCGCCGCTCGCCGGAGGTCCCGGTGAGAACGCCCCAGGAGATGGTGACGCTCGCCTCCATCGTCGAGAAGGAGACGGGCCGCGCCGACGAGCGCCCCCGGGTCGCGGGCGTCTTCGTCAACCGCCTGCAGAAGCGCATGAAGCTCCAGTCGGACCCGACCATCGTGTACGGCCTCGTCGGGGGACGCGGCACGCTCGGCCGCGGCATCCTGCGCTCCGAGATCGACCGGCCGACCCCCTACAACACCTACGTGATCGAGGGCCTGCCCCCCGGACCGATCGCCAATCCGGGCCGCGCCGCCCTGGAGGCGGTGGCGAACCCGTCGCGCACCAAGGACCTCTACTTCGTCGCGGACGGCACCGGCGGCCACGCCTTCGCGGAGAGCCTCGACGCGCACAACCGCAACGTCGCCCGCTGGCGGGCGGCCGAGAAGGCGAAGTCCGCCACCGACCCGGCCGCCTCCGTCGACAAGGTCGAGCCGCCGACCGCGGATCCCTCGGCGCTGCCGGCGACGCGCGGCCTCGGCGCGGCGCCGTTGGCCTATGATGGCAGCGACCCGTCGGGTGCGCGATCGAGGGCCTTCGACGCCTCGGAGGGCACCGCCAAGGACCCCCTGCGCAACAAGACCTACGACCTCACCTACCCGAAGACCGTTCCGGTCCTGCGCAATCCCTGACGGCCACCGATGTCCATCGCCAGCATGACGGGCTTCGCCCGCGAGGCCGGGGTGACCGGCCCGGTCCAGTGGGCCTGGGAGGTCCGCAGCGTGAACGGGCGCGGGCTGGAGGTCCGGCTGCGCGTGCCGCCGGGCTTCGAGGCGCTGGGCGAGGAGGCGAGGGGCAAGCTGCAGAAGCGCCTCGCCCGCGGCCAGTGCCAGCTCACCCTGACTCTGTCGCGGGCCGAGACGGCGCCGCGGGTGCGGATCAACGAGGCGCTGCTCGCCTCGCTCCTCGATGCGGTCGGCCGGCTGAAGCGGCCCGAGGGCATCGCGCCCGCCACCCTGGACGGGCTCCTGCAGGTCCGCGGCGTGATCGAATCCGAGGAAGTGCGGGAGGATGCCGCGCTCCTGGAGACGGACCTCGCGGCGGCGGCGGACCGTCTGGCGGACGCCCTCGTCGGTGCGCGCCGGGCGGAGGGACAGGCGCTCGCGGCCGTGATCGCCGACCAGCTCGCCGCGATCGCGGATCTGGCGGCGGCGGCGGATGCCTGCGAGGCGCGCCAGCCCGCGGCGATCCGCCGAAAGCTCGCCGCGCAGGTGGCCGCGCTGACGGAGGTGGCCGGCTTCGATCCCGCCCGCCTGCACCAGGAGGCGGTGCTGCTCGCGGCCCGGGCCGACATCCGGGAGGAACTCGACCGGCTGCACACCCACGTGGCGGCGGCGCGGTCCCTGATGGAGGCGGGCGGCCCCGTCGGGCGCCGGCTCGACTTCCTGGCCCAGGAATTCGGCCGGGAGGCCAACACCCTCTGCGCCAAGGCCAACGACGTCGCGCTCTCGCGCATCGGCCTCGACCTCAAGGCGGTCGTTGAGCAATTCCGCGAGCAGGTGCAGAACGTCGAGTAGGGAACGGCGGGCCCGTCGCCGCTCCTTAACCCGCGGGGCGGTAGGGTGGTGGCGCGAGGGCCCCCAGGGGACGACGGGCTGATGAACGAGGGGACGCAGGTGGCGGTGATGCGGCGTGGTCTGGTGCTGATCCTCTCCTCGCCCTCCGGGGCGGGGAAGACCACGCTGACCCGGGCGCTCGCCCAGCAGCCCGAATGGGGCCTCGAACTCTCGGTCTCCGTGACCACGCGGGCGCGGCGGCCCTCCGAGATCGACGGCCAGCACTACCGCTTCATCGACCGCGAGGCCTTCGAGACCCTCCGCGAGCGGGACGACATGCTCGAATGGGCGGAGGTGCACGGCAATTTCTACGGGACGCCGCGCCGGCCGGTGGAGCGGGCGCTGGCCGCCGGGCGCGACATGATCTTCGACATCGACTACCAGGGCACCCGCCAGGTTCGCGCCAAGCTGCGCGACGACGTGGTGACGATCTTCATCCTGCCGCCGAGCATGGCCGAACTGCGCCGCCGCCTGGAGCGCCGGGCCGAGGACTCGTCCGACACCATCGAGCGGCGCCTGCGCAACGCCCGGACCGAGATCGAGCGCTGGACGGAATACGATTACGTCCTCGTCAACGACGACCTCGACCGCTCCTTCAAGACCCTCGAGGCGATCCTCACCGCCGAGCGCTTGCGGCGCGAGCGGCAGGTCGGGCTCGACGCCTTCGTGGCCGGCCTTCTCGCCGAGCCGACGCCGGTCTGAGGCGGCCGGGAACCAAACGGAGACGATCGCACTTCCTCTCGGTCACGAGAGATTGCGGCACGATGGATCATTCGGCGACCGGCATCCGCTGTTGCGCGCGCGCGGGCTTTTGTCCCCGGTCCGGGCCGAG
The DNA here is from genome assembly GCF_054052225.1 of Methylobacterium sp. JK268. Classification (NCBI taxonomy): domain Bacteria; kingdom Pseudomonadati; phylum Pseudomonadota; class Alphaproteobacteria; order Hyphomicrobiales; family Methylobacteriaceae; genus Methylobacterium; species Methylobacterium sp. JK268. The sequence goes on along the minus strand of NZ_JBSVZN010000042.1, from coordinate 30,130 downwards.
TCCGGCCCGGAGCCTCGGCGCATGACGCGGGAGGTCACCTGCGACGTCGCCGTCATCGGCGCCGGCACGGCCGGCCTCGCGGCGCGCAAGGCGGCGCGGGCCGAGGGGGCGAGGACCGTCCTGATCGAGCGTGGGCCGGGCGGGACGACCTGCGCCCGGGTCGGCTGCATGCCCTCGAAGCTCCTGATCGCGGCCGCCCGCGCGGCCCACGACGCACGGGGCGCTGGCCTGTTCGGGATCGAGGTGCCGCGCGTGGAGGTGGATGGCCGCCGGGTCCTGGCGCGCATGCGCGCCGAGCGCGACCGGTTCGTCTCCGCCGTCCTGGCGGACCAGGACGGGATTGCGCCCGAGGAGCGCTTCGAGGGAGCGGCGCGCTTCCTCGGTCCCACCACGCTGAGCGTCGGCGAGGATGTCCGGGTGGAGGCGCGGGCCGTCGTCATCGCCACGGGTTCGAGCCCCGCCCTGCCGCCGCCGCTGCGGGACGTGACGTCGCGCGTCCTCACCACCGACACCGTGTTCGAGATCGACGCACTTCCGGAGACCCTCGCGGTGCTCGGGGGCGGGCCGGTCGGGCTGGAACTGGCGCAGGCCTTCGCACGGCTCGGCGTGCGGGTGACGCTCATCGACCCATCCCGCCGCATCGGCGGCTTGCGCGATCCCGTGGTCGCCGATTGCGCGGCGGAGCTGATCGGCCGCGAGGTTTCCCTGCGCCTGGGCAGCACGGTGGTCGGCGCGGAGCTGGACGGCGCCGGCCTGCGGCTGCGTTGGGAGGGCGAGGGCGGTGCCGGTGAGGCGCGCTTCGCGGCGGTGTTGGCGGCGGCGGGGCGGCCGCCGAACCTGCGCGACCTCGCCCTCGACCGGGCCGGCCTGTCCCTCGATCGGTCGGGGATGCCGTCCGTCGATCCCGTCACCCTCCGCTGCGGCGACGCCCCGATCTTCCTCGCGGGCGACGCCAACGGGCTGCGCCCCGTCCTGCACGAGGCGGCGCGCCAGGGCGAGATCGCCGGGCGCAACGCCGCGAACCCGCGGGCGCCGGGGCGGCCGTCGGATTGGCCGGCCTTCGCGCTCGTGTTCACGGACCCGCAGATCGCCGTGATCGGCCATCCCTTCGATCCGGAGGCCGCTGCGGATTGGCGGATCGGCGAGGTCTCCTTCGCGGATCAGGGCCGGGCGCGCATCGACGGCCGCGCCCACGGCATGGCCCGCCTCTACGGCGCCCGCGACGGGCGCCTGATCGGTGCGGAGATGATCGGGCCGGCAGTCGAGCACCTCGGCCACCTCCTCGTGACAGCCCTGCGCGAGGGCTGGGATGCGGCCGCGATGCTCGACCGCCCCTTCTACCATCCGACCGTCGAGGAAGGGCTCACGGGCGCCCTCGAGACGATCGCCCGGCATGGGCGACGGGGCCGATGATCCCGGATCGAGCACTTTCCCCCAACGACCTAAGCCTCTAGGAATAGGTCGCTGTGACGTCTTTCGATTCCGTTTACCCATTCTCCCCGGACGCTGTGCGCCTCGACGCCCTGCATCCGTCGGAGATCGACGCGCTCACGACGGGCGTGATCTTGGTCGATTCCGAGGGGACGATCCGGCTGTACAACCGCGCGGAGAGCCGGTTCTCCGGCCGCACACCCGACGCCGTGATCGGCCGCAACTTCTTCTGCGACGTGGCGCCCTGCACGCGCATCCCCGCCTTCTACGGCCGCTTCCGCGACGGCGTCCGGCGCGGGGATCTCGCCGAGACCTTCACCTTCGCCTACGGGTTCGATCCGCAACCCCTCCACGTGCGCGTGACGCTGACGCGATCCCAGGCGCCCGACCGCTACTGGATCGTGACCGAGCCGCTCGCTCGGATCGCCGTCTCGCCGCAGCGGGAGGCCGTGCGGGCCGCGATCGATCAGCGGGTGCGCGCCGAGCCGATCGATCCGGGCGCCTGCGAGCGCGAGCCGATCCACGTTCCCGGCGCGATCCAGCCCCACGCGGTGCTGCTCGCCGCCGCCCCCGGGACGCTGCGCGTGACGGCCTGCAGCGCCAACGCCACCGAGGCGCTGGACGGTTCGCCCCTCGGCCGGCCGCTCGACGCGTGGCTCCCGGCACCCGTCCTCGATGCCGTCCGGGCGCTCGCGCGGGAGGAGGACCCGGACCGAACGCTGCGCCTCGCCCTGAGGCTCGGTCCCTCGGAGGTGCCGTTCGACCTGACGGCCCACCTGTTCGACGGGCGCCTCCTCCTCGAACTCGAGCGGCTGCCGCGCCATCCGGAGGATTTCGCGACCGCGAGCCTGCCCGATGTGGCCGCCGGGCTCGACCGCCTGCGGGCCGCCGCCGATCTCGCCGGCGCGGCCCATGTGGCCGCCCGCGAGGTGCGGCGGCTGACGGGATTCGAGGCCGTCCTCGTCTACCGCTTCGACCCCGACTGGAACGGCGAGGCCGTCGCGGAGGATCGCGACCCTGCTTGGAACCGGTCGCTCCTGGGCCTGCACTTTCCGGCCTCCGACATCCCCGCCCAGGCCCGCTCTCTCTACACCCGGGCGAAGAGCCGCTTCGTGATCGACCGCGACTACGTGCCGGTGCCGCTGCTCGCGATCCCGGACGAGACCCGCCCGGTCGACCTCAGCCTCGCGCAGAGCCGTAGCCTCTCACCCATCCACCTGGAATATCAGCGCAATCTCGGCGTGAACGGCTCGATGTCGGTCTCCATCCTGGTGGAGGGCCGGCTCTGGGGCCTGATGATCGGCCATCACCGCAAGCCGCACTACGTCACGCCCGACACGCGGGCCGCTGCGGCGGTTCTGACCGACGCCTTCGCGCTGCGCATCCACGAACTGGAGACCGGGCGGCGCTGGCGCGAGCAGCAGGACCACCTCGCCGCGGAATCGCGCCTCGTCCGGCAGCTTGCTGGGTCGGACGACGTGCTCACGGCCCTGACCGGCGGCGACACGACGCTGCTCGCCTTCTTCGGCGCCACCGGGGCCGCGATCGTCTCCCGGCACGAGGTCCGGCGTCTGGGCGATGCGCCGCCCGACGCGGCGATCCTCGCCATCGCCCGGCACCTGCGCGGGACGCTCCCCGCCGACCGCAGCAGTTTCGCCAGCGCCGAGTTCCCGGCGGAGCATCCGCCCACGCGGCCCTACACCGCCCTCGCGAGCGGCGTGCTCGCGGCCTTCGCCGATCCCGGCCGGGAGCACCTGCTGCTGTGGTTCCGGCCGGAGGTGCCGAGCACGGTGACCTGGGGCGGCGATCCCCGCAAGACCGTCCTCGCGGCGGCCGGCACCGCCACGGTGCTGCCGCGGCGCTCCTTCGAGCGCTGGGTGGAGGAGCGCCGCGGCGCCTCCGAGCCCTTCGCGTCCTGGCAGATCGGCATGGCCGAGGCCCTGGCCCAGGCGGTGGAGGGCGTGGTTCTGCGCCAGCAGCGCAAGATCGCGGAACTCACCGCCCTGCTGGTGGAGAAGGAGGCCCTGCTGGCGCAGAAGGACCTCCTCGCCAAGGAGATCGACCATCGGGTCAAGAACTCCCTCCAGATCGTCTCCGCCTTCCTGCACATGCAGCGGCGCCAGGTGACGGACCCGGCCGCCCGGCAGGCCTTCTCGGAAACGGTCGGCCGCGTCATGAGCGTCGCGCGGGTGCATGACAGCCTCTACCAGACCGAGAGCGTCGGCGAGGTCGATCTCGGGCAGACGATCGAGACGCTGTGCTCCGACCTCTCGGTGATGGCGAGCGGGCGCCACACCCTCTCGCTCGCCGCCGAGCCGGGCCTGATGGTCCCCTACCGCAAGGCGGTCGCCCTCTCGCTCATCGCCACCGAACTCGTGACCAACGCGTTCAAGTACGCCTATGACGAGGGCGGCCGCGTCTCGGTCAGCGTCGGCGCGGCATCCGAGGGCCGGGTCAGCCTCTCCGTGCGCGACGAGGGCAGGGGGTTGCCCGCCGATTGGGCCGAGGTGCCGTCCCAGGGCACCGGGCTCGGCATGAAACTCGTGCGGGCGATGCTCGACCAGATCAACGCCCGCATCGAGGTCGAGCCCTGCCTCGGCGCCTGTTTCAAGGTGACGGCGTAGGCCCGCGCGCGACCGGCTCCGCCGGGCAGGCCGGGCGGGCGACGAGTTCACGCCGCCCCTCGATCGCCTGCCACAGCAGCAGCGAGGGCAGGCCGATCACCACGTCCGGCACCCGCTTCACCAGGGACAGGGCGAGCGCCGTGCCCGGATCGATCCCGAACAGGCCCCCGAGCAGCACGAGGCCGCCCTCCTGGACGCCGAGCCCGCTCGGCACCGGGAAGGCCGCCGAGCGGATGGCTTGGCTCAGCGATTCCAGCACCAGCGCCTCGGCCGGGGTGACCGGATGGCCCATGCAGGCGAGGGCGATCCAGATCTCGACGGCGCCGGCGAGCCACGCGGCGAGGTGCAGGAGGAATCCCTCGGCGAGGGGGCGCCAGCGCCGCAGGTCCCAGAGCGCGTCGAGCGCCCGCTGCACGCCGAGGTCGGGGGCGTCGCCGGAGGCCTCGCGGAGGAAGCGGCGGCCGAGCGCGGTCACGCGCCGCTCGATCAGGCCCGCGCCGCCGAAGCGCTGCAGGGCGAAGAAGGCACCGAGCACCAGGGTCGCGAGGACGAGGCCCTCGGTGCACCAGCGCGCGACGCGGGCCGCCTGCTCGCCCTCGACCCCGAGCAGGAGCACGACGCCCAGGAGCGCGAACAGGGCGAGGCCCACGATCTGGAAGAAGAGATCGACCACGATGCCGGCGGCGGCCCGCGGTCCCGGGACGCCCCAGAAGGTGAGAAGGCGGCCGCCCAGCACCTCGCCCCCGACGGAGGCCACCGGGAGGAGCACGTTCACGCCCTCGCGGACGAAGCGCAGCAGGAGGTAGGGCCCGAGCCCGACGCGGCTCTCGTCCGCCACCCGTGCCCAGGCGAGGCCGCAGGTGAGGACGATCCCCGTCCGAACGAGGACCACCGCCAGGAGACCGGCCGGCCCGACCCGGCCGAACGCGGCCGCGACCGCGCCGAGATCGTGGGTGCTCACCAGCCAGAGGGCAAGGATCAGCCCGCCGGCGGCCCCGATCAGGGGGATGCGCCGGAGGACGCTGCGGCCGGCGCCGCGGGCGAATCGGGCGAGGGCGGCGGGTCTCATCGCGGTTCGTCGGGCAGGAGGAGCCGCGCCATCGCCTCGGCCCCGGTGGCGGGGTCGACCACGACGAGCCGGCCGGCCCGGAGCGAGGACGCGGTGGCGAAGGTGAGGCTGCGCTTCGGGCAGAGGCCGAGGCACCCGGTCTCGACCACGCGCACCTTGCGCTCCGCCTGGCCGCGCTTGAACGCCCGCTTGAGGTCTCGGCGCACGCTCCCGCCGAGGCCCTGCCGCTTCGCACATTTGCGACAGACCAGGACGACCTCCGCCCACGGGGCCGTGGCCGCCTTCGCGATTCGCCGGTCCGGTCGCTCGCCCACGCTCACTCCGCTCGCTGGTGCCGCGCCGGCACGCGCCGTTCGCCTAGCCGGCCGGGATCGGGACCGCAACGCGGCATCGCGCGGCGGACCGGGCGGCGACGCCCTCCCGTGCGACAGCTCCGGCCTCGGCAAGAATCTGGCTCACTGGCGGCGATCGGCGCCGGGGTCAAACGCCCGAAGCGCGCGAAGGCTCCTCTGCGGCAGGGCCCGCGCGCTCAGGCGGCGTCGCCGATGCGTCGGCACCGCGCCGCGTGGCCCGGCGCGACGTCGATCCGCGCGGGCAGCCCGTCGCGGCAGACCGGGGCGGCCTTGGCGCAGCGCGGCTCGAAGGGGCAGCCCGGCGGCGGGTCGGCGAGATCCGGAGGGGAACCCGGGATCGTCGCCAGCCGCACGCCCTTCGGCGAGGCCGGCGTGATGCGGGAGGCGAGCAGGCCCCGCGTGTAGGGATGAGCGGGCGTCCCGATGACCGCGCCGCTCGACCCGACCTCGACGAGGTGGCCGCCATACATCACCGCCACCCGGTCGGCGACCTGCACGGCGACCCCGACATCGTGCGTCACGAAGATCACCGCCAGGCCGAGATCCCGCTGCAGCTCGCGCAGCAGGAGCAGGATCTGGATCTGCACCGTGGCGTCGAGGGCCGTGGTGGGCTCGTCGGCGAGGAGCAGCTTCGGCCGGCAGGCGAGCGCGAGCGCGATCATGGCGCGCTGGCGCATCCCGCCCGACAACTCGTGCGGATAGGCGTCGAGGCGCCGCGCCGGCGACGGGATGTGCACCCGCTCGAAGAGTTCGAGCGCCCGTGCCCGGCCGGCCGCGACGCTCGCCCCCTCGTGGCGCACCACCGCCTCGGCGATCTGGTCGCCGATCCGGTAGACCGGATCCAGGGCGAGCCCCGGATCCTGGAAGATCATCGAGACAGTACCGCCCCGATAGGCCGCGAGGCTGCGGCGGCCGAGGCCGAGCACGTCCTGTCCGTCGACCCGGAGGTCGCCGCCGATGCGGGCGCGCTTCTCCGGCAGGAGCCGCATCAGCGCCCGGAGGGTCACGCTCTTGCCCGAGCCGGATTCACCGAGCAGCGCCAGGGCGTCCCCGGCCTTCAGGTCGAGATCGACGCCGCCCACCGCCCGGACGGGCTTGCGCCCGCCGAGGAAGTCGACGGTGAGGCCGCGGACCTGGACGAGCGCGTCGGTCGCGGTCTGCGGGGCGCGCAGGGGGGCGTTCATGGTCAGGCCGCGATCGGGAGGGAGGGGGCGTCGGGATGGCCGGAGCCCGGCACCGCGAGGTGGCAGGCGGCCTCGTGCGCGGGCGCGACCTCGTCGAGCCCCGGCTCGCGGCTGCGGCAGACGTCGGCGGCGAAGCGGCACCGAGTGTGAAAGCGGCAGCCCGGGGGCGGGTTGATCGGGTTCGGGGGGTCGCCGGTGAGGGGCGCCTCCTCGATCCGGGCGCCGGGATCGGTGGAGGGCTGCGAGGCGAGGAGGGCGGCCGTATAGGGGTGGCGCGGGGCCGCCAAAATGGCGTCGGCGGGCCCGACCTCGGCGACCTTGCCGAGATACATCACCATCACCCGGTCCGACATGAAGCGCACGACGTTGAGGTCGTGCGAGATGAACATGTAGGTGAGGCCGAATTCCCGCTTGAGGTCGGCGAGCAGGTTCAGCACCTGCGCCTCCACGGATTTGTCGAGGGCCGAGACCGCCTCGTCCAGGATGAGCAGGCGCGGCTCCAGGGCGAGCGCCCGGGCGATGTTGACCCGCTGGCGCTGGCCACCCGAGACCTCGTGCGGGTAGCGCCCGCCGAAGCGCGCGGGCTCAAGGCCGACGCGGCGCAGGAGGTCGTGCGCGCGCCCGAGCGCCTGGCGCCGCGACAGCCCGTGCGATTGCGGGCCGAACGCCACCGTCTCCTCCACGGTCAGCCGCGGGTTGAGGGAGGCGTAGGAATCCTGAAACACCATCTGGACCTGGCGCCGGTAGCTCTTCAGGTCGAGGGCGCGCGAGCCCAGGAGCTCGCCGTCGAAGACGATCTCGCCCCGGTCCGGAGCGATGATCTGCATCAGGAGCCGGGCGGTCGTCGACTTGCCGCAGCCGGATTCGCCGACGACGCCGAGGGTCTCGCCCTTCAGGATGGCGAAGTCGACGCCGTCGACGGCGCGAACCACCGGGCCCTTGGCGAGGAAGCCGCCCTTGCTCCCGAAATGCTTCACGAGGCCCGTCACGGAGAGGAGGGGCTGGGCGGGGCCGCCGCGGTCGCGGGGATCGGGCGTCTCGCTCATGAGCGAACCTCCATGGCCGAGCGCAGCCCGTCGGAGAGCAGGTTGAAGGAGATGGAGGTGAGGAAGATCATCACGCCGGGGAGTGCCGCCACCACCGGGTTGACGTAGATGGCGGTGCGCAGGGTGTTGAGCATCAGGCCCCATTCGGGCTCCGGCGGCTTCACGCCGAGGCCCAGGAAGGACAGGCCCGAGGCCAGGATCATCGAGACCGAGATCAGGCTCGTCGCGTAGACGAAGACCGGCCCCAGGACGTTCCCGAGCACCTGCACGCGCACGACGCGCAGCGGGTTGGCGCCGGAGACGCGCGCCGCCTCCACGTAGTCGCGGTTGCGGATCTGCACCGTCACGCTCTCGGCGACCCGGGTGATCTGCGGCACGAACACGACGGTGAGCGACACGATCGAGTTGAGGATGCCGGCCCCCAGCGCCCCCGACAGCGCGATGGCGAGGAGAACCGACGGGAAGGCGAAGAACACGTCCACGACCCGCATCACCAGCGTGTTGACCCAGCCGCCCGCGTAGCCGGCGAGGATGCCGAGCCCCGAACCGAGGAAGAAGGCGATGAGGACTGGCAGCACGCCCATGAACAGCGAGAGCCGGCCCGCGTAGAGGAGACGGCTCAGCATGTCGCGGCCGAGCTCGTCGGAGCCGAGGAGGTAGGTGGCGTCGCCGATCGGCTTGAGGCGGCGGATCATCGACCCCTTGAACGGGTCCATCGGCGCGATGAGGGGGGCGAAGAGCGCGGCGAGCACGATCAGCAGGATCACCAGGGCGGCCGCCATCGCGACCGGGTCGCGCAGGAGCCGGGCCAGCACGCTCGCCCAGTAGCCGCGCCCGGCCTGGACGGGCGCCTCCGTGGGAACCGCGGCCGCGCCCGCGTCCGGCGCCAGGGTGGTCGGGGAGGTCATCGGCTCAGGCCCTCTGGATGCGCGGGTCGAGGGCGGTCTGGACCACGTCGACCAGGAGGTTGAGGGTCACGAAGAACATCGCCAGCACGAGGATCGTCCCCTGGAGCAGGGGCAGGTCGCGCTGGAAGATCGCCGCGTTGAGGAGGAAGCCGGTGCCGGGCCACGCGAACACGGTCTCGACCAGGATCGAGCCGCCGAGCAGGTAGCCGAGCTGCAGGCCCATGATGGCGATGGCGGTGGGCGCCGCGTTCTTCACCACGTGCCGGAAGACGCCGAATTCCGAGAGGCCCTTGGCGCGCAGGGCCTGCACGAAGTCCTGGTGCAGGATGTCGCCGACCAGCGCCCGCACGGTCCGGGAGATCACACCCATGGGGATCACCGACATGGTGACGGCCGGCAGCACGAGGAAGCGCAGGTGCTCGGCGTCGGGCCACCACTCGCCCGACCCCTGCGGCCCCGCGCCGGTGGGCGGCAGCCAGCCCAGCGTCGCCGAGAACACGATCACCATCACGATGCCGAGCCAGTAATGGGGCACGCTGACGCCGAACACCGCGATCGCCGAGGCGAGACGGTCGAGCCAAGAATCCCGGGCGTAGCCGGCGACGAAGCCGAAGAAGGTGCCGAAGGTGAAGCCGATCAGCGTCGCGGACGCGGCCAGGATGAGGCTGTTGGTGACGGCGCGTCCGACCTCCGACACCACCGGCCTCCCGGTGGCGATCGACGTGCCGAGATCGCCGTGCAGCACCTTCCAGAGCCAGAGGGCGTACTGGACCGGCAGCGGCTTGTCGAAGCCGTAGGCCGCCCGCATCTGCTCCTGCATCTCGGCGGTGGCGTCGACCGGCAGGATCGCGCTCAGGGGATCGCCCGGCGCGAGATGGACCAGGAGGAAGCAGACGACGCTGACCCCCAGGGCGACCGGCGCCGCGTAGGCGACGCGCTTCAGGATGAACGAGAGCATGAGGCCTCTTGTCGTTGTCTCTCGGTGCCGGGCCCGAACCCTCCCCCTCTGCGGGGGAGGGTGCCCGGCGGAGCCGGGCGGGAGAGGGGAACCACGCTTCCGGAAATGGCTGAGCCGTGGTGAGGGGCGCCAGACTCGGCAGCGTCGCGCCGCCCCTCTCGGCGGGACTTCGTCCCCCTGCGCTCACTCCGTTCGCCGCCCTCCCCCGCAAAGGGGGGAGGGGCCCCGCGTGAGGCTGGACGCTCCGCAAAATCCAAGTGCAGATACCGGCCTCAAGCAGACACCGTCCTCTACTTGTCCATCGAGATCGACGAGAAGTTCTGGTACCAGCTCTGCGCCTGCACGAAGCCCTTCACCTTCGGGCTCATGGCGCGCGGGTTGACGTCGTGCGTGACCATCAGGAACAGTGCATCGTCCACGAACTTCTCGTGGATCTTCTGCAGGATCGCGGTCTGCGCCGCCGGATCGAACGTGGTGCGGACCTGATCGATCAGCTTGTCCATCTCGGGATCGCAGTAATAGCCCCAGTTGGTGCCGTTCGGCGGCGCCAGGCTGCACTGCGTGTGGCGGATGAACGCGGTGAAGGGATCCTGGATCAGGTAGGAATAGTTCATGCCCGTGGCGCCGCGGGCGAGATCCGACTTGGCCCCGGCGCGCCAGATGTTGATGAGCGTGTTCCACTCGACGACCTCGAAATCGACCTTGATGCCGACCTCCGCGAGGTTCTGCTGCAGGAACTCGTTCATGGGCAGCGGCTGCATCTGGCCGGAGCCGGAGGCCGAGATCAGAATCTTGGTGGTGATCGGTTTGGCGGGGCCGTAGCCGGCCTCCTTCAGGAGCTTCTTCGCCGCCTCGGGATCGTAGGCGAGCGTGAAGCTCGGGTGGCCGAACCACGGGTGGCCCGGGGGCATGAAGCCCTGGGCCGGGCTCGCGAGGCCGCCCAGGAACTCCTTCAACCCCTCGCGGTCGATGGCGAGGTTCGCGGCCTTGCGCACGCGGATGTCGTTCCAGGGCGAGCCCTCCGCCCGCGACAGGTGCCAGGTCCAATTGTGCGGGTAGACGTTGGTGACGATCTTTAGGCCGGCCGCCTTGAGGGACGGGATCGCGTCGGGAGCGGGGGCCTCGATCCAGTCCACCTGGCCCGACCGCAGGGCCGCCACGCGGGCATTCGCCTCGGGCAGCGGGACGAGCACCAGCTTGTCGAGCTTGGGCACCCGGTCCTTGTCCCAGTAGGACTTGTTGGGGACCATCTCGGCCCGCTCGCGGGGCACGAAAGCGGTGATCTTCCAGGGACCGGTGCCTGAGGGCGCCTTGGCGACCGCGTCCCAGCTCCGGCCCTGCTTCTCCCAGTTCGCGGGCGAGGACATCAGGATCCAGGAGATCTGGTACGGGAAGGTCGCGTCCGGCGTCTTGGTGGTGATCTCGACCGTGCTGGCGTCGACGGCGCGGTAGCCGGTCACGGTCGGGATGCGGACCCGGCCCTGCGCCGCCTGGCGGGCGTCGTATTGCGGCGAGTCCGACTTCAGGATCTTGTCGAGGTTCCAGATCACCGCGGCGGCGTCGAAGGCCGACCCGTCGTGGAAGGTCACGCCGTCGCGCAGCGTGAAGATCCACTTCGTCCTGTCGTTCGGATCCACCTTCCAGGTGGTGGCAAGACCCGGGGTGAGGTCCGCGGCCTTGTCGGCGCTGCTCAGGTCCCAGTTGATGAGCGCGTCGTAGGCCGTGTAGCCCATGAAGCGCATGCCCTCGCCGCCATTGTCGGGCTGGCCGGTGGTCAGCGGGATGTCCGACGCCGTCATGCCGATGCGGAGCACCCCCTGCGCGGCCGCTTGCCCGGTGAGGAGGGCGCCGAGCGCCAGGGCCAGGATCGGGCTGCGGAAGGAACTGGGCCTCACGGATACACCTCGCGTCGCTCAATGGCGTCGCGGGCTCTGCAAGGACCCTGCCAGGGCCGGGGCGGCGGGCGCGGGAGCGACCCGGATCATCTGCCTCAAAAATAGGCAGATTGGAGTCTTTCGTTCCCCGCCGGCGCCGATCACCAGCTTTGCCGCGTCCCGGGACCGGTCGTGAACGCTCAATGTCGGGCCGGTCATCTCGCGACGTCGCACGTGTGCTGAGAGGGCCGCGCGGGAACCTCCTCCCGCGCCGCGGCGCGGCGGGCGCGGTCAGTTGATGTCGAGCTCCACCGTCACCGGCACGTGGTCCGACGGCTTCTCCAGGGCGCGAAGATGCTTCTGCACCGAGGCCGACACGAGCCGGTCGAGGGCCTGGGGCGAGAGAAGCAGGTGGTCGATGCGGATTCCGAGATTCCGCGACCACGCGCCGGCCTGGTAATCCCAGAACGTGTAGAGGCCCGGCCGCTCGTCGCAGGCCCGCAGGGCGTCGGTGAAACCCTCGTTGAGGAGCGCCCGGAAGGCGGCCCGGCTCTCGGGCCGGAACAGGGCGTCCTCCAGCCACGCCTCGGGATTGGCGACGTCGACGGGGTCGGGGATCACGTTGTAGTCGCCGGCAAGCACCAGCACCTCTTCGCGCTCGCGCAGGGCCCGCGCATGGGCGAGGAGGCGGCGCAGGAAGGCGAGCTTGTAGTCGAACTTGGCCGTTCCAACCGGATTGCCGTTCGGGAGATAGATCGAGGCGACCCGCACCGTCGTGCCGCCGACCGGGATCGCCGCCTCGATGTAGCGCGACTGGACATCCTCCGGATCGCCCGGCAGCCCGCGGGTGACGTCGCGCAGGGGCAGGGGCTGGCGCGCCAGCAGGGCGACGCCGTTGAAGCCCTTCTGGCCGTGGGTCGCCACCACGTAGCCCGCCTCCTCGATCTCCGTGCGCGGGAAGACCTCGTCGACGCATTTCAGTTCCTGGAGGCAGACCACATCGGGCTTGGCCTCCTCCAGGAAGGACAGGAGGTGCCCGAGGCGCTGCTTGACCGAGTTGACGTTCCAGGTGGTGATCCGCATCGGAACCCGCGGGGCGAGGGGGTGGCGGCGACCGTCATCGGGGTTTCGCCGCACCATTGCAAGGAGAGCCCGGGCCGTGGGGGGATGAGCCGATGGGATGGTGGGAGCCGATCTGCGCGTATTGCGAGCGGCGCGATGCCGGGTTCTGGGCGGAGCCGCTGAACGCGCTCTCGAACGGCGCCTTCCTGGTAGCCGCCGTGGCCCTGCTCGTGGCGGAACGCCGCCGCGCGCCGCGCGACGCCGCCGCGATCGCGCTCGCCGCGCTGATCGGGGTGATCGGCCTCGGCAGCTTCCTGTTCCACACCCTGGCCGTGCGCTGGGCCGAACTCGCCGACGTGCTGCCGATCGCGGTGTTCATCCACGCCTATTTCTTTCTCGCCCTCCGTCGCATGCTGGGTCTCGGCGTGACGGCCAGCCTCCTGGCGACCCTCGCCTTCGGGCTCGCGGGCTCCGCTCTCGAACCGGCGCTTTCGGCCCTCGCAGACTCGCCGGTCGGGCCCGCGACCTACGGCTCCGTCGCCTACCTGCCGGCGCTGATCGGTCTCCTCGGCGTCGCGACGGCCCTGCGGATCGCGCCCCGTCCCGCGCAGCAGCGGGCGGGCCTCGCGCTGTTCGGGATCGCGGGCCTGCTCCTGCTCTCGCTCACGGCGCGCACCCTCGACCAGCCGCTCTGCCCCGTGCTGCCGATCGGCACGCACTGGATCTGGCACGGCCTCAACGCCGCCGTCCTCGCCGGGCTCGTCGCGGTGGCGGCCGGCTACCGGGACCGCGAGGGACGGGGTGTCCCGCTTCCTTGCACGCACCCGGAAATCGTTGCAGAAGGGCCGCGTCCGCCCGAGGCTGCGCTTCGGGTCCCGTGAAGGTCGTTGGATACGCGCATGACCCAGAGTCTCCGTCTCGGCATCGCCGGTCTCGGAACGGTCGGCGCGTCGGTGATCCGCATGCTGGAGCGCCGCGGGAGCGCCCTCGCGGAGAGCGCCGGGCGCCCGGTGCGGGTGACCGCCGTCTCGGCCCGGGACCGCTCCCGCGACCGCGGCCTCGCGCTCGCCGAGGTCTCGTGGTTCGAGGATCCGGTGGCGCTCGCCCGCTCGGGCGAGGTGGACTGCGTGGTCGAATTGATCGGCGGGGCCGAGGGCGCGGCCCGGGCGACCGTCGAGGCGGCGCTCGCGGCGGGCAAGTCCGTGGTCACCGCCAACAAGGCGCTGCTCGCCCGCCACGGCGCGGCGCTCGCCCGTGCGGCGGAGCAGGCCGGCGTGGCGCTCGCCTTCGAGGCCTCGGCGGCCGGCGGAATCCCGATCGTCAAGACCTTGCGCGAGGCCCTGTCCGGCAACCGGATCTCGCGGGTCTACGGGATCCTGAACGGCACCTGCAACTACATCCTCAGCCGCATGGAGCTCGAGGGGCTGACCTTCGAGGCCTGCCTGAAGGACGCGCAGGCGCTGGGCTACGCCGAGGCCGACCCGACCTTCGACGTCGAGGGCTTCGACACCGCCCACAAGCTCGCGGTGCTCACCAGCCTCGCCTTCGGCGTGGAGATCGACGCGGACGGGATCTCGGTCGAGGGCATCTCGGCGATCACGCCCCTCGACCTGCGCATGGCCGACGAACTCGGCTACCGGATCAAGCTCCTCGGGGTGGCTGAGGCGACGCCGGCCGGCATCGAGCAGCGCGTGCACCCGACCATGGTGCCGAAATCCTCCGCGATCGCCCAGGTGATGGGCGTGACGAATGCCGTGACGGTCGACACCGACGCCCTGCGGGAACTGACGCTGATCGGTCCCGGCGCGGGCGGCGACGCCACCGCCTCGGCCGTGGTGGCCGACATCGCGGATGTGGCCGGGGGCCGGATCGGCCCCGCCTTCGGCCGGCCGGTCGCGGCCCTGACGCGCGCGCCCCGCGCCGAGATGCAGCGCCACGAGGGCGGCTACTACGTGCGCCTCACCGTCCACGACCGGCCCGGCGTCGCCGCGGGCGTGGCGACCCGGATGGCGGAGCGCGACATCTCCCTCGAGAGCATCCTGCAGCGCCGGTCCGAGAACGCCGCCGCGCAGGACCCGCACGGCCGGTCGGGCGTGCCCGTGCCGCTCGTGCTCATCACCTACGCGGCGACCGAGGCCGCGATCCGCGCGAGCCTCGACGCCATGGCGGCGGACGGCTTCCTGTCGGAGCCGCCCCAGCTCATCCGCATCGAGCGCGACTGACGCGGCCGAGCCCACCCCGAGTTTGTTGAGGGACCTTCACCGCATGTCGGACGCCAGCAAGGCCAGCCCCAGCCCGATCATCGAGCGCATCCTCACCCTCGAACTGGTGCGCGTCACCGAACGCGCGGCGGTCGCGGCGGCCCGCCTGCGCGGCCAGGGCAACGAGAAGGCCGCCGACCAGGCCGCCGTCGACGCGATGCGCCGGGAGCTCAACCGCCTGCCGATCGACGGCACCGTGGTGATCGGGGAGGGCGAGCGCGACGAGGCGCCGATGCTGTTCATCGGCGAGACCCTGGGCAACCGGCAGGGGCCGAAGGTCGACATCGCGGTCGATCCGCTCGAGGGCACCACGCTCTGCGCGAAGGACATGCCGGGCTCGGTCGCCGTGATGGCGATGGCGGAGGGCGGCACGCTGCTGGCGGCCCCCGACGTTTACATGCACAAGATCGCGGTCGGTCCCGGCTACGCCAAGGGCGTCGTCGATCTCGACGCCAGCCCCGAGGACAACATCCACGCGCTGGCCAAGGCCAAGGGCGTGCCCGCCTCCGAGATCACGGCGCTGGTCCTCGACCGGCCGCGCCACACCGACCTGATCGCGGCGATCCGCCGGACCGGCGCGGCCGTGCGGCTGATCTCCGACGGCGATGTCGCGGGCGTGATCTTCACGACCATGCCGGAGGAGACCGGGATCGACATCTATCTCGGCATCGGCGCGGCGCCGGAGGGCGTTCTGGCGGCCGGGGCGCTGCGCTGTATCGGCGGCCAGATGCAGGGCCGGCTGATCCTCGACACGCAGGAGAAGCGCGACCGCGCCGCCAAGATGGGCGTGCAGGATCCGAACCGCCGCTACGAGCTTGAGGATCTCGCCCGGGGCGACGTGGTGGTGGCGCTGACCGGCGTGACCGACGGCGCCCTGGTCAAGGGCGTGCGCTTCGGACGGCAAGTCGTGCAGACCGACACGATCGTCTACCGCTCGCATACCGGCACGGTGCGCCGCATCCAGGCCGAGCATCGCGACTTCGACAAGTTCCACCTGAAGTAGGCCCGGCGGTGACGACGCTCACGATCCGTTCCCTGCGGCCCGACGAGCGGGCCGCCTGGGACCCGCTCTGGCAGGGATACCTGCGCTTCTACGGCGCGAGCGTGGCGCCGGCCGTCAGCGACGTGACCTGGGCGCGCCTCCACGACCCGGCCGAGCCCATGCACGGGCTCGTGGCCGAGGGGGACGGGGCGGTGATCGGCCTCGTCCACTACGTCTATCACCGCTCGACCTGGACGGTCGGACCCTACTGCTACCTGCAGGACCTGTTCACGGCGGAAGCCGCGCGCGGCCAGGGGGTCGGCCGGGCACTGATCGAGGCGGTCTACGCGGCGGCGCGGGCCGAGGGCGCGAGCCGGGTCTACTGGCTAACGCAGGAGGGCAACGTAACGGCGCGGGCGCTCTACGACACGCTCGCCGACCGGTCGGGGTTCATCCAGTACCGAAAGATGCTTTAGCGCATCGTCCGCTGACCTGGATGCCGGTTCGGCGTCGCGGATGCGGCGGCCTCGGAGACCTCGGGCCGCGCCCGATTCCACCCGGGTCGGGCGCTCCTTCAAGGCGGCTGGGGCCGGGTGGGAAGGGTTTGCTTGCGGAGCCCGCCCGCGCCCTTCCGGCTCCGCGGGCTTTCGGATCCGGAAGCCGCCGCCAGGCATCCAGCGGTCGAGGATGACGCGCGATCTCGCCTGCCCGTGAGAGCTCGGCCAAGCCCGCGATCGAACGGGCAGGGGATGGGCCGCATCGCACCGAGCGGTGCCCTGTGGGCGCAGTCCCGATGGAGCGCCGTCGTCAGAGCGCTTTGGCCATCTCCCGCAGCACGAATTTCTGCACCTTGCCGGTCGAGGTCTTGGGCAATTCCGTGAACACGACGTGCCGCGGCACCTTGTAGGACGCGAGGGATTGCCGGCACCAGCCGATCAGCTCCTCCGCGGAGACCATCTCGGAGGCCTTGAGCTCCACGAAGGCGCAGGGCGTCTCGCCCCACTTCTCGTCGGGCTTGGCCACCACTGCCGCCGCCGCCACTGCCGGATGCTTGAACAGGGCCTCCTCGACCTCGATCGACGAGATGTTCTCGCCGCCCGAGATGATGATGTCCTTCGACCGGTCCTTGAGCTGGACGTAGCCGTCCGGGTGCTTGACGCCGAGATCGCCCGAGTGGAACCAGCCGCCGCGGAAGGCGGCCTCGGTAGCCGTGGGGTTCTTGAGGTAGCCGCGCATCACCACGTTGCCGCGGAACATCACCTCGCCGAGGGTGGCGCCGTCCGCCGGCACCGGCTCCATGGTCTCGGGGTCGAGCACGTCGAGAGCTTCGAGGGGCGGGTAGCGCACGCCCTGGCGCGCCTTGCGGGCCGCCTGCTCGGCCTTACCGAGGGCGTCCCAATCCGCGTGCCACTCGTTCACCACGGCCGGGCCGTAGGTCTCGGTCAGGCCGTAGACGTGGGTGACGTCGAACCCCGCCTCCGCCATGCCGGCGAGCACCGCCTCGGGCGGGGGCGCCGCCGCGGTGAGGAATGCGACCCGGTGCGGCAGGTCGCGCCGTTCGGCCGCCGGCGCGTTGATGAGCAGGGACATCACGATCGGCGCGCCGCACAGGTGGGTGACCCCGTGATCCGCGATCGCGTCGTACATCGCCTTCGCCCGCACCTGCCGCAGGCAGACATGGGTGCCGGCCACCACCGACAGGGTCCAGGGGAAGCACCAGCCGTTGCAGTGGAACATCGGCAGGGTCCACAGATAGACCGGGTGCCGCGCGAGCTGGCCCGCCACCACGTTGCCGACCGCGAGGAGCGACGCGCCGCGGTGATGGTAGACCACCCCCTTGGGATCGCCGGTCGTCCCCGACGTGTAGTTGAGCGAGATCGCGTCCCACTCGTCGGCCGGCAGGGACCAGGCGTAGGCGGGATCGCCGGTGACCAGGAACGCCTCGTACTCGAGGGTGCCCAGGCGCTCGCCGGCGCCGGCATATTCGGGATCGTCGTAGTCGATCACCAGCGGCTTGACGCTCGCCTGGGCGAGGGCCGGCCCGATCACCCGGGCGAATTCCCGGTCGGTGATCAGCACCTTGGCCTCGCCGTGATCGAGGCAGAAGGCGAGGATGGCCGGATCGAGCCGCGTGTTCAGGGTGTTGAGCACCGCGCCCGCCATCGGCACCCCGTAATGGCATTCGATCATCGCCGGCGTGTTGGCGAGCATCACCGCGACCGTGTCGCCGCGCCCGATGCCGCGGGCGGCAAGCGCCGCGGCGAGGCGGCGGCTGCGCGCGTAGAGCTCCGCGTAGGAGCGCCGCAGCGGCCCGTGGATGACCGCGACGAGGTCCGGAAAAACCATCGCGGCGCGCTCCAGGAAGGTAAGGGGCGTGAGCGGCTGAAAATTCGCGGGGTTCCGATCGAGGCCACGGTCGTAGATGGTCTCGGCGGTCATCGAGCGTCTCCCGGATCTCGCGCGTTCGCGGCGCGTGCCGCAATGTAGCGGAGGGCGGCCCGCGCCGACATCCACGGAAGTGGCGCGTGGCACGAAAGGCGTAGGCGCATCGGCGAATTCAACGCGAGACCCGCCTGCCTTAAGCCGGAGCCAAACACACGGGGAGGTCGCCATGACGGACACGACGACGCCGGACAGCACGACGCAAGAGACCACGACGGGCAGCCGCTACGCAGAGGTCTATTCCGCCTGGGCGCTGGACCCGTCGGCGTTCTGGGCCGAGGCTGCCCGCGCCATCGACTGGGACCGGCCCGCGACCGCCACCTTCGACCCGGCGGCCGGGATCTACGGCCGCTGGTTCGTGGGCGCCGAGGTCAATGCCTGCCACAACGCCGTCGACCGGCACGTGGCGGCGGGGCGGGGCGAGCAGGCGGCGATCCTGTACGATTCCCCGGTCACGGGGACGAAGCGGCGCATCACCTACGCGGAGCTGCAGGACGAGGTCGCGGTGCTGGCCGCGGTGCTCCGGGACCTCGGGGTCGGGCGGGGCGACCGGGTGGTGCTCTACATGCCGATGGTGCCCGAGGCGCTGTTCGGCATGCTCGCCTGCGCGCGGCTCGGCGCGGTGCATTCGGTGGTGTTCGGCGGCTTCGCCGCCAAGGAACTCGCCGCGCGCATCGAGGATGCCGCTCCGACGGTGGTGCTGGCGGCGAGCTGCGGCGTCGAGCCCGGGCGCGTCGTCCCCTACAAGCCGCTCCTCGACGAGGCCTGCCGGCTCTCGGCCCACAGGCCGACCTCCTGCCTGATCCTGCAGCGTCCCCAGGCGCCCGCCGCCCTCGTCCCGGGGCGCGACCGCGATTGGGCCGAAGCGGTGGCGGCCGCCCGCGCCGCGGGTCACCGCGCGGCGTGCGTTCCGGTCGCGGCGACCGATCCGCTCTACATCCTCTACACGTCCGGCACGACGGGCAAGCCGAAGGGCGTGGTGCGCGACACCGGCGGCTACCTCGTGGCGCTGGCCTGGTCGATGCCGCACCTCTACGGCATCCGGCCCGGCGAGGTGTACTGGTGCGCCTCCGACGTCGGCTGGGTGGTGGGCCATTCCTACATCGTCTACGGGCCGCTCCTGCACGGCTGCACGACGGTGCTCTACGAGGGCAAGCCGGTCGGCACGCCCGACGCGGGCGCCTTCTGGCGGGTGATCGCCGAGACCGGGGCCGTGGCGCTGTTCACGGCGCCGACGGCGCTTCGCGCGGTGAAGAAGGAGGATCCGGAGGCGCGGCTGCTGCGAGGCCACGACCTCTCGCGTTTCCGCACCCTGTTCCTGGCGGGCGAGCGGGCCGATCCCGACACGGTGGCCTGGGCGGAGCGCATCCTCGGCACGCCGGTCGTCGACCATTGGTGGCAAACGGAGACCGGCTGGCCGATCGCCGCGAACCCGGTCGGCCTCGGCCTGCTGCCGGTGAAGCACGGGAGCCCCACCGTGCCGATGCCGGGCTACGACGTGCAGGTGCTCGACGAGAGCGGCAAGCCGGTGCCCCCCGACACGATGGGCACCATCGCGCTGCGCCTGCCGCTGCCGCCCGGCTGCCTGCCGACGCTCTGGCAGCAGGACGAGCGCTTCCGCGAGAGCTACCTCACCACCTTCCCGAGCAACTACAACACGTCGGATGCCGGCTTCCTCGACGGGGACGGCTACGTCTTCGTGATGGGCCGCACCGACGACATCATCAACGTGGCGGGCCATCGGCTTTCGACCGGCGGCATGGAGGAGGTGCTGGCCTCGCACCCGGCCGTCGCCGAATGCGCGGTGATCGGCATCCGCGACAGCCTCAAGGGGGAGGTGCCCTGCGGTTTCGTGGTGCTGAAGTCCGGCGTCGACCGCTCGCCGGCCGAGGTGGAGGCGGACCTCGTCGCGCTGGTGCGCGAGCGCATCGGACCGGTGGCGGCCTTCAAGCTCGCGCTCACGGTCGGGCGTCTGCCGAAGACCCGCTCCGGCAAGATCCTGCGCGGCACCATGAAGAAGATCGCCGACGGCGAGACCTGGACCACGCCCCCGACCATCGACGATCCGGCGATCCTCGACGAGATCGGGGCGACCTTGCGGGCGCGCGGCATTGGTTGAGCAAGCGGCGGCCATGTCCCGGGCGCGGGGATGATCCGCGGCGGTGCGGACGGGGCTTTTCCGTGAGCGCCGTCGCGTCCAGATAGACGCCGTCCGTCACGGAGGTCCCCGAATGACCACGCCCCGCCTGTTCGAGCCCCTGCGCCTCGACGGCCTCGATCTCGAGAACCGCATCATCATCGCGCCCATGTGCCAATATTCGGCGCGCGACGGCGAGGCCAGCGACTGGCACATGATGCATCTCGGCCAGCTCGCGATGTCGGGAGCCGGCCTCCTCACCCTTGAGGCGACGGCGGTGTCGCCGGAGGCGCGCATCACCTACGGCGATCTCGGCCTCTACAACGATGCCTGCGAGCGCGAGCTGGGGCGGGTTCTCGCCGCGGTGCGGAACTACGCGCCCCTGCCGCTCTGCATCCAGATCGCCCATGCGGGGCGCAAGGCGTCGAGCGAGGTGCCCTGGCGCGGCGGCGCGCAGATCGCGCCGGAGAATCCCCACGGCTGGCTCACCGAGGCGCCCTCGCCGCTGCCGCACGGGGAGGGCGAGGTGGCGCCCCGCGCCCTCGACGCCGCCGACCTCAAGCGGATCCGCGACGACTTCGTGGCCACCACCAAGCGCGCCATGCGGCTCGGCCTCGACGCGGTGGAGATCCACGCCGCCCACGGCTATCTGCTGCACCAGTTCCTCTCGCCGCTGTCGAATCGGCGCACCGACGCCTATGGCGGCAGCCTGGAGAACCGGATGCGCTTCCCGCTGGAAGTGTTCGACGCGGTGCGCGACGCCGTGCCCGCGGGCAAGCCGGTCTGGGCGCGCGTCTCGGCCACCGACTGGGTGGAGGAGGGCTGGGAGGTCGAGCAGACGGTCGCCTTCGCGGAGGCCCTGAAGGCGCGCGGGGCCGCGGCGATCCACGTCTCCACCGGGGGCGTCTCCCCCCTGCAGAAGATCACGCTCGGCCCGGGCTACCAGGTGCCCTTCGCGGAGCGGGTGCGGCAGGCGACCGACCTCACCACGATCGCGGTCGGCCTGATCACCGAGCCGCGCCAGGCGGAGACGATCCTGGTCGAGGGCAAGGCCGACGCGGTCTCGCTCGCCCGTGCCATGCTCTACGACCCGCGCTGGCCCTGGCACGCGGCGGCCGAACTCGGGGCGCGGGTGCGCGCGCCCCAGCAGTACTGGCGCTCGCAGCCGCGCGAGTTCAAGGAGCTGTTCAAGGACGCGGCGTTCGGCCAGCGCTGAGGCACGTCGGGTCCGCGCTGATCTACCCTCCCCCGCAGAGGGGGGAGGGTGGACGGTCGCGCTACTCCAGCTCGTCCTCCAGCACCTGCTTGGCCCAGCGGAAAGCCCCGTTCGCCGCCGGGACGCCCGCGTAGATCGCGGTCTGGAGCAAGAGCGCCTGAAGCTCCGACGGCGTGACGCCGTTGCTCAGCGCCGGCCGGACGTGGAGCTTGAACTCCTCCTCCCGCCCGAGCGCCACCATCATCGCCAGCGTGATGAGCGAGCGCGATTTCCAGGGCAGGCGCGGGTCGCCCCAGACCTCGCCCCAGGCGGTGCGCGTGATGAAGTCCTGCCAGGGTCCCGCGAAGGTCCCGGCCGCCGCGAGCGAGCGGTCCACGTGCTCCTCGCCGAGCACGCTGCGGCGGTTCGCCAGCCCCTCCGCGAAGGCCAGCGCCCCGGTGGCCGCCTCCGCGGCGCCGCGGTGCCGGTCGAGGAAGGCGAGGAGGTGGGAGGCAGCCGCCTCCGGGTGCTCCACCGCGAGGAGGTGGCGGGCCCGGGGCAGGACCACCAGCTCGGCCTGCGGGATGCCCGCGCAGATCTCCTCCGACTTCGCCGGCGGCGTCGCCGGATCGTCGCGGCCGGCGATCACCAGGGTCGGCGCGGTGATGCGGCCGAGGCCGGGCCGGAGGTCCATGCGCCCGATGGCGGTGCAGCAGACCGCGTAGCCGGCCCGGTCGGTCTCCACGAATTGCCGTCGCACCGGCGCCACCGCCGCGGGGGCATTCCGCGGGAAGTCCGGCGTGAACCAGCGCTCCATGGTGGCGTCGACGATCGCTTCCGTGCCCTGCGCCCGCACGGTGTTCGCGCGCTCGTTCCAGCTCGCCTCGCTCGGCATCTCGGCGGCGGTGGCCATCAGCGTCAGGCTCAGCACCCGCTCGGGGGCGCGCATGGCGAGGGCCTGGCCGGTCATGCCGCCGAGAGACAGACCGACCACGTGGGCGCGCGCGATGCCGAGCCCGTCGAGGAGCCC
This sequence comes from Methylobacterium sp. JK268, assembly GCF_054052225.1. Taxonomy (NCBI): domain Bacteria; kingdom Pseudomonadati; phylum Pseudomonadota; class Alphaproteobacteria; order Hyphomicrobiales; family Methylobacteriaceae; genus Methylobacterium; species Methylobacterium sp. JK268. The sequence goes on along the minus strand of NZ_JBSVZN010000042.1, from coordinate 7,574 downwards.
GAGGAGGTCGTCCGCGAGATCCTCCACCGAGGCTGGCTCGTCGCGGACCTGCGAGGCGCCGTGGCCCCGCGTGTCGTAGCGCAGCACCCGGTAGCGGCCGCGCAGGAACGGGACTAGCGGGTCCCACATCGCCATGGTCGTGCCGAGCGAGTTCGAGAAGGCGACCACGGGCGCGCCGGTCGGACCCGAGATCTCGTAGGCGAGGCGGGTGCCGTTGGCGTCGATGACGGGCATGAGTTCCTCCGGTCAGGGGGCGAGGAGGGCGACGTAGCGCGCCGCCTCGGCGAGGGCGTGGTCGGCGGTCCGGGCGCCGGCGCGGATCGCCTGCGTCAGGTCGAAGGCCGGCGCGAGATCGAGGCCCGCCGTCTCGGGCCGGGCGGCCAAAACCTCGGCGAGGCTGCCCTCACCCGCGCGGACGGCGCCGGCCGCCTCCTCGACGAGGCGGTGGGCCGCCTCCGCGCCGAGATGCGGGGCGAGCCGCGCCGCCGCCGCGTCGGCGAAGAGCAGGCCCCGGGTCAGGTCGAGGTTGGCGCGCATCCGGTCCGGATCGGGCACCAGGCCCTCGGCCAGGGCCCTGGCCTCGCGGAGCGCCCCGGAGGCGAGGCCGAACAGGGAGGGCAGGGCGTGCCACTCCGCGTGCCACGCGCCGGCCGGCCGTTCCTGGGCGGCCGCCATCCCGTCGAGGAGCGGCAGCACCTGCCCCTTCGCGGCGCTGAAATTCGCCAGGATCACCGTCGAGGAGACCGGGTTGCGCTTGTGGGGCATGGCCGAGGAGCCGCCCCGCCCCGGCACGAAGGGCTCGGCGACCTCGCCGACCTCGGTGCTGGCGAGCTGCGCCACGTCGGTCGCGAGCTTGGCGAGCGCACCCATCACCAGGACGAGCCACGTGCCGGTCTGGGCCATGCGGCCGCGGCGGCTGTGCCAGGGCGCCGGATCGTGGCGCAGGTCGAGGTCCGCGGCGAAGCGCGCGGACACCGCATCTGCCGCGTCCTTGAGGCCTGCCAGGGTGCCGACCGGGCCGCCGAGCGAGGCGGTCAGCACCTTGCCGCGCAGGCGCGGGAGGTCGCCGGCGAGTTCGGCGATCCCGAGCGCCCACAGGGCCGCCTTGGCGCCGAAGGTGACCGGGGCCGCCTGCTGGCCGTAGGTGCGGCCGACGCAGGGCGTCTCGCGATGGCGCCGCGCCAGGGCGGCGAGGCCGGCGACGATGGCCCGAAGGTCCTCGGCCACTAGGCCGAGGGCGTCGCGGATCTGGAGGACGAGGGCGGTGTCGGCGATGTCCTGCGTGGTCGTCCCCTTGTGGAACCCGCTCGCGAGCGTGTCCGGCAGCGCCTTCTGCACGGCCTTCACGAAGGGGATCACCGGCACGCCCGACACCGCCGTCCTGCGGCCGAGGGCGGCGGGATCGAGGGAGGCGGGGGCGATCGCCGCGATGGCGCCGGCGAGCGCGTCGGGCACCAGCCCGGACGCCGCCTCGGCGCGGGCGAGGGCGGCCTCCGCGCGCAGCATCGCGGCGACCCGGGCCTCGTCGGTGAAGACCGACCGCATCGCGTCGGTCGCGAAGAGCGGGCCGAGCAGAGCGGAATCGAGGGCCGAGAAGGTCATGGCGAGGCCTCGGTTGGGGGAGTGATCGCGCCCCGCCCCTCCCCCTCGGCGGGGGGAGGGGCGGGGGGTGCCCTCACGCCGCCGGGCGCAGGTGCAGGATCTCGCGGGCCTCGGCCGGCGTGGCGACGCGGCGCCCATGCCGCTGCACCGCCTCGGCGGCGAGCGACACCAGTTCGGCGTTGCTCGCGGCCAGCCGGTCCTTGGTCACCCGGATGTTGTCCTCGAGGCCCGTGCGCACCGCGTCGGCGCCGCGCGCGAGCGCCCATTCCATCACCCGGGCCTGCTCGCGGCCGATCCCGGCCGCCGTCCAGGTCGCCTGGGGCAGGATTCGGCGGGTCTCGGCGAGGAGGATGTCGAGGAGGTGCTCTTCCGCCGGCATGGCGTTCTTCACGCCCATCACGAACTGCACGTGGGGCGCGGCATCCATCAGCCCCGCCTCGATCAGGCGCTTCGCCCCGTGGAGGTGCGACAGGTCGAACACCTCGATCTCCGGCCGGATCCCGTGCTCGCGCATCTGGGTGGCGAGGTCGGTGACCAGCGAGGCCGGGTTCTCGTAGACGATCGACGGGAAGTTGACCGAGCCGGTCGAGAGCGAGGCCATGTCGGGCCGGTGAACCAGCGACAGGCCGCGCGCGCTGGGGTCGCGGCCGCGGCCGCCGGTGGAGAACTGCACGATCATGCCGGGGCAGTGCTTGCGCACGCCCTCCTGCACCGCCGCGAACCGCTCGGGATCGGAGGAGGGCGATTCGTCGTCGTTGCGGACGTGGATGTGCACCAGGGTGGCGCCGGCCTCGAAGGCCTGATGGGTGGACTCGATCTGCTCGGAGACGCGGGTCGGGACGGCGGGGTTGTCCTTCTTGCGCGGCACCGAGCCGGTGATCGCGACCGCGATGACGACGGGCTTCATGGGGGCGTTCCTCCGGATTTCTGTCAGACGTCGAAGAAGACGGTCTCGTTCGGGCCCTGGAGCCGGATGTCGAGCACGTAGGTGGGCAGATCGCGGGCCTCGCGCCGGGCGATCAGCGTCTCGCGCCGCCCGCGCTGCTCGATCAGCCCGAGCACCGGGTCGGCGGCGTTCGCCTCCGCCTCGTCCGCGAAGTAGAGCCGGGTCTGGAGCCCGATATTGATGCCGCGGGCGGCGATCCAGAGGTTGACGTGCGGCGCCATCGGGCGGTGGCCCTTGCGCCCGACCACCGGGCCGGGCTTGACCGTCTCGAACGACCAGATTCCGGTCTCGAAGTTCGAGCCGGTGCGCCCCCAGCCGCGGAAATCCGGGTCGAGCGGCTTGTCCTCCTGCCGGTCGGCCGGGTGGTTGTAGCGCCCTGCGGCGTTGGCCTGCCAGATCTCCACCAGCACGTCGCGGACGGGCTCGTCGGCGCCGTCGAAGACGCGGCCCTCCAGGCGGATGCGCTCGCCCGCCGTGCCCGGCCCGGCCAGGACGTTCGAGAAGTTGGTCTCGAAGATGTCGAAGCCGGCCTGATGCGGGATCAGTCCGATATGGACGTAGGGGCCGGCGGTCTGCGAGGCGGTCTCGTGCAGGCGATGGAAGGGCGGGTTCATCTCAGTTCCCCTGCAGCTTGTTCTCGAAGAGCGTCTGCTGACGGCCGCGCAGGACGATGTCGAAGCGGTAGGCCAGCATGTCGAGGGGGATGGCGGATTCGAGGTCGAGGGGCGCGATCAGCCGCGCGGCCGCGTCGCGATCGGGGATCCCGAGCACCATCGGGTCGCGCCAGATCAGCGGGTCGCCCTCGAAATACATCTGGGTGATGAGTCGCTGGGCGAACCCGGAGCCGAACACCGAGAAGTGGATGTGGGCCGGCCGCCACGAGTTGAGGAAGTTCCGCCACGGATAGGGGCCGGGCTTGATGGTGCGGAAGTAGTAGTAGCCGTTCTCGTCGGTGAGCGCCCGGCCGCAGCCGCCGAAATTCGGGTCGATCGGCGCGAGGTAGCGGTCGTTGCGGTGGCGGTAGCGCCCACCCGCATTGGCCTGCCAGAACTCGACGAGCGTGTGGGGGACGCCCCGGCCGTTCTCGTCGCGCACGAGGCCGTGGACCAGGATCCGCTCGCCGATCGGCTCGCCGTCCTTGGCGTAGTTCAGGATCAGGTCGTTATCGAGGGGGCCGAGCTCGGCCTGGCCGAAGGTCGGCCCGGTCACCTCGGAGAGGGAGGATTGCAGGGAGATCATCGCCCGCTGCGGCGAGCGCAGCACGCTCGTCTTGTAATCCGCCGTGAAGGCCGGTGGATGGATGCGCCGGTCGCGCTGCAGGAATTCTCGTTCCAGGTCCGTCATCATCGCTCCTCCCTCCCCGTGACGGGGTTTTTGCACACCATGCGCGCCCTGCGGCCGCCCTGCCAAGAGCCGGCGTCAGGCGCTCCCGGCGGCCGCTGCGGCGGGCTGCCGCCCGCCATTCAGCGCGCCGAGGTAGTCCGACAGCGGTCCGATCGCCGAGAGCGTGGCCGCCGCCTCCAGCAGGTCCGGCGCGAGCGAGTCCCGATAGGCCTCGGTGAGGCGCGCGCTCGGCCCGGTGATGCTGACATTGCCGATCGCCCGGCCGGTCGCTGGATGCAGGATATTGGCGGCCATGGCGGCGGTGCCCGCGGCGTGGGTCTCGTGCACCCAGGCGTAGCCGCGGCGGCGCGCTTCCTCGACGAGGGCGAGGAGGGCCGGGAGGGTCTGCGGGGCGTTGGGGCCGGCACTGCCCGGTGGCCGGAAGCCCTGGCCGAGGGCGAGCCGAACGGCCTCCTCGTCCGAGAGGCTCGCCAGCCAGACGATGCCGGTGGAGGCGGTGGTGAGGCTCGCCTCGGCGCCCATGTCGCCGTCGTAGCGCAGCCCCGAGCGGGCGCCCTGCGCCTTCGCCACCCAGACGAGGCGTGGGTAGTCGACGATGGCGAGGCGGACCAGCTCTCCGCTTCGCTCCGCGAGCCGGTTCAGCACCGACTGCGAGACGTCGACCACGCCTGAATTCGCGAGGTGCTTCAGCCCGAGCGTGGCGAACTTGGTGGTCAGCAGGTAGCGGAAGCTGTCGGGGTCCTGCGTGACGTAGCCGTAGGCGGACAGCTCCGCGAGCAGGCGGTGCGCGCCGCTCTTGGGCATGTCGAGCGTGTCGGCGATCGTCTGGAGCGGCAGGCCGCGCGCGTGCCCCGCGAGCAGCTCCACCACGTCCAGCACCCGTCGCAGCAATCCGGCCGCCATCGCGTCCTCAGATCTGGAACATAGTTCCAGATCTGAACGCAGTTCCAGTTTCTGTCAACCGCTATCGCGGCTGTCAGGTCACGACGGACGGCTCCCGGCGGCCGGTCCGGGCCGTGATCCCGGCGATGGCCTCGGCCGCGGCCACGACCGGCGCGAGCACCTCGGCGGTCGGTCGATCGTGCCGGGCCGGATCGGGTTCGAAGCGTTCGAGGTAGACGCGCAAGGTCGCCCCGACCGTGCCGGTGCCCGAGAGCCGGAACACCACGCGGGCATCCTCGCGGAACAGGATGCGGATGCCCTGGCGGCGCGTCACGGAGCCGTCCACCGGATCCGCGTAGGCGAAATCGTCGGCGGTCTCGACGGTGAGATCCCCGAAGCGCCGGCCGGGCAGATCCGCGAGCTGCGCCCGCAGGGCCTCCATCAGGCCCTCCGCGGCGGCGGAATCGACCTCCTCGTAGTCGTGGCGCGCGTAGTAGTCGCGCCCATAGGCCGCCCAGTGCTCGCGCAGGAGCGCGTCGGCGCGCTTGCCGGTCACCGCCAGGATGTTGAGCCAGAGCAGCACCGCCCAGAGGCCGTCCTTCTCGCGCACGTGGTTCGAGCCGGTTCCGGCGCTCTCCTCGCCGCAGAGGGTGATGCGGCCGGCATCGAGCAGGTTGCCGAAGAACTTCCAGCCGGTCGGGGTCTCGTAGACCGGGATGCCGAGCCGCGCCGCCACCCGGTCCACCGCCCGGCTCGTCGGCATCGAGCGCGCGACGCCCGCGAGACCCGCCGCATAGCCCGGCGCGAGGTGGGCCTGCGCGGCGATCACCGCGAGGCTGTCGCTCGGAGTGACGAACAGGCCCGGCGCGACGATCATGTTGCGGTCGCCGTCGCCGTCCGAGGCGGCGCCGAAATCCGGCGCGTCGGGCCCGTGCATCAGCGCCATCAGGTCGTGGGCGTGGACCGGGTTCGGGTCGGGGTGGTGGCCTCCGAAATCCGGGAGCGGCTGCGCGTTCACGACGGTGCCGGGCGCCGCCCCGAGGCGGCCCTCCAGGATCGCCGTGGCATAGGGGCCGGTCACCGCGCTCATGGCGTCGAAGCGCATGCGGAAGCCCGACCGGAACAGGGCCGCGAGCCGCGGAAAGTCGATCAGTCTCTCCATCAGGGCCGCGTAATCGTATACCGGATCGATGACCGTGACGGTGGCGTCCCCGAGGGCGATGTCCCCGAGCCGGTCGAGATCGAGGTCCGGCGCTTCGATGATGCGGTACTCGGTCAGGGACTTGGTGCGCGCGAAGATCGCGTCCGTGACCGTCTCGGGCGCGGGACCGCCGTTGGCGGCGTTGAACTTGATGCCGAAATCGCCGTCCGGCCCCCCGGGATTGTGGCTCGCCGAGAGGATGACGCCGCCGATCGCCCCCACCTTGCGGATCACGCAGGAGGCGGCGGGCGTCGAGAGGAGGCCGCCGCGCCCGACCAGGATGCGCGAGAAGCCGTTCGCCGCCGCCATCTTGAGGAGGGTCTGCACGACCTCCCGGTTGAGGAAGCGCCCGTCGCCGCCGACGACCAGCGTGGCGCCCTCGCGGCCCGCGACGCTGTCGAAGATCGCCTGCACGAAGTTCTCGACGTAGCCCGGCTGCTGGAACACCGGCACCTTCTTGCGCAGGCCCGAGGTGCCGGGCTTCTGGTCGGGGAAGGGCGTGGTCGGGACGGCGCGGATCGTCATCGGGTTCGTCTCGCGGAAGGCCGTGGCGGCCGGGCAGGGCGGTCGGACCGGCGCGCGGCCGATCCGGGCGCTTATGCCGGCTGGCGTGGCCGCCTTCCAGTCCCGCCCCTGGCTTCCGGCCGCCGCGCGCCCGATATCCCGGCGATCATCCACGACAGGCTCGCCGCATGACGCAGGATCCCGCCGCTTCCCGCCCCGCCCTCGACGAGGAGACCATCGCTTTCGCCGGGCGCGTCTTCCAGCTCGCGCGCAGCGGCTACGCCGCCGAACTCGAGGCGCTGCTTCGGCAGGGCCTGCCGGCGAACCTGCGCAACGACAAGGGCGACACGCTGGTGATGCTCGCGGCCTATCACGGTCAGACGGAGGCCGTGCGCGTCCTCCTGGAGCACGGTGCCGACGCGGAAATCGCGAACGACCGCGGGCAGACGCCGCTCGCCGCCGCCGCCTTCAAGGGCGCGACCGAGACGGTGACCGCCCTCCTCGACGGCGGCGCGTCGGTGGACGGCGCCGGACCGGACGGGCGCACCGCGCTGATGACGGCCGCGATGTTCAACCGGACGGAGATCGTCGACCTCCTTCTCGCGCGGGGCGCCGATCCTTCCCGCCGGGATGCCGCCGGCCACGATGCGGAATCCGCGGCCCGCGCCATGAGCGCGCCGGACACCCCCGACCAGCTCGCCCGCGCAGCCCGCCGCTGAGGGGAGGGGGCTGTCGCAAAAACTTCGCAGGGGGTGTTGACGGGTCTGGGAGCGGGGCGTATACGACCACCCATCGGCGCCGGCCGTTGCAACTCAGCGGCCCGGGCGCTTCTGCTTCTTTCGGACAGACTGCGGGTCTGGCTCCGGGTGGGTTACCCGGGATCGCTCGGTTGTCCGTTGAACAGGCTCTTTGACAAGTTCATCGGAGAAAGAGAAGCGTGGACGGCGTTGTCCTTGCGGCTGGGGCGCGATGCCCTGGCGGAGAAGGATAGCGTTTGATCCGACGTTTCTCAGGAGCTCACCGGGTCGGGGAAACCTGATCTGAGTGTGCCCTGTCAATGTTGTGATCGAGCGCATGATCAACTCTTCAACTTGA
>NZ_JBSVZN010000041.1:0-75372 GCF_054052225.1 Methylobacterium sp. JK268 | reverse complement strand
GGCCGCCGTCGCCACCGCCATCCAGGCCAGCGGCGCCGGCACGGCGATCTTCGACCGCACGGTCGGGCTGACCACGCCCGAGGCCATCACCGCCTTCCAGGCCACCACCGGCGACGTCCACGCCAGCGCGGTGTCGAGCGCCTACGAGACCGCCTTCTTCGTGCGCGAGGCGATCCTCGACCGCCTGCGCTGGGGCGGCTCGGGCCTGCGCGACTATGGCAGCCTGCCGGCCACCTACACGGCCGACCTGCCCGGCCGCGCGGCGCCGGTGGCGCCGGTGCCGGTGCGGGTGCTCGACCCGCAGGTCTTCGCGCTCTGGGGCCAGGGCTTCGGCGCCTTCGGCGACGCCCGCGGCGACGGCTCCGCCGTCGCGAACGGCAACGCGGTCAGCATCAGCCGCGACACGGCGGGCTTCGTGCTCGGCGCGGATGTGCGGCTGGAGAACGGGATCAAGCTCGGCGTGGCCGGCGGCTACGCGTCGACCAACCTCGACACGCCCGGCCGGGTGCAGTCGGGCACGATCGAGAGCGGCTACGGCGGCGTCTACGGCGGCACCGAGGCGGGTCCGTTCGCGCTGCGGCTGGGCGCGGTCTATGCGGGTGACAGCCTGCGCACGCGCCGCGCCGTGATCGTCCCGGGCGTGGCCGAGACCGAGACCGCCCGCTACGGCGGTTCGACGATCCAGGGCTTCGGCGAGATCGGCTACAAGGTCGTGTTCGGTGGCGCCCCGGCGCTGGTGAGCAAGGACCCGGTGGCGCCGGCGCCGGTGGCCCTGTCCTACATCGAGCCCTTCGTGGGCGGGGCCTATGTGGGCATCGACCGGGACCGGTTCGCGGAGACGGGCGGGCTCGCGGCGCTGCGGGGCGCGTCGCGGACGTCGGAGATCCCGACGCTGACGGCGGGCGTGCGGGCGCAGACCAGCTTCGACCTGGGCCTGGGCGCTCCGGTGGCGCTGCACGGGCTGCTGGGCTACCGGCGGGCGTTCGGGGACGTGGTGCCGACGGCGCTGCTCGCCTTCTCGACGGGCCCGAGCTTCATCACGGCGGGGATCCCGATCTCGCGGGACGCTCTGGTGGCGGAGGTGGGTCTGGACCTGCAGATCTCGGCGCGGGCGACGCTGGGCATCGCCTATACGGGCCAGGTCGGGTCGCGGGCCGAGGACCACGCGGTCAAGGGCAGCTTCACGTACCGCTTCTGACGCGGGCCGGCCCGCGGCACCGCACCCCGGCCTAGTTCGTGATCTTGAGCTGGGAGAAGCTCTGGAAGACCTGCTGCATCGCCTGCCCGATCGATCCGGATTTCGACGCGTCGACGTAGAGCCCGGTCGACGCGCAGGCGGTGAGCTGCCCCGGGATGTCGTCGAGGCGGGTGCCGGCGCCCCCGATCTGACTCGGCTGGCCGAGCGTGGCGTTGTAGCCCCAGTCCCAGGTCATCGGCAGGTAGGGCGTGTAGATGACGCCCACCGAGACGCCCGCGCCCTTGAGCCCGCTGCATTGCTGCGGGTCGAAGGGGGCGACGTTCGCCCGGTACTGGGTCAGGTAGGTCCAGAACCGGCCGGGATCGGCGACGCCGTCCGAGGCCACGATGACCAGCTTCTTCGGCGTGGTCACGCCGTCGCCGCTCGTGCCGACGAGGGGCGTGACTTGCGGCATGATCGTGCTCCAGAGCGTGGCGCCGTCGGACTCGCCCGACGTGCTCGGCGCCTGGGGCAGGTTGGCGCTCACCGACGCGAGGTTGCTCGTCGGGTCGAGGACCTTGGTGAGGCCGGTGCTGAAGGAGTAGATCGCGATGCGCACGTGCTTGGCGAAGTTCGGCTGGTTCTGGAGCCAGGTGACGAATTGCTGGATGCCGGTGTTCATCTCCTGAAGGCGGAGCGTGATGCCGTTGGCCCGGGCCCACTGATAGGAATCCATCGACGTGCCGTTGACGGGCGAGCCGTCGTGGCAGGCGAAGGCGCAGCCGATGCCGGACAGGAGGGCGTTGATGTCCGCCTGCGTCGCGCCGATCGCCATCGAGCCGGACACGTCGATCAGCAGGTAGACGTCGACGTAGGGCGACAGGGTCAGGCTCGCCGTCGAGGTCCCGTTGAACGGGATCTTCCGGGTGAGGGCGAGATTCATCACCGTCGTCGCCGTGCTGGCGGTGAAGCTGCCGGTCACCGAGACGTTCCGTCCGTTGATCGTGACCGCGAAGCTGCCGGTCGCCCCGGTCCGCGCGATGGTCGGGGGATCGAAGGAGGTGAAGACCAAACTGCCCGCCGTCTGGCCGGCCAGGATGCTCTGCGCGTCGGTCAGGCCCTGCGTGTCCGCAGTCTTCATCGCCTGCACGGCGGCGATCACCGCCGCGTCCATGGCGGCGTTCAGGGTGATCCGGTCCTGCTGCATGCGCGAGTAATCGACCGCGGCCCCGAGCAGGAGGCAGATCATGACGAAGCAGATGCCGACCGCCTCCGCCACCACGCCATGGCGGGACGTCCCCAGGCGGGCGAGGTGGTGCCGCAGGCGCGCTGGGGCATTCGAAATCCGAAAACTGGTCACGGCCGGCGACACCTTCGAAGAGGGTGCCGGAATGCTTCACATGATGATCTTACCTTCGGGTAAAACCGATGTGTGAGGATTCGTTGTCTGGTGGATTAACCCGTTCGTCCTGAGAGCGGGCACGCCTGCCCCGCAGGGGGCGGGCCGCCGGCCGGCCTGCCGGGTTAGGCCCGCGCGCGATCCGTTCAGGCCGCCTTCGGGACGGAATGCGGCGCGGCGGTCTCGACGAGTCCTTGCGAGAGGGTTCCGGCCTCGCGCTGATACTCCGCGAGGGTCCGGGCCGCGAAGGCCGTCTGAAGCTTCACCGCCTCCACCGCCGTGGTGCAGCGGCCGAGGGCCGCCACGTGCTCCGCCTGGGCCTGCAGGCGCCGGCCCGCGAAGGCCAGCATCTCGGCGGACAGCCGCATCGGGAGATCGAACCCGAAGGCCTTCCAGGCCTGGGCGCCGTCGAAGAGGCCCTGAGCCGCCTTCGCGGCGGAGGCTGGGTTCGGTCCCTGGCTCGTACCCTGGGCGGTGTCCGTGCTCGTCTGTTCGAATGCCATGACGGCCTCCACGGCTGGTGCGGAGATTGCCACCCGCTCGGGGCGCGCCGTCATTGACGAAGGTCAATGGAAGGCGCCCGAGATCGGCCGCCGGGCCGAATCGTCTCGCGGCAGGCCGCCGCATGGCCGGCGCGGGGCGAATCCGCCTAACCGCGGCGCATGTCTGAACTCATCGTCATGCTCTCCGCCGCCGCCGGCGGCATCGCCGTCGTCGCCGCCATGCACCCGCGCGTCGAGCGCCTCTGGATCCGCCGCGTGCGCTGAGCCGCCCCCGGCCGCGCGCCCCGCCGCCCCACGCCTCGCCGTCCCCAGCAAGGCCGATCATCCGCTTAGACCTCGCGGAGCCGCGCCGGGAGGGCATGTCCGGTCGACGTTCCGGCGCCCGCGCCCCACATCCGCCGGGCGCGCCGCTCTCCGCCAGGGGCGGCCCGCCAGGAGGAGCCATGAAAGATCACCCCGTCCGCCTCACCGCCCTCGCCCACGGGGGCGGCTGCGGCTGCAAGCTCGATCCGGCGATCCTGCGCGGCCTGCTGGCGCGGCAGCCGGCGGCGGGGCCCTTCGAGCGGCTCCTCGTCGGCACCGAGACCGCGGACGACGCCGCCATCTGGGCGCTCGACGACGGCACCTGCCTCGTCGCCACCACGGACTTCTTCACGCCGATGGTCGACGACCCCCGCGATTTCGGGCGGATCGCCGCCACGAACGCGATCTCGGACGTGTACGCGATGGGCGGGCGGCCGCTCTTCGCGCTGGCCATCCTCGGCATGCCGGTGGGCAAGATCCCGCCGGAGACCATCGGGGCCATCCTGGAGGGCGGCGCCAGCCTCTGCGCCGAGGCCGGGATCCCGGTGGCGGGCGGCCATTCCATCGACGCGGCCGAGCCGATCTACGGGCTCGCGGTGATCGGCACCTGCCGCCGCGAGCAGGTGCGCCGCAACCGCGACGCGAGGCCGGGCGACCGGCTCATCCTCACGAAGCCGATCGGGGTCGGCATCTACTCCTCGGCGATCAAGCGGGACGGGCTCGGGCCGGAGGGCTACGCGGAGTTCGTCGCCACGACGACGCGCCTCAACCGGGTGGGGATGGACCTGGCGGGCGAGCCGGCCGTGCACGCCATGACGGACGTCACCGGCTTCGGGATCGTCGGCCACGGGCTCGAACTCGCCCGCGGCGCCGGGCTGACGGTGGTGGTCGAGGCCGGGGCGGTGCCGCTGCTGGCCCAAGCCGAGGCCCTGGCCCGGGAGGGCTTCGTCACCGGCGCCTCGCACCGCAACTGGGCGGCCTTCGGGGCCGAGGCCGCGCTGCCGGAGGGGTTCCCGGACTGGCGGCGCCACCTCCTCACCGACCCGCAGACGTCGGGCGGCCTCCTCGTCGCCTGCGCGGCCGAGGCGGCGCAGACCATCCTGGCCCGGGTCCGCGCGGCGGGCCATCCGGAGGCGGCGATCATCGGGCGCGCCGAGGCGGGGCCGGCGGCCCTGCGCGTCGAGGCGTGAGGCGCCGGGCGCGCCTCGGGGCGGCGTCCGGTCGACCACCCGGGTGACACCGAACGGCGTGAGGGTCACCCGGCCGGCGCTCGTCGGTTGCGACCCGCCGGCCACCCGGTCGAGCTCATGGTCGCGCAGCGCCTCGGCGGCTCCGCCGCACCGGGGCGTCGTGCGCGGTGGGCGCCGGCCTCGGGCGCGCCGTCCCGCTTCGGCCGCGGCCGAAGCATCCCGCCTCCGCCCGGCCGTAGGACGTTCCGGCGCCGTCCCTGCGCCGGAGGACCCATGTCGCCATCCTTGTCGCCATCCCTCACGCCCGACGCCCGCCGCATCTTCGAGACGTGGCACGAGACCGTGCGCCGCCGGGACCTCGCCGGCACGGCGGCGCTCTACGCCGAGGAGGCCGTGCTGGAGACGCCGCTCGCCCTCGCGGTCTATCCGGCGCGCGGGACCGGCCTCGTCGTCGGCCGGGCGGTGATCCTCCGCTTCCTCGAGGATGCCCTCGCGCGCTTCCCCGCGGACCTCGCGGAGTGGTTCCGGACCGGCCTCGCCCTCGCCGAGGGCCGCCACCTCGCCTGGGAATATCCCCGCGCGACGCCCCGGGGCGAGCAGGTCGACCTGATGGAGATGATGGAGATCGAGGACGGGGCGATCGTCCGGCACCGGGTCTATTGGGGCTGGTACGGCGTGAGGTTGCTCGCCCCGGCCCTGCCGGTCCCCGCCGCGCCGGAGGGGCGCGGCTGAACCGGTTCCGGCGGATCAGGCCGGACGGCGCGCGCCGTCCGGTTCCGGCCGACGGCGCTCCCAGGCGGCGTGGGCCGCCATGCCGGCCAGCATCGCGAGGACGAAGACCGCGGCCGGCACCGCCCCGGTCGAGAGGGCGGCGACCGCCGGTCCCGGGCAGAAGCCCGACAGGCCCCAGCCGATGCCGAACAGGGCCGCGCCGGCGAGCAGCGGCCCGTTGATGCGCCGCCGCGTCGGCAGGTCGAACCGGGCGGCAAGGAGCGGGCGCGGCAGGCGCCGCCGGACCCGCTCGCCCAGGAACGCCACCGTCACGGCGCCGCCGAGCACCGCGATCAGGCGCGGATCCCAGGCGCCGGTCACGTCGAGGAAGCCGCGCACCCGGGCCGGATCGAGCATCCCCGACAGGGACAGGCCGAGCCCGAAGAGCAGGCCGGACAGCAGCGCCGCCCCCGCCCGCAGGACCGCGCCGCGCGTGAGCCCGCTCATGCGCCGAGCCCCCGCATCAGCGCCACCGTCGCCATGCCGCTCGCCAGGAAGGTGAGGACGGCGGCGAGTGAGCGCGGCGAGAGCCGGGCGAGGCCCGCCACGCCGTGCCCGCTGGTGCAGCCCGAGCCGAGCCGCGTCCCGAACCCGACGAGCAGCCCCGCCCCGGCGAGCACCGGCAGCGAGGCCTCGACCCGCATCGCCGGCCAGGCGCCGGCGAGCGCCGCGAAGGCGGGCGGCCCGAGCATCAGCCCCGCCACGAAGGCGGCGTTGACGACGAACCGCTCCCCCCGCTCCCGCGTGAGGCCCGCCACGAGGCCGCTGATCCCGGCGACGCGGCCGTCGAGGATCAGGAGCAGCGCCACCGAGAGGCCGATCAGCACGCCCCCCGCCAGAGGGGCCAGGAAGGAACTCGTCTGCATCGCGCCATCGTCCCGCATGCGCCCGCCTCCCCTCGATCCTTACGACACCGGCCGTTGCCCGCAAAGTCGATTCTCCCTCCGATCGCCCGCGCGCCCATCTGTTCTGTCGGTGTCGCTTGTAAAACCTGAGACGAGGCTCCATACTCGACCGGTGGTTCGGGATGTTCGAGAGATTTATTCTTCGTATTCGCTGCGAATAAGAAGGGTTCATCTGTCAAACGGCCTCCAGGGAGAAGGTTGCGGCGCACGGTCCGGCGAGCGGGCCGCCGCCGGACCGTCGGGGGACCCGGTTTCGAATCGCCGCCGACGCCCCGCGAGGGGCGGCGGCGGCGCGGTGCTCGGAGGCGTTTCATGGTTCCAGGAGATCAGGTCGTGTTCGCGAGGCTCGACGTTGCCGAGACGCTCGGCATCTGGCGCCACGCCACCGGCGAGGTGGTCGGCATCCAGGTGGTGTCGGACGGGCTCCTCGCCCTCGACGTCCAGTTCGACGGGCACGAATTGCTGCGCGGCTACGTCTCGGCCCTGTTCCGGCGCGTGGCGGATTGACGCCCGTGGGCGCTTCCCCGGCCCAGATCCCGGCCCAGATCCCGGCCCAGATCCCGGCCCTTGCCGCCCCGTCCCCGCGCGAGGCGAACCGTCCCACCCTGGCGGAGGTCTGGCGCGCCCTGCGCGCCGAGGCCGAGGCGGCGCTGATCGAGGAGCCGCTCTACGCGGGCATCCTGCAGGCCACGATCCTCGACCAGCCGGATCTCGCCCACGCCTTCGCGTACCGGGTCGCCCACCGGCTCGGCGACGGCGACCTCGCGCGGCTCGCCATGCGCGACCTCTGCCTCTCGGCCTTCCGGGCCGACCCGCTGGCGGGCGACCACGCCTTGCGCGACCTCGTCGCCATCCGCGAGCGCGACCCGACCTGCCGCCGCTACCTCGATCCCTTCCTGTTCTACAAGGGGCTCGCCGCCCTCGAAGCCTACCGGGTCGCGCACTGGCTCTGGCACCAGGGCCGGACGACCCTGAGCCTGCACGTGCAGAGCCGGATGTCGGAGGTGTTCGGCGCCGACATCCACCCGGCCGCGCGGATCGGCTCGGGCGTGTTCATCGACCACGCCACCGGGGTGGTGATCGGCGAGACGAGCGTGGTCGCCGACGACGTCTCGATCCTGCAATCGGTGACGCTCGGGGGCAACGGCAAGGAGACCGGCGACCGGCACCCGAAGATCAGCCGGGGCGTGCTGCTGAGCGTGGGCGCCAAGGTGCTCGGCAACATCCGGGTCGGGGAGGGCGCCAAGGTGGCGGCGGCCGCGGTGGTGCTGCACGACGTGCCGCCCCACACGACCGTGGCGGGCGTGCCCGCCCGGGTGATCAGCCGCACGCCCAGGGGCGAGGAACCGGCCATCAGCATGGACCAGTTCTTCGGCGACGGGATCTAGGTGGACGCGCCGATCTCGGGAAAAATTCATCCCCGAAGAGATCTTGCCGCGAGGCCGGCCGGGCAGATTATTATGTAGAACATAATTCTACAAAAAAGTAGCAAAAAGGAACAATATTCTATTATTCGATCGTTTGGGAGATCGATCCTCGCGCTTCTGGCTAAAAATGAGAAGAGTCTTTCATTGACGATGGCCGATTCCTAACGCTACAGGAGGGCCAGCGCGGCCGGTCGGGAAGATCGGACCGGTCCGGGCTGCAGTCTTCGCCACGAGGAGCCGGCGCGTGAGCGCGCCCGCTCTGCCGTAACTCTGCGTCAGGCGGGCCGTGCCGTCGCGCGTGCCCGCGCCGAATCCGTCATCCATCCCGAGGGAGTCTCTCGACCATGAGTGGTCCAGGCCAGAGCGTCGGCGCCGCCGCCGCACGCAATCTCGCGACCGCCACCGTCACGGCGGTCCAGAACACCGCCAGCACCCCGCGCTTCCTGCTGCGCCTCCTGCCCTTCTTGAACGTGCCGGGCGGCGTCTACCGGGTGAACCGCCGCGCCGTGGTGCTGGCCAAGCCCGGCCGCGTCGAGGTGACGAGCGAGGGCGGCAGCTTCGCGGTGCGGCCCGGCTCGCTGCGGGCGATCCCGCTGTTCAGCCGCCTCGGCGACGCGGACCTGGCGACGCTCGCCGGCCGCTTCACCGAGAGCCACCACAAGGCCGGCAAGGCCATCCTGGAGGAGGGGGCCGAGCGCGGCCTCGCGATCGTGGCCGAGGGCACGGTCGAGCTGACCCATTCGGGTCCCTACAAGGTCCGGTTGCGCCAGGGCCTGGCCACCCGCGGCGACTTCCTGGGCGACGAGGTGCTGGCCGGCGGGGCCGTGCCGACCCCGGCCGTCCGGGCGCTGTCGGCCGTGACGCTGCTCACCCTGGACGCGGCCGCTCTGGAGAATGAGGGGCTGCGCAGCCGCATCGCCCAGGCCGCCGAGGAGCGCGCGCGCCTGAAGGACCGCACCAACGCGCATGGCGAGCAGGGGATCGACCTCCTCTCGGTCCAAGCGGGCACGCCGCGCCTGCCCACCACCTTCGTCGATTACGAGGTGGACCCGCGCGAGTACCACCTCTCCACCATCCAGACGATCCTCAACACCCACACCCGCGTCACCGACCTCTACTCCAACGAGATCGACCAGCTGCGCGAGCAGATCCGCCTCACGGTCGACGCCGTGAAGGAGCGCGAGGAGTGGGAGATCCTGAACAATTCCGAGTTCGGCCTGCTCCACGAGGTGGCCGGGCGCCAGCGCATCCCGACCCGCGGCGGCCCGCCGACCCCGGACGACCTCGACGAATTGCTGACCCTGGTCTGGAAGAAGCCCGCCTTCTTCCTCGCTCATCCGCGCACCATCGCGGCCTTCGGCCGGGAGGCGACCCGCCGCGGCGTGCCGCCGGTGGTGGTGCACCTGTTCGGGGCGCCCTTCATCACCTGGCGCGGCGTGCCGCTCGTCCCCAGCGACAAGCTGCCGATCGACACCGACCCGGCGACCGGGTCCCAGACCACCTCGATCCTGCTCCTGCGGGTGGGCGAGGGCGAGCAGGGCGTGGTCGGGCTGCAGAAGTCGGGCGTGACCGGCGAGATCGAGCCCGGCCTGTCGGTGCGCTACGCGGGCACCAACGACCATTCGATCGCCTCGCACCTCGTGACGCGCTACTTCTCGGCCGCGGTGCTGGTCGAGGACGCGATCGCCCGCCTCGATAACGTGCTGCTCGGGCACTACCATGACTACGCCTGAGGCCGGCCTCCACCAGAGCCCGGTCTCGCTCGCGGCGCTTCCCGGCGAGGCGGCCCACGCCGACCTCGTCGCGCATCTCGCCCGCGAGATCTACGGGCAGGGGCAGGCGCTGAGCCAGCCCCTCACCCCGGCGCTGCCGGGCACCGGGGGGCTGCCGAGCCCCGCGCCGGCCTCGCTCGCGATCCCGGGTCTGGACGGGGCCGCCCTGGCGGCCCTGGTCCCGGGCGGGCCCGACCTCCTGCGCAGCATCGCGCAGGACCACCCGCGGGCCGCGTCCTTCGCCGCAGCGCTCGCCCCCGGCTTCCTGCCGGCGGCACCGGCCAGCGCGTCGGCGGTGAGTGGCGCGCCAGCGGCGCCGAGCGGCGCGCCAGCGGCGCCGGATTACTACTTCCTGCCCGCCGAGACCCGCGGCGCCCCGGCGCTGCCGGTGGCGACCGCCTTCGACGTCGAGCGTGTGCGCCGGGACTTCCCGGCCCTGCACCAGAGCGTCAACGGCCACCGCCTGGTCTGGCTCGACAACGCCGCCACGACGCACAAGCCCCAGAGCGTCATCGACGCGACGAGCCACTTCTACGCCCGGGACAATTCCAACATCCACCGGGCGGCCCACACCCTCGCGGCGCGGGCCACCGACGCCTTCGAAGGCGGGCGCGAGGCGGTGCGGCGCTTCCTCAACGCCGGCTCCACGGACGAGATCGTCTTCCTGCGCGGCACCACCGAGGCGATCAACCTCGTGGCGAACAGCTACGGGCGGGCGAATCTGCGGCCGGGTGACGAGATCATCCTGTCGCAGATCGAGCACCACGCCAACATCGTGCCCTGGCAGATGGTGGCGGAGGCGACCGGGGCGACGATCCGGGTGATCCCGGTCGACGACACCGGCACGCTGCGGCTCGACCAGTTCGCGGCGCTGCTCTCGGGTCGCACCAAGATCGTGTCGGTGACCCACGTCGCCAACGCGCTCGGGACGATCAACCCGGTGCGGGAGATCATCGGGCTCGCCCACGCCTACGGCGTGCCGGTGCTGGTCGATGCGGCGCAGTCCTCGCCGCACATTCCCCTCGACGTGCAGGCGCTCGACGCGGATTTCCTGGTCTTCTCCGGCCACAAGGTGTTCGGGCCGACCGGGATCGGGGCGCTCTACGGCAAGAAGCACCTGCTCGACGCGATGCCGCCCTGGCAGGGCGGCGGGCACATGATCGAGGACGTGACCTTCGCCCGGACCGTCTACCGGGGCGTGCCGGAGAAGTTCGAGGCGGGCACGCCGGACATCGCCGGCGCGGTGGGGCTCGGGGCCGCCCTCGACTACCTGCAGGGCGTGGGCCTGCCGGGGATCGCGGCCTACGAGCACGACCTCCTCGACTACGCGCAGGGGGGCCTCTCCGAGATCAGGGGCCTGCGGCTCATCGGCACCGCGCCGCTCAAGGCGAGCGTGATGTCGTTCGTGATCGAGGGGCAGGACAACGCGACCATCGCGCAGCATCTCGACCGGCACGGGATCGCCGTGCGGGCGGGCCACCACTGCGCGCTGCCGGCCCTGCGCCGCTTCGGGGTGAGCGAGTCGGTGCGCGCCTCGCTCGCCTTCTACAACACGCGGGAGGACGTCGACGTCTTCCTGCAGGCGCTGCGGACCCTGCCGCGGCGCTGACGCGGGGCCGCCGCGGCGCCCGCAGGACCAACGCGGCGGCGGCCTGCCCGGCCGCCGCCGCGTCGCGCATCGATGATGGTTTACCGAGACAACCGTCGCCCACGCCCCGTGAGCAGCGCCCGATAAGATTTCAGGTTCATCATCACGGTCCACGCATACGCACACGCGATGACGAGGGAGCCGCCGAGACCCTCGAAATCGCCTCGTCGGGAGCAGATGACCGATGCGCCGACCGTGAAGATCAACAACAAGACATCCGCAATGAGATCGGCCGTGCTCTTCTGGCTCCGGTGAGGGCGGTCCTGGCTGGGTGCGGTGCCGCGTCCACATGGATCGACCGCGATCCACGCCGATGTCGTGGCGCCGGATGCTTCCGGTGTCTCGCGCGCAGGCTTCGGCGATGCACCATCCCGCGACGTCCCGCCGCCGGGTTCCGGCCGGCTCGCGTCGCCCCTCACGATATGGAACCGGATGGCATCCCGGCTGCCGCGCGTCGACACCGTGACCAGGCGGTATCCCGGCAGGATCGGCGTTCGCGTCACCGTGAGGATGCGGTCTTCGTCGGTCATGGGGTCGACCCCGTGATGTCGGCCATCGCGATCCGGCTCGCGTGACCGGAAAGCTGCGGCGGGCCCGTCCGTCATTCCGTGCGGGGTGGCACCCGATCGACCCTCGGAGACGCCGTCCCGGACGGGCCCTGCAAGTCTTCGTCGCTGTCGTTGCCGACAATACGCCATCCCTTGGGTGAAGACCATCGCATCATCTTGACTGCGCGTAGTCCGAAAGCTAAACGGCAAGTCCAGAATTATCGGCAGGAGAGGGGCCATGGCCGAGATCTTGGCGCGCCGGGACTTCCTGAAAGCGTCGGCCGCGCTGGCCGCGGGCGCCGCCGCCGGATTCGCCTGCACCGAGATCGCCAGCGCGGCCCCGATCGAGATCCCGACCGTGGACGCCCTCACGCTGCGCGTCCTGGTCGATTCGGCGCACGACCAGTTCCTCAAGCCGAGCACCGTCCAGGGCGTCGTGCACCAGCCGCCCGGCGGCGGTCGCGGCAGCGATTACCGGAAGGTCCTGCACAATCAGTGGGGCCTGTCCCTGTTCGCCGAATCGCGCCGGAGCGACGAGGCCAGGACCATCCTGCTCGATTTCGGCTACACGCCGGAAGCGCTGATCAACAACATCGAGATCCTGAAGGTCGATCCGACCAAGGCCGACGCCCTGATCGTCAGCCACGGGCACCACGACCATTACGGCGGGCTGATCGGCTTCCTCGACCGCTACCGGGCGTCGCTGTCGCCGGACGTGAAGCTGTTCGCCGGCGGCGAGGACAATTTCTGCCACCGGCTGGTGCCGAGCGGGACCGGCCAGTTCACGGATTTCGGCCTGCTCGACCGGCGCGAACTGGCGGCGCGGCGCATCACCACGGTCCTGTGCGAGGCGCCGACCGTGATCGCCGGGCACGCCTTCACGACCGGGCAGATCCGTCGGCGCTCGATCGAGCGCGTGCTGCCCAACACCTTCGTGGAGCGGGGCCTCAAGGACGGCGCCGGGTGCGACGCCAGCCACTATTCCCCGGCGGAGCTGGAGGGCAAGATCATCCCGGACGAGCACGTCCACGAGCACGCCACCTGCTACAACGTCCGGGACCGGGGCCTCGTCGTCATCAGCTCCTGCGGCCATGTCGGCATCGTCAACTCGGTCCGGCAGGCCCAGGAGGTCTCGGGGGTCGAGAAGGTCCATGCCATCGTCGGCGGGTTCCATCTCGGCCCGGCCCCGAAGGACTACCTCACCCAGGTGGTCGCCGAGATCGCCAAGCTGAAGCCGGACGTCGTCATCCCGATGCATTGCAGCGGCCTGAACTTCGTCCTGGAGGCGCAGGCCCAGATGCCCGAGAACGTCCTCGTCCCGACGACGGGCAGCCGCCTGCTCTTCGGTGCGTAGGGCCGCCCTGCTGCTGGCGGCGCTCGTCCTCGCGGCCGCCGCCCCGCTCCGCGCGCAGGAGCCGGGCCGCCGCTCGGCCGCCGCCCTCATGGACGCGCTGATGTGGAACCGCGAGCCGGTCGGCGGGCCCTTCGCGCTCGTCGACCAGGCCGGCCGGCCGCGCACGCAGGACGATTTCCGCGGCACGCTGCTCGTGGTCTATTTCGGCTTCACGTCCTGCCCCGATATCTGCCCGACCGACCTGATGGAGATCGGCCGGCTGCTCACCCTGCTGGGCGAGCGGGGGGAGGCGGTGCAGCCGCTCTTCATCACCCTCGATCCTGAGCGGGACACGGTCGCACGCCTCGCCGAGTACGTGCCGAGCTTCCACCCGCGTCTCATCGGCCTCACCGGCAGCCCCGAGGCGGTGCGGCGGGTGGCCGACGCCTACAAGGTCTATTCCGAGCGCGTGCCCCTGGACGGCGGCGAGTACACGATCGACCACTCGGGCTTCATCTACCTGATGGACCGGACGGGCGCCTATCGCGGCTTCTTCCCGCCCGGCACGAGCGCCGAGCGGATGCGCGCGATCATCGAGCCGCTGCTCGCGGCGCCGTGACGGACGAAACCGGGTTGGGCCCGCTTCAAGACGAGCTCCCCTTTTCCGGACGACTGCAGCGTCAGCGGAAGGAGATCCGGAATCCAGCACAGGAATCGCCGCGAAGCGGCTCCGAATGCCAGCACCGGTGTTGAAAAGCAGCCGCTTCGCGGAGTCTTGCGCTGGTTTCCGGGTCGCATTCCGCTGACGCTGCATGCGCCCGGAAAAGGGGGGAGAACGACTCGGCGTCAACGGAGCGCCGGGGCGGTCTCCATCCAGCCAGCACGAGCCTCACGCCGCCCCGAGCCGGGCCAGGATCTCCCGGCGCCTCTCCACCAGTTCCGGATCCTCCCGGTGGCGCGGATAGGGCCGGTCGTTGTCGATGTCGGCGATGATGCGGGCCGGGCGGCCGGAGAAGACCAGGACGCGGCCGGCCAGCATCAGAGCCTCCTCGACGTCGTGCGTGACGAGGAGGGCGGTGAAGCCCTTCTCGCGCCACAGGCGCAGCAACTCGCCCTGCATCTGCAGGCGGGTGAGCGAGTCGAGCTTGCCCAGTGGCTCGTCGAGAAGGAGGAGCGGCGGCTCGTTGACGAGGGCGCGGGCGAGCGCCACGCGCTGCGCCATGCCGCCCGAGAGCTGGTGGGGATGCGCCTCCGCGAAGCCCGACAGCCCGACGAGGGCCAGCGCCTCCGCGACCCGGTGGCGCTGAGTGCGCGCCACGCCGCGGGCCTCCAGCCCGACCGCGACGTTGCCCGCCACGCTGCGCCAGGGATAGAGCGTCGGGTCCTGGAAGACGAGGCCGCGGGTCGGGGCGGTGCCGCGCACCGGCGCGCCGTCGACCGCGATCTCGCCCCCGCGCGGCGGCTCCAGCCCGGCGACGAGGCGCAGCAGGGTGGATTTCCCGCAGCCCGAGGGGCCGAGCAGGGCCACGAAGTCGCCCGGTGCCGCCGTGAAGGACACGTCGTCGAGCACCGGCAGCGGCGCCCCCTTGAGGTCGAAGGCATGGCGCAGGCCGCGCACCGCCAGGGCGGCCCCGCGCGGCTGCGGCGGGAGGGCGAGGGCCGCTACCATTGCACCAGCCCCTTCTGCCAGGAGAGCAGGCGGTCGCGGACCCGGAACAGCAGGGTGACCGCTCCCGAGCAGAGCAGCGAGGTCAGGATCAGCGCCGCGTACATGTTGGCGTAGGAGGCCCAGCCCTGCGCCCAGGACAGGTACCAGCCGAGGCCGGCCTTCACGCCCATCATCTCGGCGACGACCAGCACCGCGAAGGAGGCGCCGAGCCCCATGAACAGGCCCACGAAGACGTGCGGCAGGGCGGCCGGGATCGCCACCCGCAGGACGAGGTAGCGGCTCCCCGCCCCGAGGGTGCGGGCGACGTCGTAATAGACCCGGTTGACCCCCGCGATCCCCGACCAGGTCAGCACCGTGACCGGGAAGCCCGTCGCGAGCGCGATCAGGAACAGGCTGGCGCTCCAGCTCGACGGGAACACGAAGAAGGCGATGGGCAGCCAGGCGGTGGCCGGCACCGGCCCGACGAAGCGCAGGATGGGATGCGCCCAATAGCCCACCAGCCGCCACCAGCCGATCGCGACCCCGAGGGTGAAGCCCGCCACGGCCCCGATCGCGTAGCCGGTGGCGAGGAGCTTCACGGAGGCGAGGAGCGAGGCGCCGAGCTTGCCGAAATCGTCCGTGTAGACTTCGAGCAGCGCCTGGGGCGGCGGGAAGAAGGGCTGCGGCAGCAGGCCCAGCTTGGCGCTCGCCGCCTCCCAGGCCCCGAAGGCGAGGCCGAGCAGGATCAGCCAGGGCGCCTTGGGCGCGAGACGCGGGGTCAGGGAGCCGAGGGCGCCGGCCGCGAGGCCGGCGAGGAGGAGGGCAGCCCCGAGGGCGGCGCAGCCGGAGGCGAACAGCTCCGTGCGCGGCCATTCCCCGAGATCGGGCCAGGCGAGCGCGGCCGCGGCCGGCGACTGCCAGGCGAGGCCGGCGAGGACGAGCGGCCAGGACGGACGCAGGACGGGTGCGCCCGCCCCCGGCAGCGCCAGCGCCTCAGCTCGAGAGGACGTCGGCATAGATGCGCTCCGCGAATTTCCGGGGATCGGTGCTGGGCTTCATCACCGAGACGAGCTTCAGCTCCTCCGCGTAGAGGGTGAGTTCGGTCTTGAGCGCCTCGCCCACCGGGTGGTGGTGGTGGGTGTGGGCGCGCACCATCGCCACGAGGTCGTCGAGGCTGGCATTGGCCGCGTAGGGCTGGAAGATCTGCGCGGTCTCCTTGGGGTTGAGCACCGCCCAGTGCGCCGCCTCGATCAGGCTCTTGGTGAGGGCGGCGGCCACCGGGGTCTCGCTGCGCAGGAGCGCGCCGCGCACGCCGAGGATGCAGCAGGTGCGCTCCCGGTACTCGTCCGAGAGGTTGCTGGCGATCTCGGTGAAGCGCCCGTCCTTGAGCCACAGGAAGGTCTTGGGGTCGCCGTCGACCAGGGCCTGGGCCTCGCCCTTCTCGACCGCGAGCCGCAGCAGCTCGCCCGGGAAGACCCGCCACTCGACATCCGTCGTCGGGTCGAGGCCGCGCTTCTGCAGCATCACCGAGAAGAAGTTCTTGCCGGGCGCGGCCATGTCGCTCACCGCGATGGTCTTGCCCTTGAGGCTCTTGAGATCGGTGACCGGGCCGCCGGCCGGGGCGAGGAGGCGCATGCAGCCGCCATGGGTGCCCGCCGTGATCTTCACGTCGAAGCCCTGCTCCAGGGCCTTGAGCCAGCGCAACGCCATGCCGACGCCCGCATCCGCCTTGCCGGTGGCGATCGCCTCCAGGAGCTGGTCGGTGGAGCCGCCGAAATTCACGAGGTCCACGGCGAGCCCGTAGCGGGCGAAGATCCCGGTCTCGACCGCGACCGCCACGGGCGAGAGGCAGACCGAGGAGGCGTTCCAGGCGAGCTTGAGGGGCCGCGCCGCACCGGGCGTGGCGGCGGCGGGCCGGCAGAGCGGCCCCGGATCGAACCCCGGAACGGGGCCGAGCGCCTGGACGCTCGACCCGACCAGGGCCGCGGGCGCGGCGAGCCCGAACAGGCCGGCGCCCCGCAGGAGCCCGCGGCGGGAGAGGTCGGTCATGGGGAAGGATCTCCTCGTTGTACGGTATGAGTCTCGTTGTTCATGACTCGCTCCCCTTTTCCGGACGACGGCAGCGACAGCGGAAGGAGATCCGGAAACCAGCGCAAGACTCCGCGAAGCGACTGCTTGTCAGCAACGGGGCTGGTATTCGGAGCCGCTTCGCGGCGATTCCTCATCTGGTTTCCGGATCTCCTTCCGCTGACGCTGCCGTCGTCCGGAACAGGGGAGGTTCCGGTTGAGTCTGGTTGGTCTCACTGCGTCGCCGCGGCGATGCCCCGCTGGGCCGCCGCGTTGAAGGACGGGTCGACCAGCGCCTCCGCCGACAGGGGCGCCGGAATCAGCCGGTGGCGGCGGTAGAGGTCGATGGTGCGCTGCTCGTCGGCCACCACGGCGGCGTCGAGGGCCACCGGGCGGATATCGGCGCGGCGGAACCACGCCAGCGGCACCTCCGGCGGCAGGCCGATCAGCCGCGACCACGCCGCCGCGAAGGCCTCCGGGTGGCTGCGCGCCCAGACCCGCGCCGCCGCGAGCCGCTGCACGAAATCCTCCAGCGCCGGGCGCTTCTCCGCGATGGCGTCCCGGCGCGCCACCTGGAAGCTCAGGCCCGGCGTCAAGCCGCGCCCGTCGCTCAAGGCGCGGGCGTCCCCCGAGAGCTCGAGCTGCGTCGTGTAGGGCTCCCAGGTCGCCCAGGCGTCGATCGACCCGCCGAGCAGGGCCGCCTTGGCGTCGGCCGGGAGCAGGAAGCTCACGCTCACCGCGTCCGGCGGCAGGCCCGCCGCCTCCAGGCTCGCCAGCACCAGCTGGTGGCCGATCGAGCCGCGCCCGGTGCCGATCCGCCGGCCCTTGAGATCGGCGAAGCTGCGGAAGGGTGCGTCCTTGCGCACCAGCACCGCGAGCCCGCCCTGGTCCTGGCGGATGGCGAAGATCGCGGCGATCGGCGCGCCCGCCGCCGCCGCGAAGGTGAAGGGCGCGTCGCCGGCGATGCCGGTATCGATCGCCCCCGCGTTGAGCGCCTCCAGCAGCGGCGCCGCGGCGGGGAATTCGTGCCAGTCGAGGCGGTAGGGCAGGTCCTGCAGGACGCCCGCCGCCTCCATCACCGCGCGGGAACCGCCGCGCTGGTCGCCGACCCGCAGCACCGTCTGGGCGGCGGCCGGCAGCAGGCCCAGGAGTGGGGCAAGCAGGAGCGCCCCGAGGGCGAGGAGGGCGCGCACGGGCCTACTCCGCCGCCGCCAGCGCCGGGCGGGCGGCGAGCCGCGCCCGGAAGGCCGGGATCAGCTCCCGCCCGTACTGCACCGCGTCCTCCAGCGGGTCGAAGCCGCGGATCAGGAAGGTGGTGACGCCGAGGTCGTGGTAGGCGAGGAGCGCCTCCGCCACCTGGTCGGGCGTGCCGACGAGGGCGGTGGTGTTGCCCTGCGCGCCCGTCGCGGCCGCGATGGCGGTGTAGAGCCGCCCGTCGAGGCGGTCCCCCTGCGCGGCGGCGGCGAGCAGGCGGCGCGCGCCCTCGTTCGGCGGGGTCGGCGGCGCGCCGAGACCCCTGGCGGCGCGCAGGGCGAGCGTGCGGGCGAGGATCGCCTCGGCCCGCGCCCAGGCCTTCTCCTCGGTGTCGGCGAGGATCGGGCGGACCGAGAGGCTGAAGCGGACGTGACGCTCCCGGCGGTGGCGGAGCGCCGCGGCGCGCACCCGCGTCACCGTCTCCAGCACCTGCGCCCGGGTCTCGCCCCAGAGCGCGTAGATGTCCGCGTGCTTGCCCGCCACCGCCAGCGCCGCGTCCGAGGCGCCGCCGAAATAGACCGGCGGGTGGGGCCGCTGCACCGGCTTCACCGCCGAGAAACCCTGGGCGATCCGGTAGTGGCGCCCCGCGTAGTCGAAGGGCGCCTCCGCGGTCCAGGCCGCCTTCACCACATCGAGATACTCGGCCGTGCGGGCGTAGCGCTCGTCCTTGGTGAGGTGGTCGCCGTCCTGGGCGAGTTCGACGTCGCTGCCGCCCGTGATGATGTGCACGCCGACCCGGCCGCCGGTGAGGTGGTCGAGGGTGGCGAATTGCCGGGCCGCCACCGTCGGCGCCGTGAAGCCCGGCCGGTGGGCGATCATCAGGCCGAGCCGCTCGGTGGCGTGGGCGATCTCCCCGGCGAGCAGCAGGCTGTCCGGCGAGGTCGCGTGGAAGGCCACCAGCACGCGGTCGAAGCCGCCGTATTCGTGCGCCTGGGCGAGCGCCCGCAGGTAGGCGCGGTCCACGACCGGTCCCTCGGCCGGATGCGTCTCGGAGCCGTACTGGGGCGCCACGAAGCCGATGAAGTCGACGCGCTCGCTCATGCGGGGGATCTCCCGGGTTCGGACGTGAGGGCGGCGAGGGCCCGGCGGCCGGCATTCATCCGCACGGCGTCGCCCTGGGGCGTGTGGATGCGCGCGCAGAGGACGTCGCGCAGGTGCCGCTCCAGCGGGTTGCGGCGGGCGAGGCCGGGATTGCCCGTGAGCTCCACCGCGCGCTGGACCACCGCGACGGCGTTCTCGGTCACCGTCACCTTGACGTGGCCGCCCTCCTCGGCGGGCGGGGCCGCGCCGGCATCGACGTCCCGGGCCAGGGAGGCGATGAGCCGCGCGTTGACGGCGAGCAGCCGCTCGTTCTCGCCCGCCGCCTCCTGGAAGCGCGGCAGGCTCGCCAGCGGCGCGCCGAGATTGGCGGGGCTGCGGGCCGCGAGGTGGTGCAGGAGCCAGGTCTGGGCCGCCCGCGCGACGCCGTCGTAGAGGGCGGCGATCAGGGCCGCGCTCCAGGCCAGGGTGACGGGATCGGGCGCGGCCCAGCCGGCGGGCACGCGCAGGTCCACCGCGTGGTCGAGGGGCAGGGCGACCTCCTCGAACACCACGTCGTGGCTGCCGCTCGCCCGCAGGCCGAGGGGGTCCCAGGTCTCCTCGATCCGCACCCCCGGCGCGCGCATCGGCACGAGGACGATCCCGACCCGCGGGTCGGCCTCGTCGGTGCGGGCGAAGACCGCCCCCCAGGCGAGGGCCGGCGCGCCGGTCGCGTAGATCTTGCGGCCGGTGAGCCGCCAGCCCTCGCCGTCGCGCCGCAGCAGCGTCGCGGGCAGGCCGCCGCGGGCCGGGGTGCCGAGTTCCGGCTCGACCCGCAGGGCGTTGATCAGGGCGCCGTCCTCCACCGCCTCGCGCTGCAGCCGCCGCGCGAGGCCGGCCGGCCAGGCCGCCCGGGCGATCTGCGCGTGCTGGAGCCACTGCATCGCCAGGACCAGGGCCGTGGCGGCGTCGCCCGCGGCGAGCGTTCCGATCAGGCGGCTCGCCTGCCCGAGCCCGGCGCCGCCCCCGCCGCGATGCCGCGGCACCGTCAGACCGAGGAAACCCGCTGCGCGCAGGGCCGCGACGTTCTCGTGCGGGAAGCTGCCCTCCCGGTCGTGCCGCTCCGCCCGCGCGGCGAAATCCGCCGCGAGGTCCCGCGCGGTGGCGAGAACCCGCTCCGCGTCGCGGGGATCGGGCGGCGGGCCACCGCCCCGCCGCAGGTCCAGAACGACTCCCGACATCGCGATGACACGCTCCGGCGCCCGGTGCCCGCACCGGACCGATCAGGATGGGGATCGGGCCGCCGAGATCGACGGTCCACGCGCCGACGCCCGAGCCCTGTACCGTTGATGATGACGGATATGATCGAGTTTTACTCTCCCCCGTCAAGAAGAAACTTGATTTAAGGATCGGTGTTTGCTTGGTGAATTCTGCTGTCGCGGGGCGGGCGCAGGAGAAGGCGCGTCCCGGCGGCGGACGATTTTCGCCTCCGCCCCGCCCCCCGGCCCTTGCCGCGGGGGCTCCCGGGGGAATGTCCCGATCCGTGAGGATGAGGAACGCATGACGACCGGGACCGAACCCGCGCCGGACTGGCGCCGCCGCCTGCGAGGCTTGCGCTCGCCCACCGCGCTCCTCGTGGGGCTCCTCCTCGCGGTCAGCCTCGCGGCGGCGGGCCTGAACACCGCGATGGGCAGCCGCGCCAAGGCCGAGGCGGTGCGGCTCAACGGCGTGGTGGCGCAGGGCGAGCGCGTGCTCTCGACCCTCAAGGACCTGGAGACGGGCCTGCGCGGCTACATCCTGACCGGCGAGGAGAGCTACCTCGACCCCTACACCACGGCCATCGCCCGGCTCGACGCCGAACTCGGCCGGCTCGACGGCTTCGACCACGACCGCGAGGCGCGCGAGCGCCGCCGCGCCCTCGTGGCGCAGGAGCGGGACTTCGCCGCCCGCGCGGTCGCGGCCCGCCGCGAGCAGGGCGCCGAGGCGGCGATGGCGATGGTGCGCAGCGGGGAGGGCAAGCGCGCCATGGATGCCCTGCGCGCGCTGACGGCCCGCAGCCAGGACGGGGCGATGGCGGCTTTGGAGCGCTCCGCCGCCGCCGAGCGCGTCCGCGGGCCGCTCCTGCAGGTGCTGGCGCTCGCCGCCGCCCTCGGGGCGGTGGGGCTCGTCGCGCGGCTCGCGGTCCGGCGGCGGCGGGAGGGGCGGCGCATGGAGGCGCTCCTCACGGGCGTGCTGGAGAACGCGCCGGTCGGCCTCGGCTTCCTCGACCGCGACCTCAACATCCGCCACATGAACCGGGCGCTGGAGAGCATGAGCGAGCGCGGCCTCGGCACCGATATCGGCGCGCCGATCTGGGCGCTGCTGCCCTCGCTGGAGGACGCCCTGGCGCCCAAGCTCGCCGCGGCCCGCGATGCCGGGCTCGTCACCGCCAACGTGGAGGTCGGGGTGCCGACGCCGAGCGCGCCGGGCAGCGTGCGCACCTTCCAGATGAGCTTCTTCCCGCTGCGCCGCGACGTCGACGAGCGGACGGGGCAGGCTGAGGGCGTCGGCCTCGTGATGGCGGACGTCACCCTGCGCAAGCTCTCGGAGACCCGCACCCGGGAGAGCGAGGAGCGCTTCCGCTCCCTCACCGAGGCCACCTCGGCGATCGTCTGGCGCACGACGGCCGAGGGGACCTTCGGGCAGGTCACGTCGGAGTGGACGCGCTTCACCGGCCAGACCCCCGAGGAGGCGGCGGGGTTCGGCTTCCTGGCGGCGATCCACCCGGAGGACCGCGACGCCACGCGGACCGCCTGGGAACGCGCCGTGGCGACCCGCGAACTCTACGCGGTCGAGCACCGGCTGCGCCGCCACGACGGCATCTACCGCCACATGGAGGTGCGGGCCGTCCCGATCCTGGAGAGCGACGGGGGGCTGCGCGAATGGGTCGGCGCGCATACCGACATCACCGCCCGCAAGGAGGCGGAATTCGCCCTCGAGGCCGCCCGCGAGGCCGCCGAGGAGGCGAACCGCGCCAAGAGCCAGTTCCTCGCCAACATGAGCCACGAGCTGCGCACGCCGCTCTCGGCGGTGATCGGCTATTCCGAGATGCTGCAGGAGGAGATGGAGGATATCGGGGCGGACGCCCTCCTGCCGGACATGCGCAAGATCGAGGCGAATGCCCGCCACCTGCTCGGGCTGATCAACGACGTGCTCGACCTCTCGAAGATCGAGGCCGAGCGGATGGAGATCTTCTCCGAGGATTTCGACGTCGCCGCGACCGTGCGGGACGTCGCCGCCACGGTGGGCTCGCTGGTCGCCAAGAAGGACAACCACCTGGAGATCCGCCTGGCCGAGGGGCTGGGCGGGGCGCACACGGACGTCACCAAGCTGCGCCAGTGCCTGATCAATCTCCTGAGCAACGCCGCGAAGTTCACCGAAGGGGGCACCATCGTGCTCGCGGCCGAGCGCCTGGGCGGCGAGGGCGGCGACCGCCTGCGCTTCCGGGTCTCCGACACCGGCATCGGCATGAGCGCCGAGCAGGTGGGCAAGCTGTTCGAGCGCTTCACGCAGGCCGATGCCTCGACGACCCGCCGCTTCGGCGGCACCGGGCTCGGCCTCGCCATCACCCGGGCCTTCGTGCAGATGCTGGGCGGCGCGATCACGGTCGAGAGCCGCGAGGGGGAGGGCACCACCTTCGCGATCGAGGTGCCGGCCCGCTTCCGGCCGGAGGAGGAGGCGGCGGAGGCGCCCGCCGCGCCGGCTCCGGAGGCCCCCGCCGCCGGCGGGCCGGACGACCTCGTGCTCGTCATCGATGACGATGCGGCGACCCGCGACCTCCTCGCCCGCT
Organism: Methylobacterium sp. JK268; assembly: GCF_054052225.1. Taxonomy (NCBI): domain Bacteria; kingdom Pseudomonadati; phylum Pseudomonadota; class Alphaproteobacteria; order Hyphomicrobiales; family Methylobacteriaceae; genus Methylobacterium; species Methylobacterium sp. JK268. The sequence continues at coordinate 52,581 of NZ_JBSVZN010000041.1, read as the reverse complement.
TCCTGCAGCGGGACGGGTTCCGGGTGGTGGCGGCGTCGGACGGGCGCGAGGGGCTGGAACAGGCGCGGGTGCTCCGTCCCCGGGTGATCCTCCTCGACGTGACCATGCCGCGCATGGATGGCTGGGCGGTGCTGCGGGCCCTGCGGGCGGATCCGGAGCTCGGCGCGACGCCGGTGATCATGGTGACGGTGCTCGACGAGCAGAACCTCGCCTTCTCGCTGGGGGCGACCGACTACCTGCACAAGCCCGTGGCCTGGACGCAGCTCAAGGAGGCGATGGAGCGGTTCCGGCCGGCGATCCACGAGGGGCCGGTGCTGGTGGTGGACGACGACCCGGACGTGCGCGAGCGCCTCACCGCGCTCCTCACCCGGGAGGGCTGGCGGGCGAGTTCGGCGGCGAACGGCCGGGCGGGCCTCGACGCGGTGGCGTTGCGCAAGCCGGGGCTGATCCTCCTCGACCTGATGATGCCGGAACTCGACGGGTTCGGCTTCCTGCGCGACCTGCGCGCGCGGCCGGAGTGGCGCGACATCCCGGTCGTGGTGCTCACCGCCAAGGACGTGACGGCGGAGGACCGGCGGCGCCTCGCGGGCCAGGCCGACCGCGTGCTGCAGAAGGGGGGCTTGAGCATGGCCGACCTCGCCACGACGGTGCGCTCGCTGATGGTGGCGGCGTGAGGGCGGGGAGGTAGGACGCGCGGTGGGGCGAACCCTCCCCCCTCTGCGGGGGAGGGTTGGCGGCGGCGCTCCGTCTCCCCCCTTCGGGGGACCTTTCGCAGCGCACGAACGTTGAGGCACCTGGCGGACCTTGGCGGCTTTAGGAGCGCGCCGCCGCCGGTGCGGAGCTGAGACCATCCATGGGTGACGGGGTGAAGGCCAACGGGAGCGCGGGTCCGTCGGTCCTGAAACGGGCGCGCATCCGCGAGGGACGGCCGCATCCGCGCGGGGCGACCTGGGACGGGCTCGGCGTGAACTTCGCGCTGTTCTCCGCCCACGCCACCAAGGTGGAGCTCTGCCTGTTCGACGAGGCGGGGGAGGCGGAGGTCGAGCGCATCCCGCTGCCCGAATACACGAACGAGGTCTGGCACGGCTACCTGCCGGACGCCCGCCCCGGCACCGTCTACGGCTACCGCGTCCACGGCCCCTACGCCCCCGAGGAGGGCCACCGCTTCAACCCCAACAAGCTCCTGATCGACCCCTACGCCAAGGCGCTGGTCGGCTCGATCGACTGGAACCCCGCCCTGTTCGGCTACAAGCTCGAGAGCGGGGACGACCTCACCTTCGACGAGCGCGACAGCGCGCCCTTCACCCGCCGCTCGCGGGTGATCGATCCCGCCTTCACCTGGGGCCGCCACGCCAAGCCGGACGTGCCCTGGGACAAGACGATCGTGTACGAGACCCACGTCAAGGGCTTCACCAAACGCCACCCGGGCGTGCCCGAGCGCCTGCGCGGCACCTATGCGGGCCTCGCCCAGCCCGCCGTGCTCGACTACATCCGCAGCCTCGGCGTCACCTCGGTGGAGCTGCTGCCGATCCACGCCTTCGTGCAGGACGATTACCTGCGCCAGAAGGACCTGTGGAACTACTGGGGCTACAACACGATCTCGTTCTTCGCGCCCGCACGCCGCTACGCCGCGGTGCCGGACTTCGCCTTCTCCGAGTTCAAGGAGATGGTGGCGCGTTTCCACGGCGCCGGCCTCGAGGTGATCCTCGACGTCGTCTACAACCACACCGCCGAGGGCAACGAGCGCGGGCCGACCCTGTCCTTCAAGGGCATCGACAACGCCTCCTACTACCGGCTGCTGCCCGACCAGAAGCGCTACTACATCAACGACACCGGGACCGGGAACACCTTCAACCTGTCGCATCCGCGGGTGCTCCAGCTCGTCACCGATTCCCTGCGCTACTGGGCGACGGAGATGCAGGTCGACGGCTTCCGCTTCGACCTTGCGACCATCCTCGGCCGCGAGCCCTACGGCTTCGACGAGGGCGGCGGCTTCCTCGACACCTGCCTGCAGGACCCGGTGCTCAATTCCGTGAAGCTCATCGCCGAGCCCTGGGATTGCGGGCCGGGCGGCTACCAGGTCGGCGGCTTCCCGCCCGGCTGGGCCGAGTGGAACGACCGCTTCCGCGACGACGTGCGCGGCTTCTGGCGCGGCGACGACGGCCAGTTGCCCGACCTCGCCGCCCGGCTCACCGGCTCGGCCGACAAGTTCGACAAGCGCGGGCGCCGGCCCTGGGCCTCGGTGAACTTCCTCACCGCCCATGACGGCTTCACGCTCGCCGACACGGTCTCCTACAACGACAAGCACAACGAGGCGAACGGCGAGGACAACCGCGACGGCCACTCGCACAATCTCTCGTCCAATTACGGCGTCGAGGGCCCGACCGACGATCCCGAGATCCGCTCGGTGCGCTTCCGGCAGATGCGCAACATGCTGGCGACCCTGTTCCTGTCGCGCGGCACCCCGATGCTGCTCGCCGGCGACGAGTTCGCCCGCACCCAGAAGGGCAACAACAACGCCTATTGCCAAGACAATGAGATCTCCTGGGTCGACTGGGAGGGGATCGGGGAGGAGGAGCGCGACCTCGCCGAGTTCACCCAGCGCCTGATCCTCCTGCGCAACGCCCTGCCGATCCTCAGCCGCGGGCGGTTCCTCACCGGCCGCTACGACGAGGAGCTCGGCATCAAGGACGTGGCGTGGCTCACGCCCGCGGGCGAGGAGATGACGCCCGAGCACTGGAGCGACGGCCACGCGCGCTCGCTCGCCGTGCTCCTCGACGGGCGCGCCCAGGAGACGGGCCTCAAGCAGCAGGGCTCCGAGGCGACGCTGCTGCTCCTCATCAACGCCTATCACGACGTGGTCCGCTTCACCCTGCCGAAGACCGCGGGCGGCCAGGAATGGGTGCGCCTGATCGACACCAACCTGCCCGAGAGCCAGGAGGCCGCCGCCTTCGCGGCCGGCGCCGATTACGACGTCACCGGGCGCTCGCTGCTGGCCCTGGTGCTGCGGCCCGACCCGGCGGAGGCGAACGAGGGCGTCGAGCGCTCCTTCACCCACGTGATGCAGGCCTTCGAGCGGGCGAGCGCCGAGCACGTGGTGTTCGGGGAGGCGCTGGAGGGGTGAGCGCCCCAACCCTCCCCCCTCTGCGGGGGAGGGTGGCCTGCGGAGCAGGCCGGGAGAGGGGTCGGCGCGACGCTCTTCCAGGGAGCGCCCGTCAGAACGCTTCAGGATTATTCGGCGCCGTGGTTCCCCTCTCCCGCCCGGCTCCGCCGGGCACCCTCCCCCGCAGAGGGGGGAGGGTGAGGCGCGGACAGTCTTCCCCTGGACAAGTTCGCCCGTCATACAAACCGAAACCCGGGCCGGACATGGCCGTAGTAGGACATGGCCGTAGTATGATTGCACAAGTCCGCCGGACGGAGACCACCCCGTGACCAGGATCCTGCTCGTCGAGGACCATGAGGAGATCTGGGACTTCCTGTCCCGGCGCCTGACCCGGCGCGGCTACGAGGTGGTGATGGCCCATGACGGGGATGCCGGCGTGCAGCAGGCCCGCGCCGCCCGTCCGGACGTGATCCTGCTCGACATGAACCTGCCGGTCCTCGACGGCTGGTCGGTGGCCCGGACCCTCAAGGCGAGCGCGGACACGAAGGCGATCCCGATCATCGCCCTCACCGCCCACGCCATGTCGGGGGACCGCGAGAAGGCGCTGCAGGCGGGCTGCGACGACTACCACCCCAAGCCCATCGACTTCGCCAAGCTCCTCGGCCAGATCGGCGCGGCGTTGGGCGGTCCCGCCGAAGGGGGCACGACCTCCGGCGGCCCCGCCAGCGGCGGCGTGGCCGGCCCGTGAGCGAGGATCCGGTCACCGCCCGGCGGCTGCGGCTCGCCCTGCCGGTCTTCGTCGGTCTCGCCGTGGTGCTCGGCGTGCTAGCCCTCACCGCCCTGCTGGTGCTCGGCCGCGACATCCTGGTGCCGCTGATCCTGGCGATCCTGCTGAGCTTCGTGCTGGTGCCGGCCGTGCGGGCCCTGCGGCGCCTGCGCGTGCCGCGGGTGGCCGCCGTGCTCCTCGTGGTCGTGCTGACCTTCGGGGCGCTCGGGGCGGTGGGGAGCCTCCTCGTCGGCGAGGCGAGCCAGCTCGCCGCCGACCTGCCGCGCTACTCGCTCACCATGCGCGACAAGATCAAGACGCTGCAGAGCGCCACGGCGGGCGGGGGCGCGATCTCGCGGCTCCTCGACATGGCCTCCGATCTCAGCCGCGAATTGCAGCCCCCGGAGGCGCCCGCCGGCCCGGCGGAGGCGCCGCGCGGGGCGCCGATGCGCGTCGAGGTGGTGGAGGCGCGCGCCAGCCTGCTGGCGACGCTCGGCACCTACGCGGCGCCGGTGCTGCACCCGCTCGCGACGACCGGGCTGATCCTGCTCTTCACGGTCTTCATCCTCCTGCAGCGGGAGGACCTGCGCAACCGGGCGATCCGGCTCGCCGGCTCGGGCGACCTCCTGCGCACCACGGCGGCGATCGACGACGCCACCGCCCGGCTCACCCGCTTCTTCCTGGCCCAGGCCGGCCTCAACGTGGCCTTCGGCCTCGTGATCGGCCTCGGCCTCTGGGTGATCGGCGTGCCGAGCCCGGTGCTGTTCGGGGTCATCGCCGGCATCCTGCGCTTCGTGCCCTATATCGGCGCGGCGATCGGCGCCCTGCTGCCCCTGGTGCTCGCCGCCGCGGTCGATCCCGGCTGGACCATGGTGCTCGCCACCGCCGCCCTGTTCCTGGTGGTCGAGCCGATCGCCGGCCACGTGGTCGAGCCGCTGCTCTACGGGCACTCGACCGGCCTCTCGCCGGTGGCGGTGCTGCTCGCCGCGACCGTCTGGACCTTCCTGTGGGGGCCGGTCGGCCTCGTCCTCGCCACGCCGCTCACCGTCTGCCTCGTGGTGCTCGGACGGCACGTGCAGCGGCTGGCCTTCCTGGACGTGCTCCTGGGCGACCAGCCCGCGCTCGCCCCCGCGGAGATCTTCTACCAGCGCATGCTCGCCAACGATCCCGGCGAGGCGATCGACCAGGGACGGCAGTTCCTCAAGGCCCGCCCGCTCGTGACCTACTACGACGAGGTGGTGATGAGGGCGCTCCTCCTCGCCGAGGAGGATTTCGCCCGCGGCACCCTGGAGCGATCCCGCCAGGACCAGGTCGGCGAGGCCTTCCGCACCGTGGTGGCCCGGCTCGGGGAGGCGCGGGCGAGCGTCTGGCGGCGGGCGCTGGGCCGCGAGGCCGCCGCCGCGGTGGCGGCGGTGGGGCCGGACCCGCGGGCGGCGCGCACGGTTCTCGATCCCGACGCGCTCAGCCCCCGCTTCCGCGGCGCCAGCCCGGTGCTCTGCGTGTCGAGCGGAGGCGCGTTCGACCTCGCCACCACGGCGATGCTGAGCCAGATCCTCGCGCGGCACGGCCTCGCCAACCGGGTGACGACCCTGCGCGAGCTGCGCGAGCGGCCCGCGGAGGCGCCCGTCCCGGAGGGGATCGGCCTCGTCTGCTACTCCTACCTCCACCCGGTGAGCCTGTCGCAGATCCGGTTCGTGGTGCGCCAGACCCGCCGGCTCCTCCCGGGCGTCGCGGTGCTGGTCGGGTTCTGGGGCGAGCGCGACCCGGCGAGCCTCGCGCGGCTGCGCCGAGCGGTCGGGGCGGACGACCTCGTGACCTCGCTCGGCGACGCCCTCGACGTCGCGCTCACCCGCGCCCGCGCGGCTTCGCGGCTGCCCCGGGCGGAGCTGCCCTCGCCTGAAGCCGCGATGGCGCGGGCGTGAGCGGGCCGTCCCCCGAGGCGGCCTCGGGCGGGCCGTCCCTCGAGACGACCCCGGGCGGGCCGTCCCTCGAGACGGCCCGCCGCGACCTCGTCGAGGTGGACCTCTCCGGGGCCGACCTGTCGCGGGCGCCGCTGGCCGGGGCGCTGGCGCGGTCGGCCCGCTTCGACCGGGCGCGGATCGAGGAGGCGGACCTGACCGGGGCGGACCTGAGCGGGGCGAGCTTCCGGGAGGTGGCCGGGGGCCAGGTCCATCTCAGCGGGGCGATGATGGAGGATGCCTGCTTCGCGGGCGCCATGCTGCGCTTCGCCCGCCTCGACCGGGGGCTCCTCGACGGGGCCGATTTCACCGGCGCCGATCTCTGGGGCGCGGATTTCACCGACGCGGACGCGGATTTCACCCGGTTCCGGGGCGCGCGGCTCGACGAGGCCCGGCTCGTCAACGTCAACCTCACGCATGCGGATTTCGAGGGGGCGAGCCTCAAGAAGGCGTCGCTCGCCGGCTCCCGCCTGTCGGGCGCGAATTTCACGGGCGCCGCCCTCGACGGGGCGGACCTCTCCGGGGCCGATTTCTCCGACGCGCAGCTCGTGCGCCTCAACCTGATGTCCTGCCGCCTGCGCCACGCGCGCTTCGCGCAGGCCTGGCTCGACGGCACGCGCCTCACGGTGGAGCAGCTCGGCGGCGCGGTCGGCGAGGAGGTCGCGGGCGCGTACGAGGCGGCGGCCGCCAGCTACCTCGCCCTGGAACGCAACCAGCGCAGCATCGGCGACCGCGACGGGGCGAGCTGGGCCTTCAAGCGCGCCCGCCGCATGGGCCGGCACCGGGCGGGCGAACTGACCCTGGAGGCGTGGCGGACGGGGCGCTGGCGCGACGTCCTGCGCTGCGGCTACGGCTGGGCGGCCGACCGCTTCGTGGAGTGGCTCTGCGATTACGGCGAGAGCCTGTCGCGGATCATGCGCGCCTTCGCCTTGAGCATCCTGCTCTTCGCCGGCCTGTTCGGGCTCACCGGCGGCCTGCTGCAGGAGGGCGGGGCCGGCGCGCCGACCTACAACCCCCTCGACCTCCTGAGCTACAGCGCCCTCAACATGATGACCGCCAACCAGCCGGAACTCGGCCTCAAGCCGGTCGGGCGGATCACCAACATCCTGGTGGGCACCGAGGGGGCGCTCGGCATCATCCTGCTCGGCCTGTTCGGCTACGTGCTCGGGAACCGGCTGCAGCGCTGAAGTGGCGGTCCCCCGGGCGGAAGCCTATTGTCCCGTCGCATGACCCGTCCCGTCGCCATGACCGAAGCGGCGCCCGCCTCCCTCTCCGACGAGCAGGTCGCCCTGATCGCGCGCGCCCTGGCGGAGCCGCGCCGCTACGACATCCTCCGTCAGATTGGCAGAAGCGGCGAATCGCTGCCCTGCAGCGTCCTGCACGACACCTTGCGCGTCAGCGCCCCGACGATCTCGCACCACATCCGGGAGCTGGAGGCCGCGGGCCTCATCGAGATCCGCCGGGAGGGACGCTCCGCCACCCTGATCCTGCGGCGCGAGATCCTGCGCGCCTACCTGCTGCGGCTGGCCGCCATCTGATCCCCGCCCATGTGCGCTGGCGCACATCCGATACTTCGATGGATATCTAACTGTCGCGGCGAGGGGTGCGGCAGGAGATCGTCACATGGGCAAGCTGCAGGGCAAGGTCGCGATCGTGACCGGGGCGTCGAAGGGCATCGGGGCCGGCATCGCGCGGGCGCTGGCCGCGGAGGGGGCGGCGGTGGCCGTGGCCTACGCGTCGAGCCGGGACGGGGCGGAAAGGGTCGTGCAGGAGATCGCCCGGCAGGGCGGCCGGGCCGTCGCGGTGCGGGCCGACGTGGCCAAGGCCGGCGACGTCCAGGGGCTGTTCGCCGCGACCGAGGAGGCCTTCGGGCGCCCCGACATCCTGGTGAACAATGCCGGGATCTACCGGTTCGATCCGATCGAGGCCGTTTCCGAGCAGAACTACCGCGAGCAGTTCGACACCAACGTGCTCGGGCTCCTCCTGGTGACGCAGGAGGCCGTGCGGCGGTTCGGGTCGGACGGGGGCACGGTCATCAACATCAGCTCGGCGGGCACCCGGATGAACCTGCCCTCGACCGTGGTCTACACGGCCACGAAGGCGGCGGTGGATTCGATCACCCGCACCCTCGCCCGGGAACTCGGTCCACGCGGGATCCGCGTGAACGCCATCTCGCCGGGGCCGGTCGAGACCGAGGGCCTCCACACGCTGGGGCTGATCGGCACCGACATGGAGCGCGGCATGATCGCGAACACGCCGCTCGGGCGCATGGGCCAGCCCGCCGATATCGGGCCCGTGGCGGTCTTCCTCGCCTCGGCGGAATCCGGCTGGGTCACGGGCGAGGTGATCACGGCATCGGGCGGCCTGGGCTGATCCTCCGCGCGATCGAAGCGGGGAATCGCCTCGCAACCAGGGCGCTTCCGTTCGAGCGCCCCTTTTCCTGACGGCTGACGCGAGAGTGGAGGGAGATCGGGAATCCGCACGGGATTCTGCCGCGAAGCGGTTCGGCCTTCGGCAACCGTGTTGCGAGGCAACCGCTTCGCGGCGCCGCGCGCCGCAACGAACACGGTCCCTGAACGTTGTCAGGCACTTCCCGTCACCGTTAGCCCGCGCCGAGCCCGCGCCGAGGATGACCATGTCCGCGATCCAGCCCGAGACGACCTCGCACCCGCGCACCCACCTCGACCTCTACGATCGCGACGAGGTTCAGGCCCTCGCCCGCGACCTCGGCGTCACCGAGGACGAACTCAAGGAGGCCGTGCGGGTGTTCGGCCGCCGGATCAGCACCCTGCGGGGCTGCGTCGGACGGAAAGCCCCCATGCGCTGACCGGCCATCCGGGTCCCGGAGATGGTCATCGCGGCCAGAACGTGCGACAACGCCGCGATGACCAACGACAATCTGCACCCCTTCACGATCGAAGTGTCGCCGCTCTCCAAGCCCACGGGCCATTTCGGCTGGGCGATCCGCAAGCACGGCAAGCTGCTGGAGCGGTCCGACCGTCCTCACGAATCCGAGACCAAGGCCTATGCCCGCGCGCTCGCCGCGGTGGAGCGGGCGGCCCATCCGGGGTCGGGCGCGCGGCGCTGACCCGACCCGGCGGCGCGGTGTCCGTGGCGGCCGGCGGCCGCTACGCCTCCGCGGCGCCGCCCGGCGGTTCCGCGTCCAGCAGGCCGGGGAACCGCTCCTGCACGGGCTCGGCCACGTCCCACCACGCGTGCAATCCCAGCGGCCCGGAGGCCCGGCCCAGCGCGGGTTCCAGGGCGCGCAGCCTGTCCGCCACCGCCTCCCGGCCGAGGGGCGGGTCCTGCAGCAGTAGCGCGTAGAGTTCCACGCATTCCGACGTCAATTCGCGCACGACGCCGCGCATCGCGGCGGCCCACTCGGCCGCGTGCGTGGGTTGGCTCGGATCGGACATCGGCGGCCTCGCGCGTCAGAGGGGGCTCCTCCGGGCGCACCCGGACCGGTCCCCGGCAACGCCCCGGCGCCGGATCCCGTTGCGCCCGCCGCCGCCGCGCGCGCGCGCGCCGCGCGGGGCCTCACGGCGCGGCGGACGATCCCGACGGCGTGGCGAACCACAGCACGTGCCGGTGGCCGCTGCGGCCCTTCGCGTGCACCCGGACCTCCTCGACTGCGAATCCCGCCTGCCGCAGCCGCGCCGTGAAGGCGCGGTCCGGCGCGTCCGACCACACGCCGAGCAGGCCGCCGGGCCGCAGCGCCGCGCGCGCCCGCGCCAGGCCGCCGGCGTCGTAGAGGCGGTCGTTCTCGCGCCGCGTCAGGCCGTCGGGGCCGTTGTCGACGTCGAGCAGGATGGCGTCGTAGCGCGCCCCGCCCTCGGCGATGACCCGGTGCACGTCCTCCTCCCGCAGGACGACGCGGGGATCCTCCAGGCTTCCCTCGAACAGGTGGGCGAGGGGCCCGCGGGCCCAGGCCACGACGGCCGGCACGAGCTCCGCCACCACGACCCGGGCCTCCGGCCCGAGGCCGGCGAGGGCCGCGCGCAGCGTGAAGCCCATGCCGAGGCCGCCGATCAGAAGCGCGGGTCTCGGGCGGTTCCGCAGGCGGGCGCAGGCGTGGCTGGCCAGCGCGACCTCGGACTGGGAGGCGCGGCTGCTCATCAGCTCGACCGTCCCGACCCGGATCGTGAACTCGTCGCCCCGCCGCATCAGGCGCATCGCGTCCCGCTCGCCGGGGATGGCGGCCGTGTCGAGTTCAATCCACGGGATCACGGGCGGCGCGCTCTGGCGGGGAAGGGAGGGGGACGACCGCTCGGATCGGTGCCGCGGGGGCCGGGCCCGCGCCGCTCACGGCGCGAGGGCTGGAGCGGGTGAAGGGAATCGAACCCTCGTATTCAGCTTGGAAGGCTGCTGCTCTACCATTGAGCTACACCCGCGCTGGCGCCGCGATAGCACGGCGCCCGGCCGATGAGAAGCCGTCAGGCGGGTCCGTGCGGCGCCGGCGGGGAGGGCGGCGCCAGCCGCGCGGTGATCCCGGCGGCCAGCGCGTGATAGAGGCCCTCCGGGCAGACCCATTTCGAGGCCGCGTCGGCGAGCACCGCGGCGATCATCAGCGGGATCACCAGGGCGTGGGCCTCGGTCATCTCGGAGACGATGACGAAGGAGGTGATCGGCGCCTGCAGCACGCCGGCCAGGTAGGCCACCATGCCGACGAGGACGAGGGCGCCGAGCGGCGCCCCGGGAAAGAACCCCGCGAGCTGCGCCCCCAGGCCCGCCCCCACCGCCAGCGAGGGCGCGAACAGGCCCCCCGGGATGCCGCTGATCGACGACAGGGTGGTGGCCAGGAACTTCGCCGGGCCGAACCACGGCGCCGGCTCCGCCGTGCCGTGGAGCAGCGCCTTCGCCTCCTCGTAGCCCGTGCCGTGGACGTGGCCCCCGGTGGCGAGGCCGAGCAGCGCCACGCCGAGCCCGCACAGCATCGCGAAGCCGACCGGGTGGCGGCGCATCAGGGCGCCCGGCCGCCCCGGCAGGCCGCGGGAGACCGTGATCACGATCCGGCTGAACAGCCCGCCGCACAGGCCCCCTGCGACCCCGAACAGCGGCACCGCCAGCCAGGCCGTGGGGACGGTCAGCGTCTCGGCGGTGGTGCCGAAATACGCGTAGTTGCCGAGGAGGCCGAGGGAGGTCAGGCCCGCGGCGATCACCGTGCCGAGGACGAGCCCGCTCGTCTTCGACTCGAACGAGCGGCTGAGCTCCTCGATCCCGAACACGATCCCGGCGAGCGGGGTGTTGAAGGCCGCCGCGACCCCGGCGGCGCCGCCCGCGAGCAGCAGGCCGCGCTGGTGCTCGGGCGAGCGCCGCCCCGCCGCCGCCATGATGGCGGCCCCCACCTGCACGGTCGGCCCCTCGCGCCCCGTGGAGGCGCCGCACAGGAGGCCGAGCGTCATCACGACGATCTTGCCGAGGGCGACCCGCAGGGAGACGAGGCCCGCCCGGCGCTCCGGATCGGCGATCTGACGGGCGGCGATCACCTGCGGGATGCCGCTGCCCTCCGAATTCGGGAACACCGTCCGGGCGAGCAGCACCGCGAGGCCGAAGCCGAGCGGCGTCACCGCCAGGGCGAGGCTTGGCGAGAGGGCCAGCATGGCGCGCAGGGCCGCCTGCGCGGCGTCGGCGAGCTGGGCCATCAGCACCGCGGCGCCCCCGACGCAGAGGCCGCCGACCACGAACAGGCCGCGCCGCGTGCCGGGATCGACGATCCGGCGGCGCAACCCGCCCGAGACCCGCCGCCACGATCCGGTCCGCCGCCTCATCGCCCCGATCCCGCCATCTGCCGTCCTGTCCGGGATCGCCCCGCCGGGATCGACCCGCCAGGCTCTACCCGCGGAGGCCACCTTGGAGGATGGGACCGGGGATGCGAAGCTCATCCGGCCGCGGGCGTCGCATGCCCTGTGCGCAGCTGTCGGGGAGGATGCGATGCGGGTGCTGGTGGTCGGGGCGGGTGCGACGGGCGGCTATTTCGGGGCGCGGCTCGCCGAGGTCGGGCGGGACGTGACCTTCCTGGTGCGGCCGGCCCGCGCCGCGCGGCTCGCCGCGCGGGGCCTGGTGGTGAGGAGCCCGGTCCGCGACGTGCACGTGGCCTCTCCCGCCACCGTGACGGCCGAGGCGATCCCCGGTCCCTTCGACCTCGTCCTCCTGAGCTGCAAGGCCTACGACCTCGACGGTGCCCTGGAGGCGGTGGCGCCCGCGGTCGGGCCCGACACCGCGATCCTGCCGGTCCTCAACGGCATGGCCCATCTCGACGCCCTCGACGCCCGATTCGGACCGCAGAGGGTGCTCGGCGGCGCCTGCGCCATCGCGGCGACGCTCGACGCCGAGGGCGAGATCGTCCAGATGAGCGACCTTCACAGCCTGACCTTCGGCGAGCGGGACGGGTCGCGCTCGGCCCGCGTCGAGCGCATCGCGCGGCTCATGGAGGGCGCCACCTTCACGGCCCGGTTGAGCGAGCGGATGCTCCTCGACATGTGGGAGAAGTGGGTGTTCCTGGCGACGCTGGCGGGCGGGACCTGCCTGATGCGCGGGGCCGTGGGCGACATCGTGGGCGCGCCCGGCGGGCGGGCGCTGATGCTCGGCCTCCTCGACGAGTGCCGGCGGATCGCCGCGGGGGCGGGTTTCCCGCCGCGGGAGACGTTCCTGGAGACGAGCCGCGCCACCCTGACCGCCGAGACCTCGACCTTCACGGCCTCGATGCTGCGCGACATCGAGAAGGGCGCCGCGATCGAGGCCGACCACATCGTGGGCGACCTGCTGCGGCGCGGGCGCTCCGCCGCGCCCGAGGCGGATTTCCCGCATCTCGACGCGGTGCTCACCCACCTCAAGACCTACGAGCGCCGCCGCGCCCGCGAGGCGGCGCGGACGTGAGCGCCGCCGCGGTCGCCCTTGCCCGCCGCGGTGGCTTGCCGCGGGAGGCATCCGTTCTCAGCGCCGCGGCGTTACGGTGCGGAACCGGATCTGGGAGAGCCCGATGATCGAGAGCGAGATCCTCGTGGAGGCCGCGAGCCCGCCGCCGCGCTGCTCGCAGGTGGTGCTGTCGGATTTCGCACAGTTCTTCGAGGAGCAGCGCCGCAAGCGCGAGGGGACCGGGGCACCCGCCCCGGCGCCCGCCCCGGCGGACCCGCTGAGCGCCGAGGATCTGCGCCGCATCGCGCTCCTGAAGGGCATCGCCGCCGAGGTGCTGGCGGCGGCCGCGGCCCAGCTCGCCCCCGTTGGCGTGCTCGTCGAGCGCGGGCCCGCCCTGCGCGGGCGGCCGGATTTCGAGCACGCCTACACGCAGTTCATGCTCATCAACCGGCAGAACGGCCGCGCCTCGCCGGTCTACGTGATGAGCATCACGGATGCGGGCTACTTCCTGGCGAGCGCCTGCGACCCGCTGCTCGACCACGACCTCGCGGACCGGCAGGTCACCCACGGCGCGGCGAGCGACCTCACCTGCGAGATCGTCGCCCGGGTGGTGAAGGACGCGATCCTGCACGTGGTGTGAGCCGGCTCAACGACCCCTTGACCCGGCCCCCCGAACGGGCGCAGCATGCTCCCGTCCGCAGTCGACGAGAGGAGGTCAGCGATGAACGCTCAGGGCCGTCAACCTCAAGCGACCCGCACCGCCGACGGGGGCGAGGACACGCCGCCGGACCAGGTCCGACAGGGATAGTGGCTCCAGGGCGGTCCAGCCCGGCGCGGCGCCGAGACGGCATCCGAACCGCGCCGACCCTCACAACCGAACCCTGGGGCGTGGCCCCTGCCTCCCAAGGCCCGTCGGTCGCTACCGGCGGGTCTTCTCGCGTCGGGACGTGGCGCTGACGGGATCCCGCGCGGCCCGCCCGGCGTTCGCCCGCATGACCCTCCAGGCTTCGCTCCTCCCGACCACCCGGCTCTGGCAGCCGCGGCGGGTGCTCGTGACCCCCGCCGCCCTCGACCACGCCCACGGCCGGCGCATGGTGGCGCGGCTCGATGCGCTGGGCCTCCCGGTCGAGCGCCTGCGGTCCAACCGCCTGACCGGCCTCGGCGGCGGCGATCCGCGGCGGGCCTACCGGGCGGCGAAGGAGACCCTGGCGATCGTCGTCGCGCCCCCGACGAAGCTCCGCCTGCAGCCGATCCCGCCGAGCGCCGACTGGCGGCTCGACCTCGCGGAGGGCTGCCCGGCCCATTGCCAGTACTGCTACCTCGCGGGCTCGCTGCAGGGCCCGCCGGTGACGCGCGCCTACGCCAATCTCGACGAGATCCTCGCGGGGCTGCCGGACTACGCGGGGACGGGCCGCGTGACCTCGGCGAGCGGGGAGCGGGCGGGCGAGGGGACCACCTTCGAGGCCTCCTGCTACACCGATCCCCTGGCGATCGAGCACCTGACCGGCTCGCTCACGGAAACGATCCGCCATTTCGGCGCCTGGGACGCGCCCGTGCAGCTGCGCCTCACCACGAAATTCGCCGCGGTGGAGCCCCTGCTCGGCCTCGATCACGCTGGGCGCACCCGCGTCCGCCTGTCGCTCAACGCCGCGCCGGCGGCGCGCTACGAGGGCGGCACCGACCCCCTTCCGGCCCGCCTCGGGGCGCTGCGGGCGCTCGCCCTCGCCGGCTACCCGGTCGGCCTGACCCTGGCGCCGATCCTGCCGGTCGCCGGCTGGCGGGAAGCCTACGACGCGCTCCTCGCCGCCGTCGCCGCCGCGCTCGCGGGCGTGCCGGACCTCGACCTGACGGCGGAATGCATCACCCACCGCTTCACGCCCGGCTCCAAGACCGTGCTGGAGGGCTGGTATCCGGGCTCGGACCTTCCGATGCGGGAGGAGGAGCGCAGCCGCAAGCTCACGAAGTTCGGCTCCGTGAAGTACGTCTTCCCGAAGGACGCGATGGCGGAGATGCGCGCCCACATCACCGCACGCCTCGCCGCGCGGCTGCCCGCGGCGCGCCTCCTCTACTGGACGTGAAACGCCCCCTCCGGCGGCGGCGCGTCCCGCCCTATAACCGACCGATGACCCGCCTCGCCCTCTGCCTCGTCCTCGCTGCCCTCTCGGCCGGTCCCGCCCGCGCCCAGGGCAGCCTCGTGACGAACCCCTTCGCGTCGAACCTGCCCTCGGTCCCGATCCGGCCCGCGCCGGCCCCCGAGGCCGCGCTGTTCCCGCGGGCGATCGCGCCGGCCTACGCGGACCGCTCGCCCGGGACGGCCCGCCGCCTCACCTGCCTCGACCGGTACCGGGCCAACAAGGCCGCCGGAGAGGGCAATGGCGGCCTGCCCTGGACGCGGCGGGGCGGGGGCTACTACGCGGAATGCAACCGCCGCCTCGGCGGCTGACCCTCCGGACGGACCCGAGCCATGCGCGACCTCCACGGCGTCTTTCCCTACCTCGTCTCGCCGGTCGACGCGGAGGGCCGGGTGATGCGCCCGGTCCTGGCCGAGCTCGTGGACCACCTGATCCGGGCCGGGGTGCACGGGCTCACGCCGCTCGGCTCGACGGGCGAGTTCGCCTACCTCACCCGCGACCAGAAGCTCGCCGTGGTCGAGACCGTGGTGGCCGCCGCCGCCGGCCGCGTGCCGGTGATCGCGGGCGTCGCCGCCACCACCATTGCGGAGGCGGTGTCGCTCGCCCGCGCCGTCATGGCGCTGGGGGCGGACGGCGTCATGGCGACGCTCGAAGCCTACTTCCCCGTCCCGGACGAGGGCATCGAGGCCTATTTCACCGCCGTCGCGGCGGCGGTCGACGGGCCGGTCGTGCTCTACACCAACCCGCACTTCCAGCGCGCCGACCTGTCGCTGCCGCTGATCCGGCGGCTCTCGCGGGTCGAGAACATCCGCTACATCAAGGATGCCTCGACCAATACCGGGCGGCTGCTCTCGATCCTCACCGAGACCGAGGGGCGGATGCGGGTCTTCTCCGCCTCCTCGCACATCCCGGCCTGCGTGATGCTGATCGGCGGCGTCGGCTGGATGGCGGGACCGGCCTGCCTCGTGCCGCGCGCGAGCGTCGCCCTCTACGAGCGGGCGCGGGCGGGCGACTGGGCGGGTGCCATGGCGCTCCAGCGCGATCTCTGGGCGGTGAACCAGGCCTTCGCCCGCCACAACCTCGCGGCCTGCGTCAAGGCCGGGCTGGCGCTCCAGGGCTTCCCGGTGGGCGATCCCCTCCCGCCCCAGGCGCCGCTCGACGCGGCGGCCCGGGAGGACCTCGCCCGCATCCTGACGGCGGCCGGGGCGCTGGCCTGACGCCTCAGCGGGGCTCGACCGGGAGGGCCTTCGCGAAGCGCTTGAGCAGCCGCTCGCGCTTGAGCCGAGACAGGCGCTCGATCCAGAAGATCCCGTCGAGCTGGTCGATCTCGTGCTGCAGGCAGGCGGCGAGGAAGCCCTCGGCCTCGACCTCCCGCTCCGCGCCGTCGAGGTCCTGGAAGGCGACCCGGACCCGGGCCGGGCGCTCCACCGCCTCGACGAGGCCCGGCATCGCCACGCTGCCCTCCGGGTGGCGGGCGGTCTCCGGCGAGGCCCAGGCGAGGCGGGGATTGACGTAGGTCGCGAGCGGCGCCCCCGGCGTGAGGCGGATCACCGTGAGGCGCACCATCGCCCCGGCATGCGGGCCGGCGAGCCCGATCGCCCCGTGCGTATCGAGGGTCTCGGCGAGGTCGGCCGCGAACGCCGCGACGGCCGGATCGGGCAGGGCGGCGGGGGCGACCGCCCGGCGCAGGCGCGCGTCGGGGAAGCGCAGGAGGGGCAGGAGGGCCACGGGGCGCGCCTCACCGCGTGCGCAGCTCGGCAGGCCAGAGTCCGGCCCGCTCGATGCCGACGACGAGCAGCACCACCGCGACGGTCACCAGGGCGATCACCAGCAGGCGCCGCCCCGGCACGCCGCGGCTGATCAGCACCAGGATCAGGAGCAGCGAGACGACGGAGACGGCGACGGTCATGGCGGTCCTCGGGTCCGGGCGCCCGCGTTGACACCCTGCACGCCCTCCCTCTACGACGAAAGCCCGTCGCGGACAGCCCCGTCCGCCGCCGCCCGCCCGCCCGTATGCCGCTGCGACGCCTCTCGAAACCGGTCGGACAGGTCGTCCTGCGCGCCGAGGATCCGGCCATTCGGGTCGCGCGGGACGTCGCCTACCTGCCCTATCGGCCGGGGGCCGAGGGGGCCTGGGGCCTGTTCGACCGGCACCGCCGCCCGGTCCCGGATTCCTACGATTTCCGTCAGGATCCCACCCGCCCCTCGGACCACGTCGCGGCCTGGCCCTCCGATGTCGGGGCGGTGACGCGGCCGGCACCCGCCGCGCGCTACCTCTATGCCGGGACCTTCGCGCTCCATTACGGGCACTTCCTGATCAACACGCTGCCGCGCCTCTGGCCGCTGCTCGCCGGCGGGGAGGTGCCGCCGATCCTGTGCCACGGGCCGGGCACCCCCGAGGACTGGGCCCGGTTCGGCACCCTGGTCGAGATCCTGCGGCGCCTGGGACTGACCGTCCACGACATCCGCACCTTCGACGAGCCCGTCCTGCTGCGGGAGCTGGTCGTGCCGGCGAGCAGCCTGCAGGAGGAGACCTTCGTCCACGCCGCGTTCGGGCGCCTCTGCGACCACGTCGCGCGGGGCCTCTACGGGGCCGACGAGGTCGGCCGCGAGGACCGCCCCGTCTACCTCTCCAAGGCCCGCCTGACGGGCGGGGTGCGGCGCTTCGTCAACGAGGAGGCGCTGACCGAGCGGCTCGCGCGGGGTGGCGTGGACATCGTCTATCCGGAGGAGCTGGACTTCGCCGGGCAGGTGCGGCTCTTCGCGACCCGCCGCACGATCATCGGCTCGCTCGGCTCCGCCCTGCACACGGCGGCCTTCGCGCCGGCCGGGCGGCGGCTCATCATCGTCTGCCCGACCGACCATTACAGCGCGACCTTCGCGCTGATCGACGCGCTGAAGGGCCATCGCGCCCACTACTACTACCCGGTGGGAACCTCGTTCGAAGCCTTCCGGTCCGGCTTCCACCTGGATTTCACCCTCCGGGATCCGGAGGGCGTGGCGGAGGCGATCCTGCGCCGGCTGGAGCACGGGGAGGATCTGGAGCGCTACGACTACACCCGCGACCCGCTCAACTGGCACCTCTCGCCGACGATCCCGCCGCTCCCGGCCGCGCCGGGCCGCGCCGCGCGCCTGGGCCGGTGGTGGAGGGAGGTGGCGCGGCGCCCCGCCCCACCCGCCTGAGCCGGGATCGCGCCGTCCGGGCGGCGCCGGCGCGGCGCATCCGGGGCGTCACGCGATGTCGGGATTCGTCGACGCCGTGCGCCGGGCGACCACGGTGTAGCAGAGGTGCGGCCGGCCGTTGAGGCGCTGGCGATGGAAGGTGACGACGGATTCACCGAAGCCCAGCATGCGGAGATACTCGCGCACGGTCTCCGGGCCGAGGATCCACCAGGGCTGGATCTGGTCGCTCCGCGCGGCCCGGGGGGCGAGCAGCATTGGGAGGCCGAGGCGGGGCGGCAGGAGGCGCAGGAAACGGTAGCGCTTCGGCAGGGCCTCCGTGACGATGACGGTCTCGCGGGTCAGGCGCAGCGCGCCCCGCAGGCCCGCGAGCGGGTCGCGCAGGAAGCCGAGCACCATGCCCAGGAAGGCGATGTCGACGGGCCCGACCGCGTCCGGGATCGCCGTCGCCGTGCCGAGGGCGAGCCGTGCCCGCGAGCCGAGCCGCGCGTGGCTGAACCAGTAGGCGTTGCGGATCTGCCGCAGGTGCGCGCCCATCAGCTGGCCCATCAGCGCCCGCTCGCTCTCCGGGTAGAGCGGGACGTCCCACGCCTCGCCGCCCGGGAGGTCGAGGGAGACGACCTCGGCCCCCATCGCCTCCAGGGCGAAGCTCACGAACCCGCTCGCGCAGCCGAGGTCGAGGACGGTCTTCCCCGCCACCGCCACGTGGCCGAGATAATCCCTCAGGCCCGGCCGCAGGTCCCACGGCCCCTCGACGGTGCCGTGACCCGGCAGATCGATCGTGTGCGTGAAGTAGCACGCGCGCGGATCCTCGACCCGCTCGGGTGCCGCGAAGGGGGGCGGGGGCGGGTATCCTGGATCGCGAGCCACGCCGTCGGGACCTCCTGCGGCGCCGTCCGCCGCGGCGCCCGCGCCTGATGGCGCGTCCCCGGCGCAGAGGCAAGGGCGCCGCCCCTCTCAGGGGCCGGGGTCGGAGCGGGCCTGCGCGAGTCTGGCCCAGGGCGCGCGCAGGCGCGTCCAGCCCTCGCTCAGGCGGCTCCAGAGCGGGCGGGTGCCGCTGCGGCGCAGGTCGCGCCCGCAGGCCCGGGCGGCCTCCTCGCTGAACTGGAAGGCGATTTCGGTCCCCTCCGCGATGGTGAGCGCCAGGGCCGGGCGGCCGGGCGCGAGCAGGCCCGCCGTCCAGCGCAGCACCGGGAAGAAGCAGTTCTCGACCCGGGTGCCGGGCGCGACCGGATGGTCCCGGTCGGCCGCCACCGAGGCGGTGGCGATCAGCGTGAGGCCGAGTTCCGCCGCCTCCGCGGTGCCGAGGCGGATCGGGTAGGTGCGCGGGCCGAAGGACACCGCCAGCGCCACCGCGTCGGGCCCGTCCGCCGTGACCGCGAACGAGATCGGCGGAGCGGTGACCTCCGGCCGCGGAGGCGCCGGCGCCTCGGCGATCGCACCGTCCTGATCCATCGCGCGGCTCCTGCTCGGCCCGGCCGGGCCGTCCCGCCGCATCCCGCGGCCGGCGCGCCCGCCGGAGCGTCGGCGACCCATTCTGGCGCGTGTCAAGGCGAAAGAGAGGCGATCCGGCCGAAGGGTTGCCAACTCTCTGCCACATTTCCGGTTGAGCTTGCCCGAAAGCGTGACCGCAAGCTTCGGGGGTTGCATGCAGCGATCGCGACGTCTCTCTCTCGCCGCCTGCCTGACGGTGGTGGCCCTGGCGCCGCATCTGGGCGCCTGCAGCCTCGTGCCGGGCATCGACCGCGCGGCCACGACCGGCTCCCTGCCGAACGGCAAGCAGCTCGCCGCCGTCACCGAGGCGGATCGGGAGTGCCTGGCGCGGGCGATGTACTTCGAGTCCAACCGGTCGAGCGAGGACGGGCTGCTCGCGGTCGGCACGGTGGTGATGAACCGGCTGGAATCGCCCGCCTATCCGGATTCGATCTGCGGCGTGGTCGGCCAGAAGCGGCAATTCGCGACCGGCGTGCTGCGCAAGCCCATGCGCGACCAGGAGCGGCAGAAGGCCGAGCAGGTCGCCGACGCGATCCTGTCCGGCGAGCGCCACGGGGCGGTGGGCAGCGCGAAGTTCTTCCACACGGCGGGGCTGCGCTTCCCCTACGCGAACATGCACTACGTGGCGCTGGCGGGCGGCAACGCCTTCTACGAGAAGCGCCCGCGCCGCGAGTGGGAATCGACCCCGACCTTCGCGCAGCTGCCGGCCCCGGTGCAGGTCGCGGCCTCCCGCGGCCCGGTCCGCACGGCCACCCGCGTCGCCCGCGCCACCGGGCAGACGCCGCTCGCCGAACTCGGCCCGGCCCGCAACATCTGCCGCGTCGCGGCCCTGGAGACCGCCCGCCTGCCGGGCTGAGCGGCGGCACCGGCGCCGGTCGCGGGGCTGGACGCGAGCGCGCCGGGAGCGTAACCGCCTCATGGGGCGTCCCGTCGGGGCGCCCACAGGAGTTGCTCTGGAGCCATGTTCCCGTCCTTCGCTCCGGTTCGGCGAGTGACCCGGCCCGACGGCGGGAGGTCTGGCCGGAACGGGTGACGCGCGTCCGATCGCGCGAGACAGGCGAGAGCGCCGCAACCCAGCCCTTCCGTGCCGCGCGGGAGGGCTTTTTCACGTCCGGGTTCGGCGCCTCCACCGTCTCCCGCACGGAGCGCTTCCCCTGTCGCGACGCATCCTGATCACCCGCGCACGGCCCTCCGTCACCCGCGTCACGCATCGCGGCAACCTCCCGCAGGAGGCCGCCCCCTGGACCGATCCCGGCCGGGCCGCCGCGGCGACGCGGGTCGCCCTCGCCCTCGCGGAGATCGGCGCCCGCGTGGCCTGGAGCATCGTCCCGGACCTCGCCGCGGCGGCCCGACGCCTGCTGGGCGAACCGGCTTCCACGCTCCCGCCGCCCTGGCCGGAGCGGGTCGAGGAGGATCGGCTCCGGAGGCGGGCGCGCGGGCCGGCCCCTCGGGGCCGCGGCCTCCCTCGTCGCGAAGGCGGCGGCGGGGCAGCCCGCGACCTCGCCGGAGAGAGGGGCGTCACACCGGACCCGCGCGATCCCGTCGGAGCGGCGGATCCGGACGTCGCTCACGCATGCGGGGCGGAGGACGTCGCCGTCGGGTGCGACGCCGCCTGCGTCTTCGGCGCCGGATGCTCGAAGTCGCTCGCGTGCAGGACCTGCGTGAACATCGGGCCGTTCAGGGCCCGCACGGCCGCGTCGAGGCCGTCCTCCCGGTTGCCGTTCTGGTTCAGCTGCGACAGCTTGCCATTGTGAACGACGACCGGGAAGGCGACGTGCGACAGGATCACGTCGTCGAAGAAGTCGGCGATCGCCTTCTCGCCGTGGTCGAGCCCGCTTCCGACGTAGAGCGTCGTGTTGTCGACCCGGTTCTGGAAGTCCGTGGTGAAGCCCGCGTAGCGCGGGTTGCTGGGCCTGTTCAGGCCGTGACCCTGCATCGCCAGTTCCTCCAGCACCGGGTCGGTCTGGATCGTCCGCTCGAGACGTTCGTAGGTCTGGTCCGTGAAGGGCTTCGTCGGGTCGATCCCGTAGCGGGCCGCGTCGATCCGCATCGCCGCCGCGATGGCGTCGAACTCGCGCTGGGCATCCTCACGGAAGAGCTGCTGCCTGGCGGCCGACAGTCGGGAGAGGCCGGTATTCTCGATCACCGCCTCGGCATTGGCCTCCAGGCGCTCGACCGCGGTCATCGTGCCGCCGTGCCCCGCCAGCAACTCGGCATAGGCGGCGCGCCACTCCACCCCGAGATCCGTGCGGGTGTGGAACACCCCGTCCGACCCGGCGATCCAGTCATGCGGGGTCACGCCCGTGATCGTGTCGGAGATCGTGTCCCCGAACAGCGTCACGATCTCGTGCGACCCCGCCGGCGCCGGCGCGATGTCGTGGATCACTGCCTCTGCCGGAGAAGTGTAGGGCGTCGCCGTGACCGCTGTCTTCCCGAAATCCGCGCGCGTGTAGGTGCGGAAGTACATCGCCTCATCGAGCGCCGTGACCGCTTGGTCGAGCGTGTTCTCGCGGTCCCCATTCTGGTTGAGTTGATACAGCTTGCCGTTATGAACCACCACCGGGAACGGCACGTGCGACATGATCACGTCGTCGAAGAAATCCGCGATGGCGTTCTTGTTCTGGTCGATTCCCGCGCCGATGAACAAAGTTTCCTTGTCGGTGCGGTTTTGGAAGTCGTTGGTGAAGCCGTGGTACTTGGATTGTCCCTGGTTGTTGAGACCGTGGCCCTGCAGCGCCAGCTCTTCGAGGGCGGGGGTGCTCTGGATGGTCCGTTCGAGCAGCAGGTAGGTGTGCTCGGTCAGGGGCGCGTTCGGGTCGATGCCGTAGAGGTGCTGGTTCTCGCTCATGGCGGCCGCGATGGCGTCGAACTCGCGCTGGACGTCCTCGCGGAACTGCCCGAGGCGGTCGGCCGAGAGGTGGTCGGCACCGGTGTTCTCGATCACGGCCTCGGCGTTCGCCTCCAGGTGCTGGATCGGCGTCAGGGCCCGGGCCGTGGCGGGATCCTGCGCGGCGCGGTAAGCGGCCTGCCACTCGACCCCCAGGTCGGTGGTGGTGTGGTAGAGGCCGGTCTGGTCGGCCGTCCACGCGTGGACCGTCATGCCCGAGATGCTGGTCGGCACCGCATCGCCGAAGATGTCGGTCAGGTGCAGATCCGGGCCAATGCTGCCCGCCCCAATACCAATCGGATCGACCACGTTTCCTCTCCTCGCCGGTCGATTCGGATCAAAGCACGGATCCCTGACGCGGGCGTGAATCGGATTGGCAACATCCGAGAGAAATTTGATCTAAAGTTATGTCGTTGCCGCGCGAGCAATCGTGTCAGAGACGAAGTCGTCGACGGCGCCAAGTTGCTGCAGCGCATGCATTCACTCGATCGCTGGGAGGCTGAAAACGGCTCAGAGAGCGGCGGAAACTTCACTCAGCCGCGGGAGAGCTGCGACCGGGCGCCGCTGGTCCGGTCGGAATTGATCGTTGCTCAAGTGGTCGTTGCCCAAGTGGTCGTTGCGCGTGTGGCCGTTGCGGGCGTGGATGACGTCGTCCCGCGGCGCGCGGCGGCGGAGATCCGTTCGGTCGGCGGATGAGACGGTCCGTCCCGCGGGTTCGCTGTCCGGAAGCGGGCAGGCTGCGATCGGCCAAGATCAGACGGACCAGTCGGGCCGGGTTCAATGGCCGAGAGGGGTCGGGAGCCGTCCCTCCATGGTCGCGCTGATCGAGGTTCGACCCCAGCAAGCCCATTTCACTATTCGACGGGATGTGCCTCAGGGAATGTCCACCGTCCGTCCAGGACTTCCGGACCAGGACGGTAGAGTCGGACCGTGTAGTTCCAACCCTTTGTGATCGGAAGGCAGTTGTCGATCTCTCGTCTACATCCGCCGAAGCGGATTGTGGTCGAGCCATCCACGTTCGGCTTAGCAGAGAAATTGTTGATCGAGTAGGCGTCCAAATTGTTCTTTTCGAAGAAGCCCTTGTCGTTGTAGACACTGACTGACCAGAACCCATCCACCGGGACGTCATGCACCGTGAGCTCGTGGCGCGTGGTGCCGTCGTTCTTGGCGGGGAAGACCCCTTTGTAGACGGCCGCCGTTGGAGGATTGCCGCCCCAACCGATCGCAGTACCGATCAGGTGGGCAATCGCATCGACCTCGTCCTTGCGGCCGAACGTGGGCCCGGACGCCTCGCCTCGGAACGGCGCAAGTCCGTTGATCGCAGCGCGGACCTCGTCGAGGGAGGCTGTGTCCCAGTCCGGAATGGCGAAATGCCCGGCGCTTGCCTGGTCCACCTTGATCGCGTCCTGAAGCCCGTTTGCGGCTTTCAAGTCCTCTGGATCGTCCGCGTTGGCCACGATGCGGACGATGACGTACAGGTAGCGGGTTCCGACCTCCTCAGCGGTGAACACGAAACTCCCCGGCGCATAGACCACATCCACCGTGTAGTGGTCTTCCGATACCGCCTGCATGGACATGAACCGCCTGATCGGGTCCGGCAGTGTGATCCTCAGAGGGGCGGCTGCGAGATCGAACACGCCCGAGGAATAGAGCGTGTCGCGGTTCATCCGCACGACGTTCTGCGCATCGATCGCGACCATGGCCCGGCGGTGATTGAAGTGGCCGAAGGCCACCTTCGCCGTGTCAGCGAAGTAGCGGTCGGTCTCGGCGCGAACGAAGGTATCGAGCGTCACAGGTCGGGTTCGGGATTTTGGCGCGTCATACACGCTCGCCCATAGATCGAGGCCGGGCTTGTATGGATCGGGACCCAACACGACACCGGTGTTAGTGAAGTTGATCACGCGGTCAGCATCCGGATCGTGGCGAGGCCAGCTTGGGCGCCCGCCGCCGTTCGGGTCGCCCGTCGCTGCGAAACTCACCCAATAGGCGCTGACCAGCGCTCCCATCGCCCGGTCCGAGTCCGTCACCTTATCCGGACCGACGATGCCACCGGGGATGTTCATCGTGTATGGGATCTCGAATCCGTGAAGCGTGCCCTTCTGCACCCTGCGGGCACTCTCGGCGACGTAGGAGAAGCGGTAGAGCCAGACCGGCTGGCCAGCGCGGGCGAGGCTATCGGCAAGGTGGCGGGTCGGCTCGATCAGCGTCCCGTCCGCGAACACTCGCTGCTTGAGCTCGTCCAAGGCTTCGGTTCCGGTTGGGTCGTAGAACTCACGAGCCTGAGCGGCGACGTCTCCGAACCGGGCGAAGAGCTCTGCCTTATCGAGGGTGAAACCCAATCCGAGATCACGGTCGTTCGCCCCGAGGAGGACGGGAACCGGCGCTTGCCTGCCGGCCGCGATCATTCTCTCGGGATGATCAGGAAGCATCCTGCCGTCCCGGATGGCTCCGACCACCCCCTTCACATGGGCGCCAGCCGCAAGCGCCCGCAGTTCCTGCTTGCTCGATGCCTTCTGGAGGAAGCTCTCGGCCGGCATCGCGCGCAACGCCGCCAGTCCGGCCGCGCCATCGTCCGTCACGCCGCGTGAACGTGCGTAATCCAAGGCGGCCGCCTGAGCATCCTCGGGTTCGGTCAAAGCGATGCTCTGCGCCCGCCCCGTCGGGATGCCCGGCGACTGCATGATGGCCTTGTGGAACAGGCCGCGTGACAGCGGGGAGACCAGATGGGCCATGATCGAGCCGCCGCCGGCGCTCTCGCCAAAGATCGTGACGTTCCCTGGGTCGCCGCCGAAGGCCACGATGTTTCGCTGCACCCATTCGAGCGCGGCGAGTTGATCGAGAAAGCCGAAATTCGCGGTCGGCTCGTCGGGCGCCTCCCCGGCGGCGGCAGGATGGGCGAAGAACCCGAGCCGCCCCATGCGGTAGTTCATGCTGACGACGACCACGCCTTGCCGCGCCAGGGCCGCACCGGGGTACATGGCCGTCCGGCCATGGATCAGCGCGCCGCCATAGATCCACACCATCACGGGGCGCCGTTCCTCGGCAGGCTTCGCCGGGCGCCAGACATTCAGGGTGAGGCAATCCTCGGACTTCGGCACCGCATCTGTCTGAAGGCAAGCGGGTCCGAAGGATGTCGCATCACGGACGCCCTGCCACGGTTGGGTCGCCTGTGGCGCGCGCCACCGAAGGGAGCCGACAGGAGGTGCCGCAAACGGAATGCCCTTGAAGCTGACGATGTCGCCTTCGCTGGTCCCGCGGAGTTGGCCCGTGTCGACCTCCGCAACGGGTGAGGCGGGATCGGCCCAGGCCGTGGGACATCCGGCCAGCAAGAGGCCGAGGAGCGGCAGGAGAGCAGGACCAAACGAGCGCATCGTCACCTCCTTCGAGAGGCTGCGTTCCCGCTCAAGCGGCGGGCGTCGGGCTCGTTACAGTAGAGCCGCGAAGGCTACCGATGTGAAGGTCCGTTCTGTGCGAGTTGAGCTAGGCAGATATCCTGACCCAAGGGTGCCCGGCGTACTCGACGTCAATGTCCGAAGCTGGCTATGCGATCTCCGGACCGGGTCTGTGAGCCTGTTGCATCAAAGTGCTCGCAACTGGACATTCTGAAATTTAGCAACGGGTTGAAAGCAGCCCTTCGCAAGGTCGCGCTGATCGAGTTTCGACCTGAGGGCCGTTTCGCGTCCCGGTCCGGCCGAAGCCTGATCGAGACGCGGGTACCCTTCGCGCGAGCCGGATCGGACCGCGCTGCGGGGGACCGATGAGACCGCCACGCGTCGTCGTCACGTCGCGACGCACACCCCGGTGCGGCCGGGTTCGGCGGCGCTCCTCACGCCGCGCCCTCCGCCCGACCCAGCTCCACCACCCGCAGGTTGTTCGTGCTCCCGGTCGTGCCGAACGGAATGCCGGCCACCACCACGATCAGGTCCGGGCTCTGGGCGAAGCCCTCCTGGCTCGCCACCGCGGCGGCGCGGCTCACCATCGCCTCGTAGGAGGAAACGTCGTCCGACAGGACGCTGTGCGCCCCCCAGACCAGGCTGAGGCGCCGCGACACGGCGGCATCCGGGGTCACCGCCAGGATCGGCTCGTGGGGGCGCTTGCGGGCGATGCGCAGCGCCGTGGTGCCGCTCGACGTGAAGGCGACGATCACCTTGGCGTCGATCGCGTCGGCGAGGCCCGCCGCGGCAGCCGCCACCGCGTGGGGCGGGCTGTCCTCTACCTCCGGCTCGCTCGCCGCCACCAGCGAGCGGTAGAGGCGATGCTGCTCGGTGCGCCGGATGATGCGGTCCATCATCGCCACCGCCTCGACCGGGTACTGGCCCACCGCCGATTCGGCCGAGAGCATCACCGCGTCGGCGCCGTCGTAGACCGCCGTCGCCACGTCCGAGGCCTCGGCCCGGGTCGGGCTCGGGGCCGAGACCATCGTTTCGAGCATCTGCGTCGCCACGATCACCGGCTTCACCGCGCGGCGGCAGGCGCGGACCAGCTCCTTCTGGCGGCCCGGCACGTCCTCGGGCGGCAATTCCACCCCGAGATCGCCGCGGGCCACCATCACGGCGTCCGCGAGCCGCACGATGTCCTCGATGTGCTCCAGCGCCGAGGGCTTCTCGATCTTCACCATCAGCCCGGCCCGGCCGCCGACGAGCCCGCGCGCCTCGATCACGTCGGACGGCGTCTGCACGAAGGAGAGCGCCACCCAGTCGACGCCGAGCTCCAGCCCGAAGGCGAGGTCGGCCCGGTCCTTGGCGGTCAGCGGCGAGAGGGCGAGCACGGTGCCCGGCAGGTTCACGCCCTTGCGATCCGAGATCGTGCCGCCGGTGACCACCTCGGCGTCGAGCGTGTCGTCGGTCACGCCCGTGACCCGCACCCGCACCCGCCCGTCGTCGATCAGCAGGTCCTGGCCGGGCGTCACCGAGGCGAAGATCTCCGGGTGCGGCAGCGGGATCGACCGCGCGTCCCCGGCCTCGCCCGACCGCACGAAGCGCACCGCGTCGCCGGCCTCCAGCGCCAGGCGCCCGCCCGCGATCGTGCCGATGCGGATCTTGGGCCCCTGCAGGTCCTGCAGGATGCCGATCGGCCGCCCGATCTCCTGCTCCAGCGCCCGGATCGCCCGGTAGACCTTGGCGTGGTCGTCGTGGCTGCCGTGCGAGAAGTTCAGCCGGAACGTGTCCACCCCGGCGAGGAACAGCGCCCGCAGGCGCTCCGGGGCTGCGCTCGCCGGCCCGACGGTGGCGACGATCTTGGCGTGGCGGTGGCGTCGCATACGAATCTCCTGGTGGGATCAACCCGAAGGCGGCGTACCGCCTTTCGGCAGAGCGCCCGGGAGGGGTGGCCTCCCGGCGGCCGTCTCGGACATTGGTCGAAGGTCCGCCGCGGCGCGGCGCCGGCGCCGGCTCGCCGGGCGACCGCGCCCCGGCGGGCCGTTCGGCCGGACCATAAGCCTCGCGCGCGACCCCGCGCAAACCTCTCCGGACGATGAGCCGGAGTGCTGCGGTGCGGCGAAAACACTGAGCCGGCTCGCCGATTCGCCTCCGCAGGCGTGCCGCTCCGGCCGCGGCGCGATGCCCACTCGGCTTCTAGGCGAGCGGACTCGGGATGCTCGCCTCCCGCTTGCAAGGCGCGGGGTCGCGTCCTCTCCGGAGGGTGGGGGTCGGGCGGGGCGCGCCCGCGCCGACCCGGCCGCCGCACGGCGTGCTTGACGCTCCGGGTGCTGCGGCGCACCATCCTGCCCGCTCAGCGAATTCTGATGGCGGCCCCACGCTGCGGGCTGCGGGAGGAGACGTCGTCCGCCATGCTGTTCCAGCCTCCGGTGTTCGAGACCATCTTCCAGGTTCCGGTCGCGCACAGGCTGACGATCATGGGGTCGCGCAGCCGCGGCGGCCCGGCGGACGGCGTGTGCTGGTTCCACACCGAGATCGATGCGGGCGGCCAGGTCGTCGCCCGTTACGAGACCTACGACGAGACCGACGCGGATGGCCGGGACCGCTGCGGCTGGCGGCGGTTCGACGCCCGCGGGCGCCTCGTCGGCCGGCACGAGGTGCCGCAGCGCTGGGCCGAGCTGGTGCGCGGCAGCTCGCGCCGCGAGGCCGAGATCGCCCTGCAGGGCCCCGCGCGCGGGACGCGGCGGGACGGGCCCTCGTCCCTCGCGGCCGCCTGAGGCACCCCTCAGCGCGTCGCGGCGGCCACGCCCGCCCCGATCATCAGGCCGCCCGCGACGCGGTTCGCCCGCCGCACGGCCGCCGGCGCGCGCAGCAGCGTGCGGGCGCGGCTCGCCGCGAGCACGGTGGCGCCGATCACCCCGATCTCGACCCCGACGATCACCGCGGCGAGGAGCGCGGTCGCGCCCGGCGTCAGGGAGGGGCCGACCACGCCCGGCAGCAGGGCGAGGTAGAAGAGCGGCATCTTCGGGTTGCCGAGATTCAGCACGAGCCCGGTGACGAAGGTCCCGGCGAGGCTGCGCCTCGCAGGGAGGCTGCGCCTCGCCGGGAGGCCGTGCCCGCCGCGGGGCAGGGCCGCCTCCGGCAGGATCGCGGGCGCGGTCCAGAGGCGGATCCCGCTCCAGATCAGGTAGGCGGCGCCCACGTAGCGGAGCACCGTCATGGCGGTCTCCATCCGGGCCGCCAGGGCCGCGAGGCCGAAGGCCGCCAGCACCAGCACCACCAGGATGCCGAGGGTCATCCCGGCCCCGTAGGCGAGGCCGGCGCCCGCGCCGTGCGAGAGCGTGCGGGCCACGATGGCGACGTTGTCGGGTCCCGGGCTCGCGGCGAAGACCGCGTAGGCGAGCGCGAAGGCCAGGAGGGTGGTGAGGTCCATGGGGCGGCCCCGTCGGTTGCGTCCGTAGTGATGACGCAAGGACAGTGCCGCGGGGCGCGCCGCCGCTCAAGCCGCCCTTCGCGGCGCGCCGGAACGGTTCGGGCCGGGGACGCGTCGCCCCCGGCCCGTCTCGACGCCTGAAGGCTGGGGGGACCTCAGAACGTCGAGAACCGGTAGTTCAGGCCGGCCCGCACCAGGCCGAATTCCGAACCGTCGCGCCCGAACCCGTAATAGGCGTTCGAGGTCGCGTCGTAGATCGTGCCGCCGCGCCGGCTCCTCAGGTCGACGTAGAGCCCCTCGATCCGGGCGCTGATCTGATCGGTGATGGCGTATTCGAGGCCTGCGCCCGCCGTCCAGCCGGTGCGGGTCGTCCCCGGCAGGGTGCCGGTATAGGTCGAGGCGAAGGTGGGCAGGCTGCCGCCCCCATAGGCGAAACCGCCCGTTCCGTAGACCAGGAACCGGCCGAACCCGTAGCCGATCCGGCCCCGCACCGTCCCGAACCAGTCGAGGCTCGGACCGACGTCGTAGAAGGTCGAGGTGCCGACGAACCCGGTCCGCGGGCGCCCGAAGGTGGTGCCCTGGATGTCCGCCTCGGCGCCGAGGACGAGGCCCGATCCCGGCGTCACCTGGTAATTGTACCCGACCTGGCCGCCGCCGACGAAGCCGCCGCGGCCGTTGCCGGTCGTGATCGCGCCGAAGGTCGGGTCGGTGAAGCTCCGGGAGCCCGTGCCGAAGCCGTAGCCGGCATTCACGCCCGCGTAGAACCCGGTCCAGGTGAAGACCGGCGGGACCGGGAGGGCGGGGGGCGGGGCGGCCCTGCGGGGCAGGTCGGCCGCCAGCGCCGCCGAGCCGAGGCAGGCGCCGCCGAGCGCGCCGAGGAGGAGGGTTCGCGTCATGGTTCTGTGCCGTGGTTGAGGTGGGAGCGGGAGCCCGCGCGGGGCGGGATCCGCGGGCCGGCCGGGGCCGGTGGGACGCGGTGGTCTCAGAGGGCGCGCAGGATCAGCGCCGTCTGGATCGCCACCAGCAGGACGGCGCCGCCGATCAGCAGGCACAGTCCGAACAGGACGATGGCGGCCCCGCCATCGCCGAGATCCGCCGGCTGAGCCGACCAGCGGCCGGAGAGTTCCGGCGTCGGGAAGGGCACCACGCTGCCCTGGCTCGGACGGGACGCGTCGCTCATCGTCCCTCTCCGTGCAGGGCCGCGGCCGGCCGGAGGTGATCCGCCATCGGCGCGGCCGCCAGCGGGATCGCCAGCGCCAGGGCGACGATCAGGACGCGCCCGGCCATGGCCAGCGAAGGCACCGGCGGGCGCGGACGGGAGCGATGCGCCGGCGCGCCGCCATCGGGAGCTTGGGAATCGGGAAGCTCGGCCTCGGTCATGGGGGCCTCTCCGTGGGAAATCTGACCACGGCTGTTCTCTATGTGGGCAAATTTCCCACGTCAATCGGAAAACGCGGTGGGCGGCGTTTTTGTGGGATTGTGTCCCACACCGCCTCTTGTAGAACCGGGGCCATGTCCGCGCCCCACGTCCCTCCCGATGCGAGCCGCCTGCAGGCGCCGGTGGCCCGGCTGCTGCGCCCGCTCGTGCGGCTGTTCGTGCGCAGCGGCATCACCTTCCCGGCCCTGACCGACCTGCTGCGGGAGCTCTACGTGAACGTGGCGGAGTACGACTTCGCCCTGCCGGGCAAGGAGCAGACGGACAGCCGCGTGAGCCTGCTCACGGGGATCCACCGCAAGGAGGTGCGGCGCCTGCGCGGGGCGGGGGCGCCGGTGAGCGCCGTGCCGGTGGCCCTGTCGCGCACCAGCCGGATCATCGCCCGCTGGCTCGCCGCGCCGGAATTCACCGACGCGGCCGGGCGGCCCCGGCCCCTGCCGCGCGCCGCCGAGGACGAGCCCTCCTTCGAGAGCCTGGTCGCCTCGGTGACCCGGGACGTCCGGCCCCGCGCGGTGCTCGACGAGTGGCTCGACCGCGGGGTCGCCTTCGTGGACGAGGCCGGGCGGATCGCGCTCGCCGAGGCGGCTTTCGTCCCGCAGGGCGGGGGCGAGCAGCAGCTCTACTATTTCGGCCGCAACCTGCACGACCACGTGGCGGCGGCGGTGACGAACATCCTGGAGGAGACGCCGCGCTTCTTCGAGCGGGCGGTGCATTACGACGGGCTCTCCCCGGACCTCGCCCGGCGCCTGGAGGCGCGGGCGCGCGAGATCGCCATGGAGGCCCTGCAGCAGGCCAACCGCGAGGCGCACGCGGCCTGCGAGACCGACCCGGGCGGCGAGGCGCGGTGGAATTTCGGCCTCTACATCTACCGCGAGGAGGCGCCGCCGGTGCCGCCCGCGCCCCCGGCTCCGTGAGGCCCGCCGTGGTGAGGAGGCCCGATTTGCTGGGGAGGCCCGCCCCGGCCGACGCGCTCAGCCGCCGCGCCCTGCTGCGCCTGTTCTCGGGCGCGAGCGCGCTCGTCCTCGCGCGGCCGGCGGGCGCGGCCGGGGACAGGGTCCTCGACCAGGGCATCGGCGGCACCGGCATCCGGCCGGGCGGCGACGAGGAGGAGGGCGACCGCGGCATCGGGGGGACCGGCGTCATCGGGACGATCCGGGCCTTCGGCAGCATCGTGGTCAACGACCTGCGCATCGCCTACCCGCCCGACGTGCCGGTGACCCTCGACGGGAGGCCGGCCGCCGCCCGGGACCTGAAGCTCGGCCAGGTGGTGCGCGTGGTGGCCCGCGCGGGGGAGGGCGGCCTGTCGACGCCGGCCATCGCCGTGACGCACGAGGTGGTGGGGCCGGTGACGGCTCTGGGCCGGGGCCGGATCACGGTGCTCGGCCAGACGGTCGCGACCGGCGGCATCGCCGAGGGGCGGGCGTGGCGCCGCGGCGAGCGCGTCGCGGTGAGCGGGTTGCGCCGGCCCGACGGCAGCATCGCGGCGAGCCGCATCGACCCGGCGGGCGGGGAGCTGGACCTCGTCGCCGGCCCGGTGCGCCGGGGGGCGGGCGGGACGCCGCGCATCGGCGCCCTGCCGCTGCCGGGGCTCGATCCGGGCCTCGTCGGGCGCCGGGCCGTGGTGGAGGGCGAGGCGGCGGGGAGTCGCCTCGCGGTCGCGCAGGCCCGCGACGCCGACCGCCCCTTCGGCTCGGAGGTCGGCCGCGTCTCGATCGAGGCCTACGTGGCGCCGGGCGGCGGTCGGCTGCGCCTGGGATCGGGCCTCGCGGTGGCCGGCCATGCGCCCGCGCTGCCGCGGGCGGGCGGGCTCGCGGTGATCGACGCCGCGGTCGAGCCGGGCGGCGGCCTGCGGGTCGAGTCGCTGCGCCTGCGCCCGGCCCCGGAGGGGGATGGCGCGCGCCGGCCGGGCGGGGCGGAGCCTGCTGCCCGGGGCGGCCTCGACGGGCGGCCGGGCGCCGGCGCGCCGGGCGATCGCCCGCGCGACCTGCGGCTGCCGGGTGGCCGCGACCTCGGCGCGCCTGGGCGCGGCGGGTTCGAGCCGGGCCGGCCGGGCGGGGCGCCGCAGCCGGGCGGGTTCGGTCTCGATCGGCGGCTGCCGGGGGATGGGGGCGGGTTCGGCGCCCCGGGCCGGTTCGGCGAGCCGGGCGGCTTCGCGCCGCCGGGCGGGGCCGGGCCGGGCGGCGGCCCCGGAGGCTTCGGCGGCGGAGGCGGGCCGGGCGGGTTCGGGGGCCCGGGCGGCGGCTTCGGCGGCGGCCGGCGCTGAGGGGACTCGGGAGCGCCGCTCGGTTCGCGCTCTCCCCCGCAGCGCGATCTTCGGGTGGATCCTCATCGCTCGGCCGCACCCGCCGCGCGCGAGCCGGCACGACGTCGCAAGACTTGATCAAAGCCGACGTCCGCTACGTCCCGTCCAGCCAGTCGGTAGCGAATCGCAGCATTCAGACCCGGCGAATGGCAACAGGTCCGCATCCTCATGCTGAGGCGCGAGCGAAGCGAGCCTCGAAGCACCCCGGAACAGCCTATCCGGGGCGCTTCTCTCTTGGATGATCGATTGGGGGTGCTTCGAGGCTGCGCGCGATCTTCGATCGCCGCCGCCCCTCGGCATGAGGGACGGTGTGTCGTCCAGAAGCGCTCGGCTGGTCAGCTGACGACAAGGATGCGTGCACACTGCCGTCGAAGGGGGCAGGGGGTTCGCCCCCGCCCTCAGGCCGCCGCCCGGCGCTCCGGGTAGAGCCGCAGCAGCCCCTCGGCGC
This sequence comes from Methylobacterium sp. JK268, assembly GCF_054052225.1. NCBI lineage: Bacteria > Pseudomonadati > Pseudomonadota > Alphaproteobacteria > Hyphomicrobiales > Methylobacteriaceae > Methylobacterium > Methylobacterium sp. JK268. Next base: position 19,211 of record NZ_JBSVZN010000041.1, on the reverse strand, counting down.
TGGCCTCGGCGACGCCGCGCTCGGTGATCAGCCCGGTGACGAGGCGGGCGGGCGTGACGTCGAAGGCGGGGTTCGCCACCGGGCTCCCGGGCGAGACCACCTGCACGGTGGCGAAGCCCCCGTCCTCGGTGCGGCCGGTGAGGTGCGTCACCTCGCGGGCGTCCCGCTCCTCGATCGGGATCTCGGCGAGGCCGTCGGAGAGCGTCCAGTCGATCGTCGAGAAGGGCAGGGCGGCGTAGAAGGGCACGCCGGTGTCGTGCGCGGCGAGCGCCTTCAAGTAGGTGCCGATCTTGTTGCAGACGTCGCCCGTCGCCGTGGTGCGGTCGGAGCCGACGATGCAGAGGTCGACGTGGCCGTGCTGCATCAGGTGCCCGCCCGCATTGTCGGCGATCACCGTGTGCGGCACCCCGTGCGCGTGGAGTTCGAAGGCGGTCAGCGCCGCGCCCTGGTTGCGGGGCCGGGTCTCGTCCACGAAGACGTGCACCGGCACGCCCGCATCGTGGGCCGCGTAGATCGGCGCCAGGGCCGTGCCCCAGTCGACCGCCGCCAGCCAGCCGGCGTTGCAATGGGTGAGCACGTCGAGGCGGCCGCCCTTGCGCGCGGCGGCCTCCGCCAGGAGACGCGAGCCGTGCTGGCCGATCGCCCGGCAGGCGGCCACGTCCTCCTCGGCGATCCGCCCCGCCTCCGCGAAGGCCTGGGCGGCGCGGATATCGGGGGGCAGGGGGCGCAGGGTTCCGCTCAGCCGCTCCAGGGCCCAGCGCAGGTTCACGGCGGTGGGGCGGGTCGCGGCGAGCAGGGCGGCGAATCGGGCCAGCCCCGAATCGGACGGGTCCTCCCGCAGGCCCAGCGCGAGGCCGTAGGCCGCCGTGACGCCGATCAGCGGCGCCCCGCGCACCACCATGGTGCGGATGGCCGCGGCCGCGTCCTCGGCGCTGGTGAGGCGCCGGGTCTCGAAGGCGAAGGGGAGCCGGGTCTGGTCGATGACGCAGACGGCGTCGCCGCCCGGCTCGGGGAAGATGGTGCGATAGGGGCGGCCGTCGATCTTCATGCCCTCACCCTTAGCACGGCGCTCCCGCCGCGGGCAGGGCGGTCGCGGCCCGCCTCAGCGGGCCTCGGCGAAGCGCTGGCCGGCCTTCTGCACCGGGGCGGCCGGAACCGGCTGCGGCACCGTGGTGAGTTCGGAGGCCGGACGCTCCACGCGGCTCTCGCGGACCATCATGCGGGAGAGCGGCGGGAACACGGTGATGCGACCGTCCTCGGCGGCGGCCGGGACCGTAGCGGACAGGGCGGCGATGAAGGCGCCGGCAAGGAGGGAGTACCGCATGATCGACTCCAAGGATGTTGTTGATGTTGATCAGAGTAAATCATGGGTTATCGCGGTGCACAAGAGCTTTTTGCACTGCAAAATAAAGCAAAGTGCGACATCGCACAGGGCAGTATCGTGCATGGCACTATGATGCACCGGCCCGACGCTGGGTGAGAGCGCGGCGCTCGCGCCGCCGCGAGGATTCGGGGCCGCCCCATGGGCGGGCGCTCGGATCCCGGCGCGGGGTGCTCGGCCCGCCGCGGCGTCCGGCGGGACGGCGATGAGCGAAGCCGAGGCCATGTCGAGGGCCGTCGTCTCGCCGAGGCGGACGTCGTGGCCGGAGAGCAGGTGGACCCGCAGGCGAAGGTCAGGGCCCGGGGGGCGCATGCGTCAGCCGAGCGGGAGGCCGAAGGGCGCGCCCTCGAAGGCCTCCGCGCCGCGCCCGATCGCCGCGATGGCCGCGATCATCCGCCCGTTCCGGCCCAGCACCGCGTCCGCCACCGCGACGAGGCGGGCATTCGGCGTGGCGGAGGGCGAGGCGGCCCGCAGGTCGCGCGCGAGGTCCGCCTCGTCGCGCGCCGGGTGCAGGGCGCAGGCCGCGATGTAGGCGGCGGCGGGCGAGCGGCTGATCCCCGCGTAGCAGTGCAGCACCAGGGGCGTCTCCCGGTCCCAGGCCCGCACGAAGGCGAGGAGCGCCTCGACATGCGCCCGGTCCGGCAGGACGTGGTCGGCGCGCGGCGCCGTGATGTCGCTCACGCCGATCAGCAGGTGGCGGCCGGGGGCGATGCCGGAGGGCCGCGTCACCGTCGTGCCGGCGGTGAGCAGGCTGACGAGGTGGCGCGCGCCGGTCTCCGCCACGGTCTCGGGGAGGCGCGACAGGGGGCAGACGTGGAGGCGCGGCATCGGGTCAGGGTTCGGGGCTGGGCGGTGGGGCGGCCGCCACCGGGTACGCCGCCCCGAGGGTGCGGAAGCGGGCGAGGAAGCGGTCCTGGGCCTCGGCCGTCGGCCAGGGCGCCAGCAGGGCGTCGACCGGCACCCGCACCGGCTCGGGCCGGCCGAAGACCTTCAGCGCCTCCGCCCGCGAGAACCCGGCGAGCCGCGTCGCTTCGAGGAAGGCGGCGAGCCGGTCGGCGCGCTTGACGAGGCGGCGCATCGCCGGGGCGGGCTCGGGGGAAAGGCCGAAGCGCAGACGGATCGCCGCCAGCAGCCGCGATTCCACCGCCTTGTAGGACTCGCCGATCGCCGCCTTGAAGGGCGAGATGATGTCGCCGATCACGTATTCGGGCGCGTCGTGGAGGAGGAGGTCGAGGCGCTCGGCCGCCCCCGCCTCCGGCATCAGCCCCGCGCCCAGGGCCTCGACCAGGAGCGCGTGCTGGGCGACCGAGAAGACGTGCGGCCCCGCCGTCTGGCCGTTCCAGCGCGCGACCCGCGCCAGCCCGTGGGCGATGTCCTCGATCTCGATGTCCACCGGCGAGGGGTCGAGGAGGTCGAGGCGGCGCCCCGAGAGCATCCGCTGCCACGCGCGGGGCGGGCGGCTCATCGGGACGGCCTCATCGGGGGCAGGCTCATGCGGCCGGGCGCCCCGACACCCCGAGACCGCCGGGACCGGGCAGCGCCGCGCAGGCGCCGTGGCGGCAGCAGCCGACGAGGTGGTCGTTGACCATGCCGGTCGCCTGCATGAAGGCGTGCACGATGGTCGGGCCGCAGAAGCCGAACCCCTCCGCCTTCAGCGCCCGCGACATCCGCCGCGAGACCTCGGTCTCGGTGGCGATGCCGCTCCGGTCGCGGGCGCGGGTCTGGACCGGCCGCCCGTCGACGAAGTCCCACAGGAAGGCGGCGAAGCCCGGACCCCGCTCCTCGAGGGCGAGGTAGGCGCGCGCGCCGCGCACGGTGCCGACGATCTTGGCGCGGTTGCGGATGATGCCGGTGTCGCGCATCAGCGCCTCGACCTCCGCCTCCCCGAAGCGGGCGATCGCCGCCGGGTCGAAGCCCGCGAAGGCGCGCCGGAAGCCCTCGCGGCGGCGCAGGATGGTGATCCAGGACAGGCCGGCCTGGAACCCGTCGAGGATCAGCTTCTCGAACAGCGCCCGGCCATCATGCTCGGGCACGCCCCACTCGGTGTCGTGGTAGGCGACGTAGAGCGGGTCGGTGCCGGGCCACCAGCAGCGGTCCTGCCCGTCGGAATGGCGGATCAGCCCCTCGGTCATTCAGTCCACGAACTCGGCGGCGGCGTAGCCCTGGAGGTAGAGGAGGGCGGTGAGGTCGCCGTGCTCGACCCGGGCGCGGGCGGCCGCCGCCACGGCGGGTTTGGCCCGGAACGCGACGCCGAGGCCGGCCTCGCCGAGCATCGCGAGGTCGTTGGCGCCGTCGCCCACCGCCAGGGTCTCGGGCGCGGACAGGCCGAGGCGGTCGCGCAGCGCGATCAGCGCCGCCCGCTTGGCGTCGCGCCCGACGATCGGCTCCTCGACCGCGCCGGCGAGGCGGTCGCCCTCCACCACGAGGCGGTTCGCCCGGTGCTCGTGGAAGCCGAGCCGCTCGGCCACCGGCCCGGTGAACAGAGTGAAGCCGCCCGAGACCAGGGCCGTGTGCGCCCCGTGCGCCCGCATGGTCCGCACCAGGGTGCGCCCGCCCGGCGTCATGGTGATGCGCTCCTCCATCACCGCCGTCACGGTGGCGAGGGGCAGGCCCTTGAGCAGCGCCACGCGCTCGCGCAGGGCGGGCTCGAAGGCGATCTCGCCGCGCATCGCCCGCTCGGTGATCGCCGCCACGCGCTCCTTCAGCCCGACCGTGGCGGCGAGTTCGTCGATGCATTCCTGGCCGATCATGGTCGAGTCCATGTCGGCGAGAAACAGCCGCTTGCGGCGGTGGGCGTCGGCCGGGAGCACCGCGACGTCGACCGGCTCGTCGCCGAGGGCCGCCCGCAGCCGCTCGGCGAGCGCCGGGGCGGAGTCCGGCACGCCCGGGACCAGCACCTCCGCGGCGACCTCGCCGTGCAGGATGCGGGGCTGATGCTCGGTCGCGAGCACGCGCCGGGCCTCGGCCAGCACCGCATCCGTGATGGCGGGACGCGCCGGGTTTGCTATCAGGGTCGCCACAAGGGTCATGACGGAACTCGACGAGAAGCGCGCAGGCCTGGCCGGACGGGCGATCCTCATCGCAGGGCCGACCGCCTCGGGCAAGTCGGCGCTGGCGCTGGCGCTCGCCCACGCCCGGAACGGCGTGGTGATCAACGCCGATTCGATGCAGGTCTATGCCGACCTGCGGGTGCTCACCGCCCGGCCGAGCCCGGCCGAGGAGGCGCAGGCGCCCCACCGGCTCTACGGCACGGTCGACGGCGCCGTGAACTTCTCGGTCGGCCACTACCTCGCCGTGGCCGGGGCGGTGCTGGGGACGGCGTGGGCCGAGGGCCGCCTGCCGATCCTGGTCGGCGGGACGGGCCTCTACTTCAAGGGGCTGCTGGAGGGGCTCTCGGAGATCCCGCCCGTGCCGGAGGACGTGCGCGCGGCAGTGCGGGCGGCGGCGGAGGGGCGCGACAGCGCGGCCCTGCACGCCGACCTCGCCGCGCGGGACCCCGAGGGCGCGGCCCGGCTGCGGCCGAGCGACCGGCTGCGGATCCTGCGGGCCCTGGAGGTCCTGGCGGCCACCGGGCGCCCGCTCGCGTCCTTCCACGGCGAGCGCCGGCCGGGCCCGCTCGCGGAGGCCGCGTGCGAGAAGATCTTCCTGGTCCCGGACCGGGCGGCCCTGCGCGCCCGGATCGATGCGCGCTTCGTCGCCATGATGGGTGAGGGCGCCCTCGACGAGGTGGCGCGCCTGCGCGCCCGCCGCCTCGACCCGATGCTGCCGGTGATGCGCGCCCACGGGGTGCCGGCGCTCATCGCGCATCTCGACGGGACGCTGTCGCGCGAGGAGGCGGTCGCCCGGGGGCAGGCGGACACCCGGGCCTACGCCAAGCGGCAGGTGACGTGGTTCCGCCACCAGGCCGGGCAGGGCTGGCGCTGGCTCGCCCCGGAGGCGGCGCTGCGGGAGGTGGGAGGGGAGGGAGCGCGGGGCGCGTGACCCCTCCCGCAAGGCAGTGTGGGTTCCCCTATCCCGCTTGCGGCACGGCTGTCCGGGAAAAATTGGTCTTTGAAAAGCGCTACATGAGCGAGAAATTGCGCCATTCCAGCTCGCGCGGGATCCCCTCTCCCGAGTGGGAGAGGGGTAGGGGTGAGGGTGGCTCGGCTTCAGGATTGAACTTCGACAGTCGAGCTGGCAGCGGCACGGTTCAGGATACTTGCTGAAGCCGAGCCACCCTCACCCCCGGCCCCTCTCCCACTCGGGAGAGGGGAGAAGTGCCGCACATTGTCCCCGGACAGCCGTGCCCCTGCGGGGAGGGTTGGGAAGGCGCCGCCCCCTACCTCTCCGCCATCAGCACGTCGATGGTGCCGTATCCCGTCATCAGCAGGACCCCGACGAACCCGGCGACCGCCGCGTAGGTGACGAGCTTCGTGAACGGCATCGCGTCTCCTTCGGTGCTGGTTTCAGCTGGCGCGGGACGGTCCGAGAACCATCCCGCGCCAGGCAACGTGCAGTGCGGGAGGCGGTTGCTGCGCCGCAACAGGATGCCGCGGCCGGGATTACCGCTCCAGCCGGGCGATCAGGCTCGACGTGTCCCAGCGCCCGCCGCCCAGCTTCTGCACCTCGGCGTAGAACTGGTCGACGAGGGCCGTCACCGGCAGCAGCGCGCCGTTGCCGCGGGCCTCGGCGAGCACGATCGACAGGTCCTTGCGCATCCAGTCGACCGCGAAGCCGAAGTCGAACTTGCCCTGGTTCATGGTCTTGCCGCGGTTCTCCATCTGCCAGGAGCCCGCCGCGCCCTTGGCGATGACGTAGAGCACCGCCTCGATGTCGAGCCCGGCGCGCTTGCCGAAATGGATGCCCTCCGCGAGGCCCTGGACCAGCCCGGCGATGCAGATCTGGTTGACCATCTTGGTGAGCTGGCCGGATCCGGCCGGGCCCATCAGCCGGCAGGCGCGGGCATAGGCCATGATCACCGGCTCGACCCGCGCGTAGGTCTCCGCCTCGCCCCCGCACATCACGGTGAGTACGCCGTTCTCGGCCCCCGCCTGGCCGCCCGAGACCGGGGCGTCGACGAAGCCGAACCCGCCCGCCTGGGCCGCCGACGCCAGTTCGCGCGCCACCTCGGCCGAGGCGGTGGTGTGGTCGACGAAGGTGCTGCCCGGCGCCATCGCGGCGAAGGCGCCCTCCGGCCCGGTCGTGACCGCGCGCAGGTCGTCGTCGTTGCCGACGCAGGCGAGGACGATCTCGCGCCCCTCCGCGGCCGCCGCCGGGGTCGCGGCCGCCCGGCCCCCATGCGCCTCCACCCAGGCCCGCGCCTTCGCGGCGGTGCGGTTGTAGACCGTGACGTCATGGCCCTTGGCGGCGAGGTGGCGGGCCATCGGGCCGCCCATCACGCCGAGACCCAGGAACGCGACCTTCGCCATGCTCTGAAACTCCTTCGGGAAACGGCCGGCGGCGCCGGCCTACTTGGTGTCGAACGGCAGGAACTTCGCCCGGATGCGGTCGTAGGTGCCGTCCTGGATGATCGCCGCGAGCGCGCGGTCGAAGGCCTCCCGGAGGGCCTCGTCCTCCTTGCGCAGGCCGATGCCGACGCCCTCGCCGAGGAGCGGGTCGCCCGGCGGCACGTCGCCGACGAGCCGGCAGCAGGCCGCGCCGTCCCGCAGCGCCAGGATGTCGGAGAGGTCGCGCTTGTCGCCGAGCACGAGGTCGAGCCGGCCGAGCCGCAGGTCGTAGCCCGCGTCCTTGACCGTGTCGAAGACCCGGATCTGCGCCTGCGGCGCCCGCGCCTCCAGCCAGGCGAGTTCCTTCGAATGGGCGGCGACGCCGACCGCGCGGCCCTGGAGCGACGCCGGGTCGAGGGGGATGGGGCTCGCGTCCTGGCGGGCCATGAAGGATGAGGGGATGCGGGCATAGGGCCGCGAGAAGGCGATGCGGGCCTGGCGCTTCGGCGTGATGGCGAGCGCGGCCATGATCGCGTCGTACGCGCCCTTCTCCAGGTCGCGGATGATCCCGTCCCACTGGTGGGTGACGATCCGGCAGGTGAGATGCGCCTGCCGGCACAGCGCCTCGGCGAGGTCGACCTCGAACCCGGCCGGCTTGCCGTCCTCCACGTAGTTGAAGGGCGGGTTGCCCCCCTCGGTGGCGATGCGGACGGGGTCCGGCAGGCCCGCGGCCCGGACGGGCGGGACCGCGAGGACGAGGGCCAGGATCACGGGGAGGCGGGGGAGGAGGCGGCGCATCCGGGAGGCCGGGACGTGGGGGACGCGGTCCCTTGCCACGCGCGGGTCCCCGGGCGCAACCGGCGGGGCCGGACGTGGCGCAGGGTTAAGCGGGCTTTAAGCGGGCATCCGCCTGATGGGGGCATGCCGCCGACGCTTCACCCTCGCACGCCGCCGGATCCCACCGGGATCGTGGAGATCCTGCCGCCCGAGCCGCCGCGGCGGCGCCCTCCGGAGCCGAGCCTGCGCGCCGGCCTCGACGCGGTGGACGCCGTCGAGGCGGAGGTCGCCCGCACGGCGCGGGAGGTGGCCGGCGTGGTGGAGGCGCTGCGCGCCGACGCGGCCTCGGCCCGCGACGGGCTCTGCGCCACGGCCGGGCATCTCGCGTCCCGGGATCCGGGCGCGCTGGCGGCCGGGGCGGAGGCCGCCGCCGCGGCGGCCGACACCCTGGCGGAGGAGGCCGCCGGCCTCGGCGCCGTTCTCGAACAGGCCGGCCGCCACCTCGACCGGGCGGGCGAGAGCCAGGCCGAGGCGGGACGCGCCGCCTCCCTGCTCGGCGAGGCCGCCGGGGCGATCGCCGGGGCGGTCGAGCAGGTGGCCCGCCTCGCCCGGGCGGCGCACCTCCTGGCCCAGCAGGCGACCGTCGAAGCGGCCCGCCTCGGCGAGGCCGGGGAGGGCTGCACCCGGATGGCCCGCGACGCGGCCCGGCTCTCCGCCGAGGGCCTGCGGGCCGGCGAGGCGATCCGGGCGCTCGGGCGCCACTGCGAGGGCGGGGTGCGGGCCGCCGCCAGCGCCGCCGCCCTGGCGGAGGCCTCGGTGACGGGGCTCGCGCCCGTCCTCGCCACCCTGCGCGAGGCCAGCGCCGGCCAGGCCGGGCAGGCGCGCCGGATCGCCGGCACCGCGCGGGTCCTGGCCGGGGAGGCCGGAGAGATCGGCGCGGAGGTGGCGGTGGCGCAGGCCGCGGTGACGGGCGCGGTGGCGCGCGCGACCCGCCTGGACGAGGCCCTGCACGACCTCGCGGGGATCGGCCCGCGCCTCGCCGCGTCCCTGCGCCAGGCCGAGATCGGCGACCGGCGCGTCCACGACCGCTACCCGGTCGACCTGCCGGCCCGGGTGGGGCGGAGCGGGGTCGGGCGGGTGCGCGACCTCGGCGCGGGCGGCCTGCTGCTGGCGCCGCCCGCCGGAGCCGTCGTGCCGGTCGACACGGTGCTGGCCCTCGACCTGCGCGGGATCGGGCGAATCGGGGTGCGGGTGGTGGGGACGAGCGCCCGCGGGCTGCACTGCGCCTTCGCGACGGAGGCGGATGCGGCCTCCTGCGCCCCGGCGCTGGCCCGGATCGGCGCGGCCCACGCGCCCTTCGTGGCGGCGGCCCAGGACCTCGCCGGAGCGATCGGGGCGGCCCTGGAGGGCGCGGTCGAGGCCGGCCGGCTGTTCCGCGACGTGCTGTTCGCCCCGCTCTACACGCCGGTGCCGGGGGCGCCGGGCCGCTTCACGACCGCGGCCGGTCCGGTGCTGGAGGAGATCCTGCCGCCGCTGCTGGGGCCGCGGCTTCGGGCCGATCCGCGCCTCGTGCACTGCGTCGCGGTGGACCGGCAGGGTTATGCGGCGGTGAGCGATGATTCTGGCGCGCAGGGGCCGCAGCGCTTCCACGACGATCCGGCCGGGCTGGCGGCGGCGCGCTCGGGGCGGGCCTTCCTGGTGCAGCTCTGGCCGGGGGAGGGGGCGGCGACGGTGCGGGAGGTCTCGGCGCCGATCCGGGTGCAGGGGCGGCACTGGGGGGCGGTGCGGATGGGGTATCGGGGGTGAGTGGGCTTGTTGGGAAGCGCTCGGGCGGAGAGGGCGGCTCGGTTGGGAGGCGCGCGTCCGCCGCGGATGCCGTGCCCCCTGGCCGAGGCCGGCGGTGTCCCTGCCCGGCTGCTGGACACACATTGGCTGTGTTGGGCTGACACCAGCCGGCAATTCGATCGCTTGCAGCGTCCGAGATGGAGTTCGTCCAGAACTCGGATCGTCAAAATTCTCGAGCAAAATCAATCTGATCTCCGCGAACAAGGGGGCGACTGATAAGAGTTGCCCAGAGGACGAAACAAGGCGCGGCTCGCCGGTAGTACGTGAGTGTGCAATTTAATCTTAATATAATAAAAATAGAAATTCTATGCCGATCATCGTTGACTTCCAGGATAATGCTTGACAGCCGCGCGCTTAATGACGCAAGGTAATCAACGTAGCAGAGAGATGACGAGGATGCGATGGCTAGGATACAATCAGTGCCTTGCATCGATTGGCCGCTCGTGTAGCGCAACCGCCCGATAAAAGCAGAGAAGCATCGCTATCAAAAATTTACACTCAAATAAATCGAGAAGATTAAATGGATATATTTCCTGATAATTACATATTACTAAAACTCAAATTCGGTTTTCTTGCTCCGGGAGCGTAAAATGAAACGGTATGTATGGTATACAATCATTGCAGTGCCTATGGTGCCGGCCGCGGTTTATGCATCATATTCATTATATTTCAGAACTCCTATATGCGCAATGGTGGAAGATTATATGTATCCAGTCTCAAATAAGTCTCTCGATCACAGGTTCTCTAAAATAGTCAAGAATATTGCCGAAAACCAACAGATCAAATACTCTAATTATCGTAAAGAATTATCATTTTATTTTGACGATATCCGCTCCAAGTTCGGTGATGAAGAGCTTGAGAAGTTCATTGGTGAAAAATTTACGTTAGTCCCAGATAGGCGCTTATCGCCTATGAATACTCAAGAAAGGCTATACTCCCGATTGGCGCTAATTAAGGGCGCTCGTCTGAAATGTTACAGTAAATACTTTAATCTTGATGATCAATTATCGATTGGCTTCTACTACAGTGACGATCTGCACAAGCAACTGAAGTATGTAAGCGTTGGATTAGTGGCAACGGATCTTATATAACGGGGAGAGCCAAAAATGGCTAGTGTTGAACTTTTCTTCAAGCCGGCTGCTACGGCCAGCGTAACAGATCCCAACGGGGTCGGCTTCGCCAGTCATGCGTTTATAATTTACAGGGACGACGCTGGAAACGTCAGCGGGTATGCGAGGGGTGGGCCAGAAGTGAAGCGCCAAGCCCCAAGTGATGGTTCAATATTTGGCAAAATTGTAACTGACCATGGAGCATATCAAAAGGATACGCCGGATTATATAGAGTCCGTTAATAGCAAGTCTGGCTTCATTCTATTCAAAGGATCAGAAGATGAAGTCGCACGAATAAGAGAAAACGACTACACTACGTTGGATAGAATACAAAAGCTGGAAATTCCCTATAATCCTCTGATCGCTAATAGTAATTCAGTAGTTGGAACTGTATTGAAATTAGATAAATTTCAAATACCTCAAGAAGCAATTGACAGTATATACACCGCTCCAGCCCTTAATAAAGATTTATTTGATTATAAAATAGAGAGAGAATCGATAGATAGTTTACTGAAAGCGTTGAAGGATGAAAATGGCAAATACATCAATCTGATTTCATATGAAGAGAAATACGATGGAAACGGGATATTCACTGCTAATTCGAAATACAAGGAAATTAAAGCATCAGACTCAGATTTTTTATTTACTGATGAATCTAAGAATAATGTTTCTGGAGACAGAAATCATATATTTGTAGGTAGGAAAGCCGATCTCGAAGTTCAAGGCGATGGGGAGATCATTAGATTTTCTAATGATGCGCATGCCTTTGTCGGATTGAGTGGTAAAAATGAATTAGTCGAAAACAATGATTCTTATAATCTTGTCAACATTAACGGTGACGGCTCTTCCGTCAACGTCAACGGCGACGTGAGCATTGGACTCAACGGCAACAACCAGAGTGCCATGCTCAAGGATGCTGGCGATCACCTCACCGTCTATGGCAGCCGCACCGGCGAGAGCGTCTTCGCCAGCGGCGATGCGATCACCCTCGACGACAAGGCCACCGCCACCGTCTACGGCGGCAACAACACCATCGGCTTCACGGGCCAGAACAGCTTCGCGGCCGTCCTCGGCACCGGGGAGGTGATCAGCAACGACGACGCCTCCAACCTCGTCAACCTGGACGGCGACGGCTCTTCTGCCAACATCTACGGCCGTGTCGGCATCGGTTTGTACGGGTCCAAGGACAGCGTCACGCTCAACAGCGCCGGCACTCGGCTCTCCGTCTACGGCGGCTTCACGGGCGAGAGGGTGTTCGCCAGCGGCGACGCGATCACCCTCGACGCCAAAGCCACCGCCGATGTCTTCGGCGGCAACAACACCATCGGCTTCACGGGCCAGAACGGTTACGCAGGCGTCTTCGGCACCGGCGAGGTGATCAGCAACGACGACGCCTCCAACCTCGTCAATCTCGGCGGCGACGGCTCCTCCGCCAGCGTCTACGGCCGCGTCAGCGTCGGTCTATACGGGTCCAAGGACAGCGTCTGGCTCGAGAATGCCGGGACTCACCTCTCCGTCTACGGCGGTTTCACCGGCGAGAGAGTGTTCGCCAGCGGCGATGCGATCACCCTCGACGGCAAGGCCACCGCCGATGTCTTCGGCGGCAACAACACCATCGGCTTCACGGGCCAGAACGGTTACGCAGGCGTCTTCGGCACCGGCGAGGTGATCAGCAACGACGACGCCTCCAACCTCGTCAATCTCGGCGGCGACGGCTCCTCCGCGAGCGTCTACGGCCGTGTCGGCATCGGTTTGTACGGGTCCAAGGACAGCGTCACGCTCAACAGCGCCGGCACTCGGCTCTCCGTCTACGGTGGCTTCACCGACGAGAGGGTGTTCGCCAGCGGCGATGCGATCACCCTCGACGGCAAGGCCACCGCCGATGTCTTCGGGGCCAACAACACCATCGGCTTCACGGGCCAGAGCGGGTACGCAGGCGTCTTCGGCACCGGCGAGGTGATCAGCAACGACGACGCCTCCAACCTCGTCAATCTCGGCGGCGACGGCTCCTCCGCCAGCGTCTACGGCCGCGTCAGCGTCGGTCTATACGGGTCCAAGGACAGCGTCTGGCTCGAGAATGCCGGGACTCACCTCTCCGTCTACGGCGGTTTCATCGGCGAGAGAGTGTTCGCCAGCGGCGATGCGATCACCCTCGACGGCAAGGCCACCGCCGATGTCTTCGGGGCCAACAACACCATCGGCTTCACGGGCCAGAGCGGGTACGCAGGCGTCTTCGGCACCGGCGAGGTGATCAGCAACGACGACGCCTCCAACCTCGTCAATCTCGGCGGCGACGGCTCCTCCGCGAGCGTCTACGGCCGTGTCGGCATCGGCCTTTACGGCTCGAACGACAGCGTCACGCTCAACAGCGCCGGCACCCGCCTCGCCGTCTACAACAACTTCACCGGCGAGACCGTCTACGCGAGCGGCGACGACATCACCGTCGGATCCAAGGCCAGCGCCAACGTTTTCGGATCGGGCGACAGCGTCCACCTCGCGCCCGACGGCGGCGCGTACGTGGGCCTGTTCGGCCAGGGCGAGGTGGTCACGGGGGACAGCGGCAGTGATCTCGTCAACCTGGGCGGCGACACCTCCGCGACCATCTACGGCGGCGGCGTCATCGGCTTGTGCGGCAGCGGCGACACGCTGACGATCGGGGACGCCGGCTCGACCGTCAACACGCTGTCGAACCTCACCAACGAGGTGGTGAACGGCGATCATGCGGTCCTCAACTTCGCCGCCAACGTCGATGCGCTCGTGCGCGGCTCCTCCGACGTCATCACCGGGAGCGGGGACTTCATCGAGGTCGCCGGGGATCACGAGGTCCTGAATTTCAGCAACAGTGACCTGGAGATCCTGGGGTCCTGGGTGGGAGACACCTTCGGCGGAACGGCGGATTCCTACTTCTCCGACATCGGCCGCTACCTCGGGGGGTTCGATGCCACCATCGGCTGGGATTGGGGGGACCTGGAACTCGATCCGGTCGTGCTCAACCTGCAGGGCGGTGCGGTGCAGACCGTCGGTGTCGGGGCCGCGAACGCCACCTTCGACGCCTTCAACGATGGCCGCCAGGTGGCGACCGGATGGGGGACGGCCGGAGAGGGCTACCTGGTGCACCTGCCCGCGGACAAGACCGCGGTGACCCGCGACTCGGACCTCGTGGCGAGCTTCGCGGCCCTGCGGCAGCTGGATTCGAACCGGGACGGGCGGTTGGACGCGGCCGATGCGGCCTGGTCGGACCTGAAGGTGTGGATCGACCCGGAGGGTCACGCCGATCCGACGCGGGGCCGGCTGGTCTCGGTGAGCGATCTCGGGCTTCGGTCGATCGACCTTCACGCTACGCCGCACCGGCACGTGGAGAACGGCAACACCTTCGTGGACGAGGGCCGCTTCACCTGGAACGATGGCACGACGGGCGCGATCGCCGGGGTTGCGTTCCAGACCGCCAGCTCGGCCTTCCGCCACGACGCCGAGCCATCCGGCATGAACTAGGAGGGCTGAGGACGCCCGTGCGGCGTCGGAATGCTGCGGGCAGCGCGCGGGCGGGGTGGCGAGAGCTGGCCCGCCCGCGCCCTCACCCGCCGGTGGTGCTCATGTGCCGCGGCACGGCCGGGCGCGCCGCGCGGGCGATGACGAAGTCGTGGCCCTTCGGCTTGCGGGTGATCGCCTCGGTGATCGCCTCCGCCACCAGCGCGTCGTCCGGCGAGGCGCGCAGGGGCGCGCGCAGGTCCGCGGCGTCCTCCTGGCCGAGGCACAGGTAGAGCCGGCCCGTGCAGGTGAGGCGCACCCGGTTGCAGCTCTCGCAGAAATTATGGGTGAGCGGCGTGATGAAGCCGAGGCGCCCGCCGGTCTCCTCCACCCGCACGTAGCGGGCCGGGCCGCCGGTGCGGTCGGGCAGGGGCGTGAGGGAGAAGCGCGCCGCCAAGCGCTCGCGCACCACCGAGAGGGGCAGGAACTGGTCGGCCCGGTCGGGCTCGATGTCGCCGAGCGGCATGACCTCGATCAGGGTCATGTCCATGCCCTCGCCATGCGCCCAGGCGAGCATCGGGGCGAGTTCGTCCTCGTTGACGCCCGCGAGCGCCACGGCGTTGATCTTGACCTTGATCCCCGCCGCCCGCGCCGCCGCGATCCCGTCGAGCACCAGGGGCAGGTCGCCCCGCCGGGTGATGGCCCGGAACCGGTCCGGGTCGAGGGTGTCGAGGGAGACGTTGATCCGCCGCACGCCGAGATCGGCGAGTTCGGCCGCGTGCTGCTTGAGCCGCGTGCCGTTGGTCGTCAGGGTGAGTTCGTCGAGGGCGCCCGAGGCGAGGTGGCGCGACAACCCGCGGAACAGCCGTATGATGTCCCGCCGCACCAGCGGCTCGCCGCCCGTGATGCGCAGCTTGCGCACGCCCCGCGCCACGAAGACGGAGCAGACCCGGTCCAGCTCCTCCAGCGTGAGCAGGTCGCGCTTGGGGAGGAAGGTCATGTCCTCCGCCATGCAGTAGACGCAGCGCAGGTCGCAGCGATCCGTCACCGAGACGCGCAGGTAGGTGATCGCCCGCTGGAACGGGTCGATGAGGGGCGCCGGCCGGGCGGGCGCCGGGCGCGTCGTCTCGTCGGGGGGACCCCACATGCGGGTTGGCGCTCCTGGATGGGCGGCGCGCGACGCTGACGCGCGGGCCGCGCGGCGTCTGGCGGCCGCGTCGCCTCCTGCATATGAGGGCGGACGGGGCGGCGGGCAAGCCGTCCGCACGCGGGCGTTGCGCCCGCCGGGCCTGCGGGCGATCGGCCCGCCAGGAGAACCCCGATGAGTAGAGAATCCCGATGAGTAGAGAACCCCGATGAGCGGAGAACCCCGATGAGCGACGCAGCCTGGCCGACCGAGATCCGCCTGTCCGCGGACAAGCGCGTGCTCCACGTCGCGTTCGAGGACGGCACCGCCTACGCGCTGCCGGCCGAGTACCTGCGGGTCGAGAGCCCCTCGGCGGAGGTCCAGGGCCACGCCCCCTCCGAGCGCCAGTGGATCGGTGGCAAGCGCGAGGTCCAAATCCTGTCGGTCGCGCCGGTCGGGAATTACGCGGTCAAGCTCACCTTCGACGACCGGCACGATACCGGCCTCTACACGTGGTCCTACCTGCGCGAACTCGGGCAGGAGGAGCGCGACCGCTTCGGCCGCTACTGCGAGGAGATCGCCCGGCGCGGTCTCTCCCGCGACCCGCCGGGGCGGTCCTGAGCGCCGCGCCGGGCGGCGGGCTGCACGAAAAAACCGCTGCGCGGCGGCGCTTTAGCCCAAATCCGTCGCCAGGGGTGGCTCTTTGTTCAGCATCTGTTAATCTTCCTCGGATCCGATGACCCTCGGTTCTGAGGGGGCCGCGACAGGAGCAGCCGATGTTCAGCATTGGACCCTTCCACCGGTCGACCGGGCAGCCAGCGGGGATCTACACCTCGCTCCTGGCGCTCGAGCCGGAGCCGCTGGAGACCCTCGGCCGCGCCCCGCGCGCGCCGGCGCCGATCTTCCGCCGTCACGCCCTGGTGACGACGCTCCTCGTGGTCGCCACCCTTGCCGTGCAGGCGGCCGTGGGCTGGTGGACGCTGCCCGGCCTCCCGCACGACCTCTCGCCCTCGGCGCAGGCCCGGAGCGAGCGCGCTCCGTCCTGAGCCGGCCCGGTACAACCCCTCTGGCATTCTGCCGCATCCACGGCGGGAATGGGGCCATGGCGGGGCCTCCCCCTTGCGGACGGGCCACATTCCGTTAACGTCACGTTCATCGCGGGACGTCCGCGAGTTCAGGCGCACAGGGGGAGGCCTCGCATGGCTACGGACGCTGCCACCACCCAGGACGCGATCCGGGTGCGGCCGACGCATGACGGGACCTACACGGTCTATCGCGGCACCAGCGTGCTGGTGAGCGGCCTCACCCGCGCCCAGGCGGAACTCTACGAGGCGTCGATCATCCAGCAGGCGCGCCAGACCCAAGACGCGCCCGCCCCCCGGTCCGTCCACTGACGCGGGGCGGCCCGCGCCGCGGGCGCCTGAGGCCGCCTTCGCCCGGACGACCTCCGGTCGCTCCCGTGCTCCCCGCATCGTCGGCGCGGTCGCGGCGCCGCTCGACCCCGCGGGGCGCCACCTCACTGTAAGGCGGCGGCGCCGGGGTCAGAAAACAATCCTACGTTAAGGTCTTGCGCCAAACTCTCCCGTGAGGCCGCTCTCCAGCGGGGCGGGTGAACGGGTGCGAGACATGGTGGTTGCGAATCCCCGCGCGGGCGGAGCCTCGCCGGACGAGGAGAAGCGCCTGCGGGAGCTGGCAGCCTACCGGCTCGCCGATGCCGCGCCGGATCCCGACCTCGACCGCGTCGCGTCCCTGGCCGCCGCCCTGCTCGATGCCCCGATGGCCGCTGTGTCGATCCTCGGCGAGGACACGCAGTGGCTCAAGGCGCGTCACGGTTTCGCCCTCGCGGTGACGCCGCGGGCGGAATCCTTCTGCACCCACACGATCCGGGGGGAGGGCGTGATGGTGGTGCCGGACGCCACCCGCGACGCGCGCTTCCGCGACCTCCCCGTGGTGAAGGGCGAGTTGGGCCTGCGCTTCTACGCGGGCGCGCCCCTGATCGCACCGGGCGGGGAGCGGATCGGCGCGGTCTGCGTGTTCGACCGTGCCCCGCGTCCGGACCTCGACGCCGCGGCGCGGGGCCGCCTCGCCGATCTCGCCCGGCTGGTGATGGCGCAGCTCGACCTCCGCCGTGAGGCGCGGCGCGGCGCGCAGGCCTCGCGCGTGGCGGCAGCGACCGAACTCGCGCTCTTCGCCGTGGACCCGGACGGGCGCATCGGATTCGTGAATGCGGCGAGCGAGCGCCTGTTCGGCTACGAACCGGGCGAACTCGCGGGGCAGTCGGTCGAGGTCATCATCCCGCCGCGCTTCCGCGGCCGCCACCGCGCCGGCATGTTCCGCGCGCTCGCGGAGGGCGGCACCGCGCTCGCCGGCAAGACCGTGTCGGTCCTGGGCCTGCGCAAGGACGGCAGCGAGGTGCCGATCGACATCACGCTTTCCCTCTGGACAGGCGTGGACGGGGGCGGGGTCGGCGCGGTGATCCGCGACACCTCGGAGCGCCGCGGGCGTGACGGCGGTCTCGTGGACCTCGCCGACCACGATCCCGTCACCGGCCTGCCGAATCGGCGCCGCGTCACCGAGATCCTGGCCGCGCGCCTCGCGGTGGGGCCCGCCGCCGCCCTGCTCCTGCAGCTCGAAGGATTGAAGGAGGCCGCCGAGGGGCTCGGGCACGGGCTCGGCGACGCCCTCGCCCAGACGTCGATGATCCGCCTGCTCGCCATCCTCGACGGCGGCGCCCTGCTGGCGCGCTGGGACGACGACCGCATGGCCGTGATGGTGCCGGACGCGGACAGGGCGGGCCTCCTCGCCCTCGCGGCCACCCTGCAGCACGCCTTCGCGGGCGCCTTCGAGGTCGGCGGCCGCACCGTGCATCTGGGTCTGAGCCTCGGGATCGCCCTCGCGCCGGAGCACGGCCGCGACGCCGACGAACTCCTGGCCAATGCCGATCTCGCCCTCGGCCGCGCGCGCCAGGGGGACGGCCGCGGCCTGCGCCTCTACGATCCCGGCATGCGGGCGGAGATCGAATCGCGGCGCGTCCTGCAGAACGCGCTGCGGCGCGCCCTCGAGCGCGGCGAACTCGTCCTGCACTACCAGCCGCAGGTCTCCCTGCGCAGCGGCGCCGTCGTCGGGGCGGAGGCCCTGGTGCGCTGGGAGCATCCGGAGCGCGGGCTGCTCTATCCGGGCGAGTTCCTGCACGCCGTCGAGTCGAGCACGCTCGCCCTGCATCTCGGCTGGTGGACGGTGGACGAGGTCTGCCGCCGGATCGCGGCCTGGCGCGCCGGCGGGCTGCCGCCCCTGCGCGTCGCCCTCAACCTCTACGCCGCGCAGTTCCGGGCCGGCACCCTCGGGCAGGTGGTCGCGGAGGCGCTCGCTCGCCACGGCGTGCCGCCCTCGGCGCTGGAGCTGGAGGTCACCGAGACGATCGCGCTGGAGAACGACGCCACCGACCTCGGCCCCATCCGGGCGCTGCGCGAGCGCGGCGTCGGCATCGCGTTCGACGATTTCGGCACCGGCTACGCGGCGCTCAGCACGCTCAAGCGCTTCCCGCTCACCAAGCTGAAGATCGACCGCAGCTTCGTGCGCGACATCCTCACCGAGCCGCACGACGAGGCCATCGTCGGCGCGGTCCTGTCGATCGGGCGCCGGCTCGGCCTCGACGTGGTCGCCGAGGGCATCGAGACCCGCGAGCAGGTCGCGGCGCTCCTGCGGCTCGGCTGCGAGTACGGCCAGGGCTTCCTGTTCGGCCGCGCCATGGCGCCCGACGCCTTCGCGGCGCACCTCGACGCCGCGGCCGAGGCGCGCGAGGCCTGCACGCCGCTGCGCGCCTGAGAGCGGGGGAGGGGGGCTGTCGCAAAAACTTCGCAGGGGGTGTTGACGGGTCTGGGAGCGGGGCGTATACGACCACCCATCGGCGCCGGCCGTTGCAACTCAGCGGCCCGGGCGCTTCTGCTTCTTTCGGACAGACTGCGGGTCTGGCTCCGGGTGGGTTACCCGGGATCGCTCGGTTGTCCGTTGAACAGGCTCTTTGACAAGTTCATCGGAGAAAGAGAAGCGTGGACGGCGTTGTCCTTGCGGCTGGGGCG
>NZ_JBSVZN010000040.1:0-77865 GCF_054052225.1 Methylobacterium sp. JK268 | reverse complement strand
CTCACCAGCGGTTGCAGCCAGAGGGGGCGCGGGAGCCGTCCGCCACGCGCGGGGACCGGCGGCCGCCGGTCCCCGCGCAGCCCTCATCACATCATCCAAAAGGGCCGGCTTCCAGATACAAGGGGGCGGCGCAGGATGAGGCTCTTCCGGAATCGCCCGCTCACCCTCGCCCTGCGGGCGCGCTGCGGACCCGACAAGGGGTCCGCAGCCCTCTCCCCGCATGCGGGGAGAGGGGAAACCCGCGCCTCATCCGGCGAAGTGTGAATGAGTGAGCCCGCAGAGGGGGGAGGGTCCAGGCGCGGCGCGGGCTTTAGGACAGCCAGCGCCCCGTCACCCCCGCCCGGCCCTCCGCACCCGCGCCTCCGCGAGCAGGCAGAGCAGCTCGAAGGCGACGGTCGCGCCGACGAGGGCGGTGGTGCCGCTCGGATCGAGGGGCGGGGCCACCTCCACCACGTCGGCGCCGATGATGTCGAGGCCGCGCAGGTGGCGCAGGAGGTAGAGCGCCTCCCGGGACGTGAAGCCGCCCACCTCCGGCGTGCCCGTCCCCGGCGCGAAGGCCGGGTCGAGGGAGTCGATGTCGAAGGTGAGGTAGGTCGGCCCCGCCCCCACGACCGCGCGGGCCTCCGTCACCACCGCCGGCAACCCCTCCGTGATCACCCGCTCCATCTCGATGATCCGGATGCCCTGGTCGAGGGCCCATTGCCGTTCGTCGCGCGCGTAGAGCGTGCCGCGGATGCCGATCTGGACGACGCGCTTCGGATCGAGGACGCCGTCCTCGATGGCGCGCCGGAACGGCGTGCCGTGGGTGAGCTTGGCACCGCCGAAGTAGCTGTCGGTCGTGTCGCTGTGCGCGTCGACGTGGATCAGGCCGACCGGCGCCTCGCGCCCGACGACCCGCAGGAGCGGGTAGCTGACGAGGTGGTCGCCGCCGATCGCCAGCAGCGTGATCCCGGCCGCGTGGAGCGGCCCCGCGAAGGCCTCGATGCGCCCGAGCGTGTCGGCGACGTCGACCGGGTTGACCGGAACGTCGCCGACATCCGCGCAGGCGCAGAGGGCGTAGGGCGAGACCCCGGTCGCCCCGTTGACGAGGCGCATCAGGGCCGATTGCTCGCGCACCCCGCGCGGCCCGAGCCGGGCGCCGGAGCGGTTGGTGGTGGCGCTGTCGAACGGGATGCCGAACAGGCCGATGTCGATCGGCCCGGCGATGGCCGCCTCGGGCGCCAGCACCGGCAGGCGCATGAGGCTCGCGAGCCCGGCGAAGCGCGGCATCGCCATGCCGGAGAGGGGCTGGAAGCGCGCGAGCTGCGCCGCGCGGTCTCCCGCAGGGTGGGCAGCGTCGTCGGCCGGGCCGGTCATGCGAAGACTCCGTCTCTCGTTGTCATTGGTAAAGGAGGCCGCCGCCCGGCGGGAGTCCCGCGTTGACGACGATCGGGCGCGCGTCTATAGACGGCGTCTCGCGAACCCGCCGGATCGCCCCGGCGGCCTTTTCGTGCTGTCCGCGCCATATCCGCGACGCCGTCACGCCCCCGGGCCCTCGTGCATCGCGCTTTTCGAGAATGAGGAAGACCGATGGCCAACACCGTGTCGGCCAAGAAGATGACCCGCAAGATCGCCAAGCGCACGGCGATCAACCGCTCGCGCCGCAGCCGCATGCGCACGTTCATCCGCAAGGTCGAGGAGGCGATCGCCTCCGGCGACGCCGCGACCGCCCTGACGGCGCTGCGCAGCGCCGAGCCGGAGATCATGCGCGCGTCGCAAAAGGGCATCGTTCACAAGAACACGGCCTCGCGGAAGGTGTCGCGCCTCTCGGCCCGCGTGAAGGCCCTGCAGGCCTGACAAGAGCCGGTTTCCGGCAGCGGTGAAGCCCGGCGCGAGTCGGGCTTTTTCCGTTGGGCTCACGGCCCCGGATCGTTTTCGAGCCGGATCGGCTCCCCGTGCGGCGTGGCGGCGGCCGCCCGCGCGAAGGCGTCGCGGCGCTCCGACAAGTTCCTCGCCGAGGTGAGGCCGCGGGCGGCGAGCAGCCCCTCGATCGTCTCCAGCCAGAGCGCGTAGTCGGTCGGGCGGTCGCCCTCGCGGCTCGCCGCGCCGAGCGCCTGCGCCCACTCGCTCCAGGTGAAGAGGCCGCGATCGTGCAGGGCCACCACCATCGCGAAGGTCTGCGCCTCCCAGGGGGCCGCGAAGGCGGGCGTGTCGGGGGCGCTCACGCGGCGTGCCCTTCCGCGATGCGCCCGCGGGCGGGCTCCAGGTAGCTCTCGAAGGCGTTGACCGAGACGCTCAGGCCCGGATCGGCCTCCTCGCCCCACAATTCCACGCCCGGGAAGCGCACCGTGTAGAGCCATTGCGGCGTCTCGCCGGTGAAATGCGCGTTCGAATCCGGGAACACGAAGGCGCCGTGGACGCGCTCGACCGTGCCGGTGCGGCCGCGGACGTAGCGGGGCAGGCGGGTGTGGCCGGTCGGGTTGATCACCTTGGCGGTGACCTCGTCGCCCACCGCGAAACGGGCCGGGTGGGCGGCCGGGCGGTCGCTCGGGAAGCCGCGGGCGAAGAGCGGCGGGATCTCGTCCGCCTTGGGCACGCGGGCGACGGGGGCGGGCGGGGCGAGGGCCGCGCCGGCCCGGAGCTCGGCCTCGCTCACGAGCCCGTGTCGGACGACCTGCTTCTCCAGGGCGCGGAACCAGATCTCGTAGTAGCTCGCCGCCATGTACTCGGGCGGCGGCAGGGATTCGCGGGCGGCCCGGCTCGCGTCGAGGTTCCAGGTGCCGGTGAGCCCCATCGCCATGGCCATCGCGAAGACGCGGCGCTCCCACTCGGCGTGGAACCAGGGCTCGTCCGCCTCGAAGCCGATCGGCCCGAAGCCGTGCATCCCGCCGAGATCCTGTCCGCCGTTCATGCGCGCACCACCTGGTCGGGAGCGAGGGGAAGGCCCGTGCCGATCATGGAATCGCGGGTGACGAGGTCGGCGAGGGCCGCCTCGTCGAGATGATCGGTCCCGGGGGGCCGCATCGGCAGCACCATGTAGCGGAGTTCCGCGGTGGAATCCCAGACCCGGATGCGGGTGGTCTCGGGCAGGGTGACGCCGAACTCGCCGAGCACGCCCCGCGGGTCGATCACCGCCCGCGACCGGTAGGGCGGCGACTTGTACCAGACCGGGGGCAATCCGAGGACCGGCCAGGGATAACAGGAGCACAGGGTGCAGACGACGAGGTTGTGCTGCTCGGGCGTATTCTCGGCCACCACCATGTGCTCGCCGCCCCGCCCGCCGAAGCCGAGTTCGCGGATCGCCGCGGTGGCGTCGTCGAGGAGCCGGGCGCGGTAGGCGGGATCGATCCAGGCGCGGGCCACCACCCGGGCGCCGTTGCGGGGACCGATCCTGGTCTCGTAGGTGTCGATGAGCGTGTCGAGGGTGGCCGGATCGACGTAGCCCTTCTCGACCAGGATGGATTCGAGCGCCCTCACCCGCAATTCCATCGGCGAGAGTTCGCTGCCGTGGTGGTGCGGGTGGTCGTGGTCGTGGTGGTCCGTCATGCCGTCCTCCCGGGCGCAAGGATTAGACCGGCGCGGGGCGGGCGTCACGGGGGTGGGAGAGGCGCTCCGGGGTGCTTCGAGGCCGCCTGCGGCGGCACCTCAGCATGAGGAGCGTGATGGCTTCCATGGTATGTTCCGCAAAGGAACCTGCTCCGACCTCCTTGGGACCTGCCTGCTTGAATGCGTTCGTCTACCTGCTGCTCTGCGCAGACGGCAGCTACTATGTCGGATCGGCGCGCGGCGAGACGCTCGACAGGCGGCTGGGCGAACATCAGGCGGGGACGTTCCCCGGCTACACCCATTCGCGTCGACCGGTCGCACTCGTCTACGCGGAGCAATTCGACCGGATCACGGATGCGATCGCTGTCGAGCGCCAGATCAAGGGCTGGGGGCGCAGTAAGAAGGAAGCCTTGATTCGAGGTGATTGGGACGCCATCCAGCAACTGGCGGAGCGTCCTTCGACGCGTGGAACACCTGCGGGTCTGCCAGAGTAAATTTCAACGTTCGGCATCGACGTCGATGGAAGACACGAGAATCCTCATGCTGAGGTGCTGCGAAGCAGCCTCGAAGCACCCCTGTACGCTGATCCTAGATAGGATTGGATAGCTGTTCAGGGTTGCTTCGAGGCTCGCTTTGCTCGCACCTCAGCATGAGGAGCCGCGTGTTTTCCAATTCCATCTCCTCTGAACATGCTAACAGGATGGTCTTCAGCAAGTTCGACGAGATCGTCATTCACCAAGAACTTGATTTCATCCCGACCACCTCCACTTCCCTGGTGCCAGCATCGAGGATCCAGCCCAGCGATCCCGACAGGAGGAAGCCCGGATGACACTCCGCCTCATCGCCACCATCACGGCCGGCCTGCTCATCGGCGTACCCGCTGTCGCGACCGCCGACGACGGGCACGGCATGGTCCTCGTCCCCGGCGACGCGGCCGTGACGTGGGGACCGGCGCCTCCCGCGCTGCCCAGGGGAACCGAGATCAGCATCCTCGCGGGCGACCCGGAGAAGCCTGGGCCGTTCACGCTGCGGGTCCGCTTCCCGGCCAATACCCTGGTCGCGCCGCACACCCACGCGACCGCCGAGAGCGTGACGCTCCTCGCGGGCTCGCTCACGCACGACATGGGCGAGACCGTCGACAAGGCGCGCGGGAAGCCGCTGGAGAAGGGCGGGTTCGTGTTCCTGCCCGCCAACATGCCCCACTCGCTGTGGACCTCCGCCGAGCCGGCGACGGTCCAGGTGTCGGGGACCGGGCCGTTCGGGCTGACCTACATCAACCCCGCGGATGACCCGAGCCGGCAGGGACGCTGACCGGGCCCCGCTAGGGCCGCACCGCCGGCGCCTCCATGGGCAGGCCGCTCGCCCGCTGCATCAGGTAGAGTTCCAGCGCGACCACCTCGGGCGCGTCCGGCGGGAACGGCTCGGCGCGCATGCCGGAGAGGCAATTGCGCAGCCGGCGGCGCAGGGAGCCGAGATCCTGCCACTCGAGGCGATAGAGAGGGTAGCCGTTCGGGTGGCCCTGCGGGATGGTGCTCGCGCCGAGATGCCGGCCCCAGGCGCCGTCGTGGCAGGCGGCGCAGGACAGGTCGAGCTGCCCCATGCGGCGCGTGAACAGCGCGCGCCCCTGCTCCCGCGGCGCGTCGAGGCGCGGATCGGCGGGCGGCGCCACCGGCAGCCCGCGCGACTGCGCCGCCACCGCGGCGGTGAGGGCGAGGAGGAGCCGGCTCTCCGGCGGCAGCGAGGCCTCGCCCTGGTGGCGCGTGCGGCAGAGGTCGATCCGCGACTCCAGGTCCAAAGGGCGCCCGGCCTGCGCGTCGAAGGCGGGGTAGCGGGCCGCGACGCCGCGCAGCCCCGCGAGGTCCCCGTGGCAGCCGGCGCAGGAGGGTCGGCCGGTCGCCGGCGCCGTCGTCCAGGCCTCGACGCCGTCCGCCACCCAGAGCTGGCCCGGATTGGCCGCCTCGTCCCGCTGCATCGCGCGCAGCTCCGGCGTCATCTGGTCGAAGCCCGAGCGGCGCTCGCCCTGCGGGATCTCCGCCGTCCGGCCCGGGCCGGCGAGGAGGGCCAGGGCGACGAGCAGGGCGGGCGCGCGGCTCACGTCACCTCGATCGCGGCGTGCTCGGTCTGCGTGAAGCCGTTGTCGCCGCTCCAGGTGAAGGTGAAGGTGCCGCTGCGCGTCGCCACCGTGCTGAAGGTCAGGTAGGGATTGGCGGAACTGGCCGGGAACAGCTCCGCGCGGAACACCTCCTCGTCCTCGAAGCGGCAGACGAACTCCGTGATGATGTTGCGCGGCAGCAGGCGCCCGTCCGGGCCCGGCCGGTAGCCGGTCTCCATCGGGTGGGAGATCAGGGTCTTGATCTCGACGGTCGTGCCGGCCTTCGCGGTCTTGGGCACGTTGATCAGGCTGCGGGCCACGGCGTCAGCCCTCCACGCAGGCGGCGAGGGTGACGATCGCGTCGGCGGTGGCGGACCAGTAGCTGCCGTCGCTCATCTCGGCGATCGCCGTCACGGTCTGGGAATCGGCGAGCCGAATGCGGGTCGCGACGGTGGCGCGGCCCGCCCGCGGCCCGAGCCACAGCGTGATGACGTTCGGCTGCGGGTTCTTGTCGTTGAACACCGCGATCCGGCGGACGTGATCGGCCGGGGTCATCGGGCTCTCCACCGCGACGGTCAGCGGCACGGCGTTGCCGTTCTCGACCAGCGGCGGCACGTCGAGGGCGACGCGCCCCGGACGGACCGGCACGCCGCCGGTGAAGCGCCGGATCGCGGCCTGGGTGGGCTCGCGCGGCGGGCGCTCGACCGCCGCGGCCGGGCGCACCAGCGCCACCGCGAGCAGCCCGGCGCCGCCAGCCAGGACGGATCGCCGGTCCGGCCCCGTCATCGTGTCCCTCCCTCGCCGCGGAGCGTGCCCAGATAGGCGATCACGTCCTCGACCTCCTGCGCCTCCAGGATCGGCCGGCCGCGGAACGGCGCCGCGACCCGGTCCCGCCCGTCGACGCGCCCATACGAGGGCATGATCGTGTCGGGATTCAAGAGGCGGCCGTCGACGAGCCGCAGGCGCAGCCGCCCCGGCGAGAGGCGCTCGCCGACGCCCGCGAGGCTCGGGCCGACATCGCCCTCCGGGCGGCCCGCGGGCCCGCCGAGGCCCGCATGGCAGAGAGTGCAGAGCCCGCGCCGCGGGTCGGTGGCGATGGCGCGGCCCCGGGCCGGATCGCCCGGCACGGTCGTGAGCGGCGCCGGCATGGCATCGCCCTCGACCGCCCCGGGAGAGAAGGCGAGGAGCAGGGGAAGGGCGGCGAGAAGGTGTCGCATCGGGCGGGCGGGCGTCGTCGCCCCGGAACATGGCTCCGGGGCGGCCCAGTTCAGCCGGGTGCGACCATCCGCTTGGGTCTCAGGCCCGCCGCTTCATCAGCGCCGCGGCAGCGAGCCCGACACCCGCCACCACCGCGCCCGTGGTCAGCGGATGGAGTTGCGCCCGGGTGTAGGTGCTGGTGCGCCGGACATAGCCCGGGTGGCCGCCGCGGATGTGCCCGTCCTGGCCGGGCTCGTGCAGCGCCCCCTGCGGGTCGCGCGGCGGCTCCGCCCCGCGCTGCATCTGGGCGACGTGGCCGCCCATCCGGTCGAACACCTCCGGCGCCAGCTTCTTGAGGCCGGTGATCGCCCGGCCGCCGC
The DNA here is from genome assembly GCF_054052225.1 of Methylobacterium sp. JK268. Lineage (NCBI taxonomy): Bacteria > Pseudomonadati > Pseudomonadota > Alphaproteobacteria > Hyphomicrobiales > Methylobacteriaceae > Methylobacterium > Methylobacterium sp. JK268. The sequence continues at coordinate 70,671 of NZ_JBSVZN010000040.1, read as the reverse complement.
CGCCCACATAGATCTCCCGCTGCGGGTGGACCGCCGCGTGCAGGATCGCCCGGGCCACCTCGTCCGGATGGTAGACCGGGGGCGGGAGCTGCGGCTCGCGGTCCATGTAGTTGCGGGCGTGGTGGGTGAGCGGCGTGTCGATCGAGCCGGGCTTGATCAGCGTTACCGAGACCGGCACCCGCTCCATCTCCAGCTCCGCCCGCAACCCGTCCGTGAAGCCGCGGATCGCGTGCTTGCTCGCCGAGTACATGGCCTGGAGCGGGATCGACAGGTCGGAGGCGATGCTGCCGACATTGACGAGCGCGCCGCCCTGGCGCCGCAGGTAGGGCAGGGCCACGAGCGAGCCGTAGACCGTGCCCCAGAAGTTGGTCTGGAACAGGCGGTCGCTGTCCTCGTCGCTGACCTCCTCCAGGCGCCCGAAGATCGAGATGCCGGCGTCGTTCACCCAGGTATCGATGCGCCCGAAGCGCTGCAGCGCCTTGTCGGCGAGGGCCTGCACGTCCTCGCGGCGGCCGACATCGCCCACCGCGTGGGTGACCTGCCCGCCCTCGCGCTCCAGTTCCTCCTGGATCGTGGCGAGCGCCTCGGCGTTGCGGGCCCCCATGACGACGCGGGCGCCGCTGCGCGCCGCCCGGCGCGCCGTCGCGAGTCCGATCCCGCTCGACGCCCCGGTGATCACGATCACCTGCTGGTCGAGGGGCTTGTGCGTGAAGGCCATCGGGTTCTCCGTACTGGGTGGGAGTGTCTATCGCCCGACCCAACGGCTGCGGAGGCCATCTGTTCACCGGCCGCGACGCCGGTTCACTCGACGTCGGGCGCGACCTGGCCCCAGTTGAGGACGGCGACCAGGGTGACGCCGCCGGTGACGTTGCCGAGCAGGGTCGGCAGGAAGAAGCGCACGGCATAGTCGCCCCAGCTCGCCTCGCCGGTGAAGACCAGGAAGGCGGCGTCGACCGAGCCGGCCACGATGTGGGCGAGGCTGCTGATCGCGATCACGTAGGTGAGGATCAGGATCACGAAGGGCCGCGCGCCCCCCGAGGAGGGCATGAGCCACACCATCAGGGCGATCAGCCAGCCCGCCACCACGCCCTTGGCCAGGGTCGCCCCGAACGGATGGGCCATGGTGTGCCGGCTGATGTCGCGGAAATGCGCCCGGACGGCTTCGTCGAACACCTCCGTGTGCGCGATGGAAGCCGCGAACAGCAGCGTCCCGACGATGTTCGCCGAGAGCACGATGGCCCACAGGCGCAGCACCCGCCGCAGGACCGCCGCCGTGCGGTCGTGCAGGAGCGGCAGGATCGGGGTCAGCGTGTTCTCGGTGAAGAGCTGCTGGCGGCCGAGCACGACGATCAGGAAGCCGATCGGATAGCCCCAGCCGGCCACGAGGTCGCGCCAGGGCGCGTCGGGCAGCCGCGAGCGCAGCACGCCCTCGACCACGAGCGAGAAGCCCATCGACAGGCCGGCCGCGAGGCCGGAGAGCAGCAGGGCCAGGGCGGTCCGGTCGAGTTCCTCGTGACCCTCGTGCCGGATGACCTCGGCGATGACGATGGCGCTGGGCCAGCGCTCCTCCTCGACCTGACCGGCCACCGCGTCCTCGACACCCCTGCGGTCGGGTTTCCCGTTCGCCATGGCCGCCCCCGCTCCGGGCCCCAGGCCCGACCCGGCCTCAAGCGGCGGGCCGGCGGCGGGTTCCCGCCCGCGCGCCGGTCAGCCCGAGGCGCCCGGGTGGATCGGCGCCTGGTAGGCGAGTCCCATGTCCCAAGGGAAATAGATCCAGGTGTCCTGGCTCACCTCGGTGACGAAGGTGTCGATGAGCGGCCGTCCGGCGGGCTTGGCGTAGACCGTGGCGAAATGGGCCTGGGGCAGCATCCGGCGCACGACCTGCGCGGTCTTGCCGGTATCGGTGAGGTCGTCGATCACCAGCACGCCGCGCCCGCTGCCGTCGCCGACGTCCCGGATCGTCGGGGCGATGTCCTTGAGGACGCTGAGCGCCCCCTGCTCCTGGTAATCGTGGTAGCTCGCGATGCAGACCGTCTCGATCAGGCGGATCCCGAGTTCGCGCGCCACCACGGCGGCCGGGACGAGCCCGCCGCGGGTGATGCAGACGATCGCCTCGAACGGCCCGGCCCCGGCCAGGCGCCAGGCCAGCGCCCGGGCATCGCGATGGAACTGGTCCCAGGAAACCGGGAAGGCCTTCTCGCCGGCGGACGCCATCGGTCGTCTCCCCGTCAGGCCCGGTCCGCCCGCAGGCGGGCGACCAGGGCCTCGATCTCGGTGCGGGCCGCCGCCAGCACCGCCGGGTCCTTGGCGCGGGCGACGATCTGGTTGCGGAAGCCCTCGGGCGTCATCGACGGGTAGGAGCCGATCGACACCCCGGGGAAGCGCGCGGCCAGGGCCGCGAGGTCGGCCGCGTAGAGGCCCTCGGGCAGGTTCCTGGCCTCCACCGTCTCGGCGATCATGCGCGCGCCGGTGCGCAAGCGCGGCGCCACGCGGTCGAGCATCGCCTGCATGATCGAGGGCACGCCGGCCATCACGATCACGTTGCCGATCATGAAGCCCGGCGCCTTCGAGATCGGGTTCTCGATCAGCTCCGCCCCGAACGGGATGCGCGCCATGCGCAGCCGGGCCTCGTTGAGGTCGGCCTCCGGGATGCGCTCCAGCAGCATGGCGCGGGCGCGCGGGTCGACGTCGATGCCGACCCCGAAGGCCGCCGCGACGCAATCGGCCGTGATGTCGTCGTGGGTCGGCCCGATCCCCCCGGTGGTGAACAGATAGGTGTGGCGGGCGCGCAAAGCGTTGACGGCGCCCACGATCTCCTCGGCCACGTCCGGCACGACGCGCACCTCGCGCAGGTCGATGCCAACATTCGTGAGGTACTCGGCGATGTAGCCGATGTTCTTGTCCTTGGTACGCCCCGAGAGGATCTCGTCGCCGATGACGAGCAGGGCGGCCGTCACGTGGGTCGGGGTCTCGTCGCTCAAGCGCGCCTCCGGGCTGAGGACCCGCTCTAGCTCGCGGCGCCGCGCCGCTCAAGCGTCGCGCATCTGTCCGCATCCTGCTAAGCGGCGAGGATGATCGCGCCGCAGAGCCCGCCTTGCGCTTCCCGTCCCGGCTGACCGAGGGGCGGCTCGTCCGCCGCTACAAGCGCTTCCTCGCCGATGTCGAACTCGCCGACGGCAGCGTCGTGACGGCGCATTGCGCCAATCCGGGCGCGATGCTGGGCCTGGTGGCGCCCGGCCGACCGGTCCTGCTCTCCGCCTCCACCAACCCGGCGCGCAAGCTCGCCTGGTCCTGGGAGATGGTGGAGGCCGACCTGCCGGGCGGGCCGCAATGGGTCGGCATCAACACGATGCGGCCGAACCTGCTCGTGGCCGAGGCCTTCCGCGCGGGCCGGCTGCCGGTGCTGCGCGAGGCGACCGCCCTGCGGCCGGAGGTGCGCTACGGGCAGGCGAGCCGGGTCGATTTCCTGGCCAGCGCCCCCGCGGGACCGATCCACGTCGAGGTCAAGAACTGCCACATGATGCGCGCGGCCGGCCTCGCCGAGTTCCCCGACTGCACCGCGGCGCGCAGCGCCCGGCACATGGACGAGCTCGCCGGCGTGGTGCGGGCGGGTGGGCGCGCCATGGTGATCGTGGTGGTGCAGATGCGCGCGGAGCGCTTCGACGTGGCGGGCGACATCGATCCGGGCTTCGCTTCGGCCTTCCGGCGGGCGCGGGACGCCGGGGTCGCGGCCCACGCCTATGTCTGTCGGCTGAGCCCCGAGGAGGTGGCGATCGACGCGGAGATCCCGATCGTCGCCGCGGAGGCGAGCGCGGATCACCCGGGCTGATGGCGCCGCCGCCGGCCGGATTGCGCCCCGTCCCACGCCTCGCTACGACACCCTGCATCACGCAAGGTCAGGACCACGATGATCGTCCAGGCTTGCCTCAACGGCGCCCGTCCCGACGGTTACCACCCGCGGTTGCCGCTGACTGCGGAGGCGATGGCCCGCGACGGCGTCGCCTGCGTCGCGGCCGGGGCTGCCGAACTCCATCTTCACCCCCGAGGCTCGCATGGCCGCGAGAGCCTCGACGCCGTGGACGACACCGTCCTGGCGCTCCGCCGGGCGTGCCCCGGCACGGCGATCGGCGTGTCGACGGGAGCCTGGATCGAGGGGAACGCGGAGCGCACCCGCGACGCCATCGCCCGCTGGACGGCCCTGCCGGACTACGCCTCCGTCAACCTCTCGGAGCCGGACGCCCCGGCGGTGATGGACCTGCTGCGCGGGCGCGGCGTCGGGATCGAGGCGGGCCTGGCCACGCCCGAGGACGCACGCCGTCTCCTGGCGCTTCCTAGCCACGACCGCGTCACGCGCGTGCTGATCGAGGTGGAGGAGCAGGATCCCGGGGAGGCCCTGCGTGTGGCCGACGCGATCGCGACGGTGCTGGCGGATGCGGGCCCGCGGCGTCCGCTCCTCCTGCACGGCCTCGACGGCACGGTCTGGCCCCTCGTCGCGCTGGCACGGGACCGGCGCTGGTCCACCCGCGTGGGGCTGGAGGACGGCCGCGCGCTGCCGGACGGCTCCGTCGCCGCGGACAACGCCGCGCTGGTGGCTACCGCCGTCGCAGTCTACCGGCGGTGCGGTGCCGCCGCGTGAGACACCCGCCTCACGCCTTCTCGAAGATCAGGTTGAGCCGCGTGCGCGCCATGCGGCGGTAGCCGTGGCTGGTGAGCAGCGCCGAGAGGTCGGTCTGCCAGAGGTCGGTCCCGTCCTCCAGGATGATCAGGCTCGGATGCAGCGCCCGCGGCGCCCGGCGCAGGAACGGCTCCAGAATCAGATCCTCGGCGCCCTCCACGTCGAGCTTGATCGCGTCGATGCGGGTCAATCCCTCGCCGGTCACGAGGTCGAGGAGCGTCACCGCCGGCACCCGGATCGCCGCGCCCTCGTTGGTGCCGACGACCTTGAGGCTCGACTCCCCGCTGTTGCGCTGGTCGACGAAGAGCGTCAGCTCGCCCGCCTTGTCGGCGATCGCGCAGGCCACCGCCTTGACGGTGCCGAACGGGTTCTGGGCGATGTTGTAGGCGAGCTTGTCGAAGATGTCGGGCTGCGGCTCCACCGCCAGGATCCGCGCCCCGGGCCCGCTCAGACCGGCGACGAACAGCGTGTAGGCGCCGATATTCGCCCCCACGTCGAGGAAGACGCAGTCCGGCCGCAGCCGCTCGGCGAGGAGCCGGCGCTCGTCGGGGTCGAAGAACTGCGGGGTGAAGAGCACCTTCTTCTCGCAGTTGTTGTTGTAGGGGTGCAAGCGCATGCGCGCGCCGAACCGCTCCACGTCGAGGGGACGGCCGCGCAGCAGCCGGATCGCGCAGCGGCGCAGGATCAGCGCGAGGCGTCGCGCGCCCCAATCCTCCGCGGGCAGGCGCTGGGTCCGGGCGACGATCCAGCGGACGAGGCCGGTCGGCGCGTAGGTCCCGAAGGGCTCGTGAGGGTGGGTCATCGCCGGGGTCGTGGTCGCCATCGGGGGCCTATGCCACCGCGGCCCGCCGCCCGCAACGGGTGGGGCGTGCCTGCCGCGGGCCCCGCGTGCGGGCATTGCGGGACCACCGGGCGCCCGATACAGGCGGGGGCGCGAAGCGGGAGCGGACGATGCAGACCTTCGATTCCGACGGCGTGACGATCGCCTATCTCGACGTTCCGCCGCAGGGCGGGGCGGGCGATCCCGTCGTCCTCGTCCACGGTTTCGCGTCGAACCATCGCACGAACTGGGTCAGCACCTCGTGGATCCGGACCCTCACCGAGGCGGGCTACCGGGCGATCGCCCTCGACAATCGCGGCCACGGCGAGAGCGGAAAGCTCTACGATCCGGAGGCCTACGCCTCAGAGACGATGGCGGAGGATGTCCGCCGCCTCCTCGACCATCTCGGCCTCGCGCGGGCGGACGTGATGGGCTACTCGATGGGCGCGCGGATCACCGCCTTCCTGGCGCTCCTGCACCCGGAGCGGGTGCGCTCGGCGCTGCTGGGCGGGCTCGGCATCCACCTCGTCGAGGGGAGGGGATTGCCGGCGGGGATCCCGGACGCCATGGAGGCCCCCTCCAGCGCCGACGTGACCGACCCCGTGGCGCGCTCGTTCCGGATCTTCGCCGAGCAGACCCGCAGCGACCTGCGCGCCCTCGCCGCCTGCATGCGCGGCTCGCGCCAGACCCTGTCGCGGGGCGAGGTGGCGCAGATCGAGGTGCCGACCCTGGTCGCGGTCGGGACTACCGACCACATCGCGGGGTCCGGACCGGCGCTCGCCGCCCTGATCCCGACCGCCCGGAGCCTCGAGATCCCCAATCGCGATCACAACCTCGCGGTGGGCGACAAGGTCCACAAGCAGGGGGTGCTGGCCTTCCTGGCCGAGCGACCCTGAGCCGATCCCCCGACCGGGCCGGCCCCTACTGCGCCCGGATATGGCGCTGGCGGCGGTCGCGGGCCCGGATGCTCGCCATGGGTATACGCAGGATGGCGCGCTGCTGGGCATCCTCGACGCGGATCGAGCTGCGCCGCCAGTCGCAGGCGAGGCTGCCTTCCTCCAGCAGATGGGTGGCGAGCCGCGTGGCGCGCTCCAGGGCGTCGGCCCGGCTGGCGAGCCGCACGCCCTCCTCGTCGAGGACAACCTTCGAGCCGCTCTGAAAGTGAAAATAATACAACGTCATCTCACGTCGATGTCCTTACGAATAGTCAAAGCGGCGGGCTGCTGCCCTCATTGCCCCACTTAGGAAGCATCATTGCGTATAACATACAATAAAGATCGACAACCGCTGGTATGGGTGCATTCGCGATAATGAAACAACCAAGACGTGCCTTGTTCAGAAAAACACTTTTCACACAACGCCCTAGGACGTTTGGAGGACGTGAATTTTTCTTGGCTTAGGCCGAAAGGACGGCGGTTCGGCGACGGCCAGGTCAAGGAGATAACCCAGAAGGATGGACGCCGATCCGGTCGGCCTTTGAACATATTTCGTTCATTCGGCGAATGGATCGAAGAACAACCTCGCAAAGCGGGTGTGGCTTTGCGGGACGGAACATGTCCTTGGGTTTGCTCGATAATCCGTCCGACAGGGACCAGCCCGGCCTCGATCTCGGCCGGTTCGGCGCCGGGCGGGGCCGGCTCGGCAGGCCGACCCAACAGGCCTGCGTGGCGACTGATGAGCATTTTTGTTTCAGTCGGGCCGATCACTCTCCGGTCGGTCGGGCCGGCTTCACCTTGCGGAGCCTCGCCGACGGCCACCCGGCAGCCATCGGGCCTGCCGCTCGGCGCATCCCTGGCACGGGATCCTCGCGAAGCCGCCCCGCATCACGGCCCGAGCGGCGCTCGCGCTCGCCGCCAGCCTCGTCCGTTTCCGGGAATGAGGCGCGACATGCCGGCGTCGCGCATAGGGCTCCCCGTGTCCGGATGTCCCTCCGCCGACCCTGCCGCCGCCGGGACAGAAGGAAGTGACGTGGGCGACGAGCCGACCCGGCCGTCGGACAGGCCGGCGTCTCCTCATCGAAGCCGATCTCCGCATCGCCGTGCGAGGCGCGGCATCGCCGCGCCATCAACGGACATCGGAGGACCGGCGACCCGGGAGCCGCGGCCCGAGAGCGATGGGCGGCGGGCTCGGCCCTGAAACGACGAGAGCCGCCCGAGGGCAGCTCTCCTTGACGAATGGCGGGCGAAGAAGGTGCGGGCCGTTGGTTCAGGCCCGCAGGCGCGTGCGGATGTCGCCGAGGCTGCGGCGGATCAGGTCCTGGGCCGCGTCGCCCGTCACCTTCTCCCGCAGGATCGTCTCGGAGACGCGCACCGCGGCCTCGGCGGCGGCGGCCCGCACCTCGGCGGCGGCCTGGGTCTCCGCCAGCGCGATCTTCGCCTCGGCGGCCCGGGTGCGCCGCTCCACGAACTCGTTGAGGCGGGCCTGCCCTTCGGCGGCGGCGCGCTCGGCCTCGGCGCGGGCGTTCTGGACGATCGTCTCGGCCTCGCGCTCGGCCTCGGCGCGGCGCTTCTGGTAATCGGCGAGGACGGCGGCGGCCTCCTCGCGCAGGCGGCGCGCCTCCTCCAGCTCGCGGCGCACCCGCTCGCCGCGGCGGTCGAGGCCGCCGATGATCTGGTCGAAGCCGCCCGCCTTCCAGACGATGCCGCAGAAGATCACGAACGCGACCGCGACCCAGAATTCCGGTTCCATCATCGTCGGGTCCTCCGGCTCAGTGCGCGGTCTGGGTGCGGTCGTAGGCCGCCTCGATGGCGGCACGGTCGGGCGCCTGTCCGACGAGGCGCTCGACGATCGCCGCGGCGGCATCGGCGGCGATCTCGCGGACATTGCCCATGGCGCTCGCGGTGCGGGTGCGGATCTGCGCCTCGGCGTCGGCGAGCTTGGCGGCGAGGTCGGCCTCGAGCGTCTTGCGCCGGGCCTCCGCCTCGGCAGCGAGGCTCTCGCGGGTCGCCTGCGCGATGCCCTTGGCCTTGTCCTGCGCCTCCTTCAGGGAGCGTTCGTAGGCCTCGCGGGCGGCATCCGCGTCGGTCTTCATCCGGCTGGCCTCGTCGAGGTCGGCGGCGAGACGCGTCTGGCGCTCGTGCAGCAGGCTGGTGATGCGCGGGATCGCGACCCGGGACATCAGGTAGTAGAGCAGCCCAAACGTGATGGCGAGCCACAGGATCTGCGACGCGAAGGTGCTGCTCTGGAAAGGGGGAAATCCGCCGCCATGCTCGGAGGCCGGCTCGTGGATCAGGCCTTCCTGCAGGCCGGCATGGGGAGTGGGCTGCGCCATCGTGTCGTCCGGGAGTGCGGGAGCCTGGAAGGGCATCGCGCCGGCCCATCGGCCGGCGGGAGCGAAGCGGCCGCCGCGCCCCGCCAGGGGAGCACGGCGCCCGGGAGGGCGGGCGCCGGGCCGCGGCCGCGCGGGCCGTCGGCGCCGGACGCCCGGGCCGCGCGGCTTTAGACCGCGAACAGGAGCAGCAGCGCGACGAGCAGCGAGAAGATGCCGAGCGCTTCCGTCAGCGCGAAGCCGAGGAGGAGGTTGGCGCGCTGGCTGTCGGCCGCGGAGGGGTTGCGCAGGGCGCCCGCGAAGAACTGGCCGAACAGGTTGCCGAGGCCCACGGCAGCGCCCGCCATGCCGAGGCAGGCGAGACCGGCGCCGATGTACTTCGCAGCAACGGGATCCATCTGAGTACTCCTGAGGTCGTCTGGTCGTCTGGCTGGTGGGATCCGGCCGCGACACGGCGAACCGGGGTGGGGAGGGCAGAGGTCCCGGCCGGGCGGCCGGGAGGCACCGGCCGTCAGTGGCCGGGATGGAGCGCGTCGCTGAGGTAGATCGAGGTCAGCGTCGCGAAGACGTAGGCCTGCAGGGCCGCGACCAGCAGCTCGAGGGCCGTGATGGCCACCGACAGGGCCAGCGGCAGCGGCGAGAGGATGCCCCAGACGCCGGCGGCGAGCAGCGCCGGCACGAAGCCCGCGAAGATCTTGAGCGCGATGTGGCCGGCCAGCATGTTGGCGAAGAGACGGACCGAGAGGCTGATCGGCCGCGAGATGAAGGACACCACCTCGATCGTCACGATCAGCGGCTTCAGCCAGCCGGGGACGCCCGGGGGCACGAACAGGTCGAGGAAGTGCAGGCCGTGCGCCATGAAGCCGTAGATCACCACGGTCAGGATCACCACGAGCGCCAGCATGAAGGTGACGATGATGTGGCTCGTCACCGTGAACGTGTAGGGGATCATCCCGAACAGGTTGAGCACCAGCACGAACATGAAGAGGGAGAAGACGAGCGGCACGAAGCGCTCGCTGCCGTGGCCGGCCGATTGATGCACGGTCGAGGCGATGAACTCGTAGAAGGTCTCGGCGAGGGACTGCATCCGCCCCGGCACCAGCGAGCGCTGGCTCGTCGCGACGATGGTCAGGAGGGCGATCACGCCGACCGCGGCGAACATGTAGAGCGCCGACTGGGTGAAGGCGATCTGCTGGTGGCCGATATGCCCGAACGAGACCAGCGGCTTCAGCTCGAACTGGTGGATCGGATCCAACTTCACGGCCATACCGGTCCCGCCCCTCTGTGTCGCTCAGGCCCCGCGGCCATCCGCGTGCCACCTGACCCGCGCAGGCGGATGCACGGCATCCACCCGATGATCAAGTCCCCGTGTCGTTTTTCTCACGTCCGTGGCCCGAAGAACCCCGACACGCGCATCACGTTCATCACCCCGGCCGCAAAGCCCAGCAGGACGAGCACGATCATGCCCCACGGCTTGGTGCCGAACAGGCGGTCGAAGCCCAGGCCGAGGAGGCCGCCCGCCAGGACGCCCGACACGAACTCCGTCGAGAGGCGTAGCGCGCGCCCGAGCTGCGAGGGCTCGCCCGTCCGCGAACGCGACGACGGATCGGGAGCGGCGGGCGGCCGCTTCCGGTCGATCTGCTGTTCGAGACGCTTGAGCCTCGCGGAGAGATCGCTCTCCGAGGCGGGACCGCGCTCGTCGCCGCCCCCGTTCCGCGGTTCGGTGCCGGTCATCGCGCCACCCCGCATCGGAAGGGCGGAGAGATCCGGCCCGGGTGCCCCCTTCGAGCGGGCGCACCATAGTTTCGCCCCGGGAGCGAGTCAAGGATCCGTGATGGTGCCATAAGTGGTTGTTTTGCCTTATGGATTGGGAACGGCCGAGCCGCCCTCACACCGCCTCGGCGAGCGCCTGCGCCTCCGCGAGGGCGACGGAGACGAGCTGCGAGACGCCGCGCTCGGCCATGGTCACCCCGAACAGCCGGTCCATCCGCGCCATGGTGATCGGGTTGTGCGTGATCACCAGGAAGCGGGTGTCCGTCTCCCGGGCCATGCGGCCGAGGAGGTCGCAGTAGCGCTCGACATTGGCGTCGTCGAGGGGGGCGTCGACCTCGTCGAGCACGCAGACGGGCGACGGGTTGGTGAGGAACACCGCGAAGATAAGCGCGATGGCGGTCAGCGCCTGCTCGCCGCCCGAGAGCAGCGTCATGGTCTGCGGCTTCTTCCCGGGCGGGCGGGCGAGGATGTCGAGGCCGGCCTCCAGGGGATCCTCGGAATCGACCAGCGTCAGTTCCGCCGTCCCGCCGCCGAACAGGGTGGTGAAGAGCCGCTCGAAATGGCCGTTCACCGCCGCGAAGGCCGCGAGCAGCCGCTCGCGCCCCTCGCGGTTGAGGGCCGCGATGGCGCCGCGCAGGCGGCGGATCGCCTCCACGAGGTCGTCGCGCTCGCGCCCGAGGGCGTCGCGCCGTCCCTCCGCCTCGGCGAGTTCCGCCTCGGCGCGCAGATTCACCGCGCCGAGCCGGTCGCGGTCGCCCCTGAGGGCGGCGAGCCGGGCCTCGGCGGCGGCGGCCGGTGGCAGGTCGGCGCCCGGCGCGAGGCCGGCCAGGGCGACGAGCCCCTCGGGGGTCGAATCGAGGGTCTCGGCGATGCCGCGGACGATCTCGCCGAGGCGCCGCGCCAGGGCTTCGTGCGCCGCGACCGCGGCGGCCCGGCCCTCGCGCGCCTCCGCGAGGGCGTCGAGGGCCGTCCGGGCGCGGGCATCGGCCGAAGCCAGGCCGGCCTCCGCCTCGGCCAGGCGGTCCGCCGCCGCGCGCCGCGCGGCCTCCGCCTCCCGGGTCGCGCCGGCGAGGCGGTGGCGCTCCCGCACGAAGGCGTCGGGCGCCTCCGCCAGTTCCGCCTGCTCCTCCTCGGCCTCGGCGAGGCGCCCGGCGAGGTCGTCGAGGGCGGCCAGCGAGCGGGCTTCCCGCTCCCGCCAGCGCGCCCTGTCCTCGGCGAGACCGGCACGGCGCCGGTCCCGCTCCTCGCGGGCGCGGGCGAGCGCCAGGGCCTGCGCCCGCGCCTCCGCGGCCGCCCCGCGCCGGGCGGCGGCCTCGCGGCCGGCCGCGGCCAGAGCCGCCTCGGCCTCGGCCCCATCCGCCAGGGCGGCGAGCGCCTCCGCGGCGGCCTCGATCCGGCCCGCCACCTCCTCGGCCTCCTCGGCGAGGCGGTCCGCCGCCTCGGCGAGGGCGGTGCGCCGCACCGCCGCCTCGGCGGCCCGCGTCTCGGCCGCCGCGAGGGCGATCCGGGCGGCGTCGAGGGCGCGGCGGGCCGCACGCGCGCCGTCGAGCCTCCGCGCCTCCGCGGCGGCGGCCTCCCGCACCCGCTCCTGCAGGCGATCCGCCGCGGCGCGGGCCTGCGCGAGGGCGTCGCGCGCCTCCGCGGCCCGGCCGCGCAGCGCGTCGAGGCGGTTGCGCTCCGCGAGGCGGCGGGCCGCGGCCGAGGGCGCCTCCGCCGCCGCCGTGAACCCGTCCCAGCGGTGGAGATCGCCCTCGACGGTCACGAGCCGCTGGCCGGGGCGCAGCCGCGCACGGAGCGCGGCGGCCTCCCCGCGCGGGGCGAGTCCCACCTGGGCGAGGCGGCGGGCCAGGGCCGCCGGCCCGGAGACCACCCGGGCGAGGGGCATCACCCCGTCGGGCAGGGGCGGATCGCCGGGATCCGGCGGGGCGCCGGCCCAGTGCACCGGCGCGGCCGGGTCGAGGGGTGCGTCGAGATCCTCGCCGAGGGCGGCGGCCAGGGCCGCCTCGTAGCCCGGTGCCACCGCGAGCGCGTCGAGGAGCGGCGGGAAGCGCAGGCCGCTCGCGGGCGCGAGCAGCGTCTCGAGGGTGCGCTCCTCGGCATCGAGCCGGGCGGCCTCGCGCTCGGCCGCGGCGAGGGCAGGCCGCGCCCGCGCTTCCTCGTCGCGGGCAGCCGCAAGGGCATCGCGAGCGGAGGCGGCCTCCTCCTCGGCGGCCTCGGCGGCTTCCCGCGCCTCGGCGAAGACCTCGCGCGGGCCGTCGAGGGCACCCTCGTCGCGCAGCGCCTCGCGCTCGCGGGCGATCCGCCCGCGCTCGGCCGCGAGGCGGTCGGCGCGGGCGCGCTCCTCCCGCATGGCCCGCTCCAGGGCCGTCCGTCGCGCCTGGCCCTCGGCCGCGCTCCGCTGCGCCGCCGCCAGCGCGGCCTCGGCGCGGGCGAGCGCCGCCTCCGCCGCCGCGACCCGCGCCTCGGCCTGCGCGCCGGCCTCGGGGCCGTCCGTCTCCCCGATCAGCGCGGCCTCCTCGGCGTCGAGCCGCGCGAGGCTCGCGGCGGCATCCGCCCGGGTCGCCCGCTCGCGGTCCGCGTCGCGCCGCAGATCGGCGATGCGGCGGGTGAGGTCGCGCAGCCGCTCGGCAGCCCGGCGCTCCTGCGCCTCCAGGGCCGCCGCCGCATGGGTGAGGCGCTGCAGGGCCGCCGCGGCCGCGGCCTCCGCCTCGCGCAGGCGGGGCAGGGCGGCCGCCGCGACCGCCTGGGCGGTGGCGGTCTCGGTCTGCGCGGCCTGGGCGGCGGCGAGCCGGGCGAGGGCGGCGGCCACCTCCCGCTCGGCCGCCGCGGCCTCCGCGCGCGCCTGCCGGTGCGCGATCAGGTGCAGCAGCGCCTCGTGGCGGCGGATCTCGGCCGCGATCTGCCGGTAGCGCTCGGCCGCCCGGGCCTGCCGGCGCAGCGACTCGACCCCGGAGGTGATCGCCCCGAGCACGTCCTCGACCCGGGTCAGGTTCTCCTCGGCGGCGCGCAGGCGCAGCTCGGCCTCGTGGCGGCGGGCGTGCAGGCCCCCGATCCCGGCCGCCTCCTCCAGCACCCGGCGGCGGGCCTGGGGCTTGGCGGCGATCATCTCGGCCACCTGCCCCTGGCGCACCATCGCGGGGGAGCGCGCGCCCGTGGAGGCGTCCGCGAACAGCAATTGCACGTCGCGGGCGCGCACCTCGCGGCCGTTGATCCGGTAGGTGGAGCCGGCTCCGCGATCGATCCGGCGCATCACCTCCAGCAGGTCGGCGTCGTTGAGGGCGGCGGGCGCCGTGCGGGCGGCGTTGTCGAGGCTCAGCGTCACCTCCGCGTGGCTGCGCGAGGGCCGCCCCCCCGAGCCGGAGAAGATGACGTCGTCCATGCCCGAGGCGCGCAGGCTCTTGTGCGAGTTCTCCCCCATCACCCAGCGCAGGGCCTCGACGAGGTTCGACTTGCCGCAGCCGTTCGGCCCGATGATGCCGGTGAGGCCGGGCTCGATCAGGAACTCGCTCGGGTCGACGAAGGTCTTGAAGCCGACGATGCGCAGGCGGGTGAGCTTCATGGGAACCGTTCGCGACGGGACCGCGCGCGCCGCCGCAACGCTACCCGCCGCCCGCCGCCTTGATCAGGTCCGCGAAGGCCTCGATCGAGGTCTCGCCCTCGTGCTTGCGCCCGTTGACGAAGAAGGTGGGCGTCGAGTCGACCCCGAAGGAGGTCTCGGCGCGCTCGCAGGAGGCGTTCACCGCCTGGTAGAGCGCCTGGTCCTTGAGCGTGGCGGCGACATCGTCGTGGCCGATCCCCGCCTGCCGCAGCAGCGTGTCCAGGGCCTCCAGGGGCTTTTGCGCGAATGCCCAATCCGCCTGCTTGTCGAAGAGGAGGTCGGTCAGCGGGTAGTAGCGCGCGCCGTTCTCCCGGCGCGCCACCATGAAGGCTGCGACGTCGAGCCCGTTCAGGCAGAAGGCGCGCAGCACGAAGCGCACCTGGCCGGCATCGACGAAGCGCGCCTTCAGGGCCGGCCAGGTCTCGCGGTGGAAGGCCGCACAGTGCGGGCAGGTCAGGGAGGCGTACTCGACGATCGCGACCTTGGCCTCCGCCGGACCGAGCCAGAGGTCCGGGAGGGGACCCGGATCCATCAGGCCCTCGGGCGCCGCACCTTCGGCGCGCACGGCGCTCGGAGCGACGAGGGCGGCCCCGAGCGCCGCTCCGCCCAGACGAAAGACCTGCCGTCGTGTCGTCATCGCCCCGCTCCCCGTCCCGCTCCGAGCCTCACGCCCCGACGATCGGCCTGATCACCTTCTCCATACCGTCGATCGACAGCTCGCCGGAGAATTTCTGTCCGTTGATGAAGAAGGTCGGGGTCGCCGAGACCTTGAACGCCGACATGCCGCGCTCCTTCACGACGTTGATCGCGTCGTAGAGCTTCTGGTCCTTGAGCGTCGCCTCGAACTTCTCGCGGGAGAAGCCGGCCTGCTTCATCATCTGCTCGAGGGCGTCGAGGGGCTTGGGCGCGAAGGCCCAGGCGGGCTGCTGGTCGAACAGCAGGTCAGTGACCGGGTAGTAGCGCACCGAATCGTCGGCCCGCGCCAGCATGAAGGCCGCGGTGGCGAGCGGGTCGAGGGGGAACTCGCGCAGCGTGAAGCGCACCTTGCCGGTGTCGATCCAGCGCTCCTTCAGGGCCGGGTAGGTGCCCTTGTGGAAGGCGGCGCAGTGCGAGCAGGTCATCGAGGCGTACTCGATGATGGTGCACTTGGCCTCCGCCGGCCCGAGCCAGACGTCCCCGAGGGGGCCGGGCTGCATCAGCGCGTCCGGGGACGCGCTCTGGGCGAGGGCGGAGAGGGTCAGCCGGGGCAGCAGCAGGGCGGCACCGAGGGCCGAACCGGTGAGCGTCAACGCATCGCGCCGGGTGATCATGGGACGTTCTCCGAGACGAGCCGATGGGTCCAGACCCGGAGCGGTAGAATCGCGGCCATCTCGTGGCAAGGCGCCGCGGTGTCGCCGCGGCCCGTCAGCGGGGCGTCATCACGGCGATGCCGAGCCGGTCGAGGGCGTCGCGCAGGCGATCCTCCCCGATCGCCGAGACGGCCCGGGCCACCTCGCCGCGCCGCGCGGGGTCGAGGGCGGGCTTCGGCGCCGCGGCCCGGCCCCGGCCGCCGCGCAGGATCCGGTCCTGGCGCAGGGTCAGGCGGCCGACGCAGGCGAAGCCGTAATGGCGGTTGATCCGCTCGATCACCAGCGGCGCGAGGTGCTGGAGTTCGAGCGCGAAGGCGCCCTCGACCCGCACCACCAGCGTGCCCGGGGCGGGCTTCGCGTCGCTCCCGCGGGCGCCGCGGCGGCGCGGCCACTCGAACTTCTCCGGCTGGCAGAAGCCCGCGAGGCGCTCCCCGACGATCTCCGGCCAGGAGGCCAGGATGTCGGTGGAGGCGAAGCCCTGCGCGGCGAAGACCGGTCCCAGCGACCGCTCGATCAGTTCGCTGAGAGGCTTGGGGCGGGCCATGGGCAGACGGGACCTGTCGGAGCCGGGAAGGGCCGGAACGCGAGACGGCCACAGGACCACGCCGGCTTCAAGGATTCGTTGCCGGGCGGGCCCGCCGCGTCGGATTCCGCGGTCGCCGGGAGACCTCCTCCTCAGCGCCGCGAAAACCGGCTAAGCGGGACGGCATGGTAGCGCCCGCCGCGACGCCCGCGAAGCCCCACGCCGAGGACCTGCTGGTCTGGTACGACCGCCATCGGCGCGCGCTGCCCTGGCGCGCCCTGCCGGGCGAGCGTGCGGATCCCTACCGGGTCTGGCTGTCGGAGGTGATGCTGCAGCAGACCACCGTGGCGGCGGTGAAGCCCTACTTCGCGAAGTTCCTGGCGCGGTTCCCGACGGTGGCGGCCCTGGCCGCGGCGCCCGAGGAGGCGGTGATGAGCGCCTGGGCGGGCCTCGGCTACTATTCGCGCGCCCGCAACCTCCACGCCTGCGCCAAGGCGGTGGCCGCCGCCGGGCGCTTCCCGGACGATGCGGAGGGCCTGCGCAAGCTGCCGGGCATCGGCGCCTACACGGCGGGCGCGATCGCGGCGATCGCCTTCGACCGGCCGGAAGCGGCGGTGGACGGCAACGTCGAGCGTGTGATGGCGCGGCTCTTCGCCGTCGAGACGCCGCTGCCCGCCGCGCGCCCGGAGATCCGGCGCCTCGCCGAATCGCTGGTGCCGACGAACCGTCCCGGCGACTTCGCGCAGGCCGCGATGGATCTCGGCGCGACGATCTGCACGCCCAAGCGGCCGGCCTGCGCGCTCTGCCCCTGGATGCTCCCCTGCCGCGCCCGAGCCGAGGGCCTGCAGGAGAGTTTCCCGCGCAAGATCCGCAAGGAACCCGGGATCCTGCGACGGGGGGCGGCCTTCGTGGCGATGCGGGCGGGGGACGAGGCGATCCTGCTGCGCACCCGGCCGCCGGAGGGGCTCCTCGGCAGCATGGCGGAGCCGCCGACCAGTCCCTGGACGCCGGACTACGATCCGGCGCGGGGGCTCCTCGATGCGCCGCTCGACGCGCGCTGGAAGCGGCTGCCGGGCGTGGTGCGCCACACCTTCACGCATTTCCCGCTCGAACTGACGGTGTTCCTGGCGCGGGTCTCGGCCGGGACGGAGCCGCCGGACGGCATGCGCTTCACGCCGCGCCGGCACCTCGACGAGGAGCCGCTGCCCGGGGCGATGAAGAAGGTCCTGGCCCACGCCCTGGCGCAGACCGCGCCGGCGGCGCCCCGGCTCCCGGAGCCGCCGCCCGATCCGGACCTCGCGACCCCCGCGGAGCCCCCGCCGCCCGCGCGGCGCGCGCCCCTGCCGAAGGTGATGTCGCGCCGCCCCGCCTCGGCCGCGCCGATCCGCAAGGACCGGCCCGGCCGGCGCTGAGGGACCGGCGGCTCAGCGCGCCGGCTGCTCGACCCGGGCATGGTGGGCGCCGCGATGCGCCCGCGGGGCCGGCAGCGCGCTCGCGGCGGTCTCGACCGGGGCCGCGACCGAGCCGGTCACCAGGGCGTCCGTGCGGGCCGGCGCGTTCGGGGCGACGAGCTCGTAGCCCCAGAGGCGGAAGGTGCGCTCCTGCGCGTGCGCCGGGGCGGCGGCGGTGCCGAGCGCGAGGGCCAGGAGGGCGGCGGAAGCGACACGAAGGGTCATGGCGGATCTCCATCGAAACCGAGGCTCGCGGCGGTCGCCTCAGCGGCCGCCCGGCCAGCCCGGCATGAAGCGTTGATATCAACGATCGGGGCGGCCCGATGTGCGCCAGCGCACACCAGTTGATATCAACTCATTGGCTTGATGGATCGTCGCGGCGCTCTACCGCGCGGAGCGGCGGCTTCCTATGATGGATGTCAACAAATCGGGAGGAGGCGGATCACCCATGACGGAGACAATCGCGCTGACGCCGGCGATGGTCGCGGCGATCGGGCGGAGTTGCGTGTGTTTCAGCGTGCAGCGCGCGGCCCGCAGCCTCGGCCGACACTCCGACGCCGCTTTCCGCTCGCTCGGCCTGTCGAGCTGGCAATTCGCCCTGATGATGATGCTGACGCGGCCGCAGCCGGCGACCCTGAGCGAACTCGCCGAGGGTCTCGCCATGGACCGCACGACGATCACCGCGAACCTGAAGCCCCTGGAGCGGCGGGGCCTGGTGCAGGTCGAGGTGGACGCGGCCGACCGGCGCGTTCGCCGCCCGCAGCTCACCGAGGAGGGCCGCGCCCTCCTGCTCCAGGCGATTCCGCTCTGGGAGAAGACGCAGGCGGGATTGATGGAGCGCCTCGCGGCCTTCGACGTCCCGGAGTTGCGCAAGGCGCTGGCCGCGCTCACCGACCAGGGCCAGCCGCTGTTTCGCGGCTGGCCAGAGGCGTGAGATGCGGTCCGCTCGATCGGGAGGGACCGCGTGGCTGTTCGTCACCGGCTTTCCCGCCCGTCGCGGGTGCGCGGCCGTCTCCCGGTACGAGGATACGAGGTGCGATCGGTGTATCCGGTCCTCGATATCGTCGCGGGATCCGATGCTCCAGAGGGGGCTAGAGGTTTCCCACGTCGGGGGGTGAGGACGCTCCGTCCCCGCATGCGGGAAGAGGAGAAACCCGTGCTTCATCCGGCGACGTGTCGACGTTCTGGCCTCGGCGGGAGAGAGGCGCCCAGCGTCGGGCCCGGGCACGGGTCGCTGTCGTCCTCTGACGTCCGACCGTTGCGCCGCCGCCAGCGTCGAGAAGGATCGCGCCGCCGATCACGAGACGCCTCCGGGAGGAGCGCGGTGCCGTCGTGCCGATGGGGTGAGCGCTCGCGGAGCGGGCCTGCGGTCCAGGGCCAATCCTAATCATCGCCGAACCTGTCGCGGCCTGGATCGAAGCAGCGATAGCCGACGAGGCATTCCGGGTTGTCGCGCGTCGGCACGAAGGCGTTGGTCGTCGCCTGCGTGGGCTCGCAGAAGCTGCGGTCGCGCACGTAACGGTCGTAGGTGGAGCCGCCGGTGCCCAGCACCGCGGCTCCCCGCGCCGTCAGCAAGCCCCGCGCCTGCTGGCACGTCATGGCGGTGGTCGACGGGCGCTCCTGCGCGTGCGCCCCGGTCGGCACCGCCAGGCCCCAGGGGGTGAGACACGCGAGGAGGGCGAAGCGCATTCTCGGCGGGGCATGGCGGGACAGCACGGGGGACTCCGGGTTCGGCAGGCGGTGAACGTTCGCGACCGCTCCCGGGTGCCATCCGCCTCGGCCCGCCGAACCGCCCCGCCCGAGGCCTTGCAGACGCTCCGCGCTATTCCCTTACGTCATGTCGTGCGCCAGCGCACACCGGCCGTGCAGGGGCCGTCCCAGGATCGCGATGGGGCGGGGTCCTGGTGGGCTGCGCCGACGCAGACGCGACAGAGACGGCCGCCATGACCTCTCCTCTCCCGAGCCGACGCGCGATCCTGGAGGGCGGGGGCGCCGTTCTGGCGTCGGCTCTGCTGCCGCTGCGCGCGAGTGCTGCGCCGCGGATGGTTCTCAACGACGCGAGCGGCCTCAATCCGACCCCGGTGGCGCGTCACGCCGTGCTCCCGACCGCGACGGGCGATGCCCTCGTGGCGGCCGTGCGGGCCGAGCTCCGGGACGCCGCCGCCGCCGGGCGGCCGGTCTCTGTCGGGGTCGCACGCCATTCCATGGGCGGCCAGAGCCTCGCACGGGATGGGACGGCCCTGACCCTCGACGGCGGCCCGATCGAGACGGACACCGTCGGCGGCACCTACCGGGTCGGGGCGGGCGCGCGCTGGTCGCAGGTGATCCGGCAGCTCGACAGGATCGGGTTCTCGCCAGCCGTGATGCAGTCGAACAGCGATTTCGGGGTGGGGTCGACGTTCAGCGTCAACGCGCATGGCTGGCCCGTGCCGCTGGGTCCTTTCGGCTCCACCGTCCGGGCGATCCGCCTCGTTCTGGCGGATGGCAGCCTCGTGACCTGCTCGCGCTCCGAGAATGCCGACCTCTTCCGGGCGGCGATGGGGGGATATGGCCTGTTCGGAATCGTCATCGACCTCGACACGGAGATGGTGCCGAATGTCCTCTTGGCCCCGACCCACGCGGTCCTCCCCGCCGACCGCTGGGCCGACGCCTTCGCGGCCTGCGTCCTGCGGGATCCGAGAGTCCGGATGGCCTACGGGCGGCTCTCGGTGGCGCGGGCCGGCTTCCTCGACGAGGCGATCCTGGTCACCTACGCGATCGCCGATCCGCAACCGACGGTTCTGCCCGCGGCGACGTCGCACGGGGCGTTCACGCCCCTCACGCGCAAGATCTACCGCGCCCAGACGGGCATTGAGCTGGGGAAGCGCGCGCGCTGGCTTGCCGAGACCCGCCTCAGCCCGGCCGTGAATCCCGGGATCGCCACCCGCAACAGCCTGATGAGCGAGCCGGTCGCGAACCTTGCGTCGACGGATCGCGGCCGCACCGACATCCTGCAGGAGTATTTCGTTCCGCCCGACCGCTTGACCGCGTTCCTGGCCGCGTGCCGCGAGACGATCCCGGGTTCGGGCTGCGACTGCCTCAACATCACCTCGCGCTACGTGGCGGCCGATCCGGATTCGCTGCTCGCCTACGCTCCGACCCCGCGGATCGCCGCCGTGATGTCCTTCTCGCAGGGGCTGACCCCGGGCGACGACGTCGCGATGATGCGCCTGACGGAGACGCTGGTCGACCGCGTGATCGCGCTCGGCGGGTCCTATTACCTGCCTTACCGCCTGCATGCCCGACGCGACCAGTTGGCCCTGGCCTATCCGCGGCTCGACGCGTTCGCGGCGGCCAAGCGTCGCTACGATCCCGGCCTGCTGTTCCGAAACGGGCTCTGGTCGAGCTACATGGCATAGGTGGCGGATCGGGACGAGGCTCTCGGGTCGGCGCGGGCGCCTGCGGGTCGTCAACCTCACCCCCCGCGTGTCGACGCGGCAGCCTCAGGAATGGATCGACGATGGCCGAGCAGCAGGATCGAGACGAGGCGGATATCCACCGGGCCGCGGCGCTGTTCGGCGCCGTCGCGGCCAATGCCTTCGCCAGCCTGAGTTTCCGGTTGCTGCGCCGGTTGGTCGACGAGCCGGGCTTCGCGGACGACTTCGCCACGATGGCCGATGAGATCATCGGCGAGGTGAGGGACACGCGGCCGCCCGGCTACGGCGCCGAGCAGGACGCCGACCTGCACCGGCAGGCCGTCGCCGAGTTGCGCGCGCAGTTCGACGAGTGGCTGCGGCAGCTTCGTCCGTCGTCCGAGCGGTAGTGCGTCGTCCGCGAGCCCTGCCTCCGGAGACGGGCGCGTGCCTCGACGGTCACGCCGCCGTCAACGGCGCCACGCTGCTCCCGGGACGGCTGCGCTCCCGTCCGGGCGGAGATCCCGGCCAAGCGGAGACCTCGGGGACGAACGGGAATTTCGGGATGGTGGCGCTCTCGATAGACCCGGGACAACCCCGAGAATGCAGTGAATTATCAGGAAGTTTACCACGTATTCGAGCAATCCCGAGCGCGTTGTTGACGAGGTAGGCAGGCTCGTCGGAGAGCCGCCACAGCATCGCCCTGGCGCCTGTCGCCGATCAGGCCGCCAGGATCACCCACACGCCGATGGTGGCCTAGGGCAGCATCCGATCACGTTGCAATCGGACACTGCTCTAGGTCTTTGCTTTTCAGGCATTTTCTACGACGAACCGGTATCCACTTCGTCGGAAAATGCTCCAGGCGCTGCGGACACTTACCGGAGCCACACGACGATAGCGGCGATGGTGACCACGGCGGCGTAGTTGCGGGCAGTTCTCTCGTGGCGTGTGGCGACGCGCCGGAACTGCCTGAGCTTGGCAACGCAGGACTCGATCAGGTGGCGCTCGGTGCAGAGGGCCGCGTCGAGACCATACTTCTTGGCTCGTGAGGGATTGTCCGGGATCAGGCCCTTGGCGGCCTTGGCGGCGATCGCCTGGCGCAGCCGGTCGCCATCGTCGGCCGCATCGGCCAGCACCACCGCAGCAGGGAGATCCACAAGCAGAGCCTCAGCCTGTGGCGCGTCGCCCTGCTGGCCCGCCGTCAGGGCAAACCGGACCGGACAGCCCAGACCGCGGACGACCAAGTGGATCTTGGTGCTCAGGCCGCCGCGGGACCGGCCGAGCGCCTGATCGGAGGGCGCGGGATCATCAGACCCCCTTTTTTCGCGCCCGCCGCATGTTGGTGAGCGCGTACGATGGTCGAGTCGACGATCAGGTCCTCGAAGTCGGGATCGTCGGCCATGGCCTCGGAGGCGCCACCACACGCCCTTCTGGCTCCAGCGACTGAAGCGGCGGAACACGACCTGAGAGACGCGAGAGGTATGCTCCGGATCCAGCGGTCAAAGTGAGAACCAGAGAGCGCCTCGCGCGGTGTCGTGGTGCGCGCCATCCTCGAAGGATCTAATCACCGCGGCCTAATCTCATCGCCTTCCGATAGGCCGATTGTATAGAGCAAAAGATCTAAATGACCTTCCCACGGTTTCACAAGTTGCAGATTACATGTTGAAGTTGGTGAAAAAGTCGAACCTGTATTTATGAAAGTATTCATGATTCCACGATACTGTATTCCGGGTCAGGCTGCGTCTCTGTTGTTCCCAGCCGAAACCTGAGCGTCAGCGCACCTGGCAATCCACATTTCGCCACAACTCGCTTTATAAGGCAGAACCGAGATGACCCATGTACGAGTTAATAGGTCGGTCAAAACGGCCCTGCTAGCTCCTATTTTGGGTTTATCAGGCTTGCTGCTCTTCGCCGATGGCCGTCAAAGCTTGGATGCGTGGCACAGCTACCGATCGGCCCAGGCAGCTCAGGAGTTCGACGCCGGCGCGAATCGCTTCGTCACGGGCCTCTTCGAAGTGCTCATGGAGCGCCTTGCCACCAACAATGGACTTCAGGCGCCGGCGCCCGCGAGCGTCGAAGTCCTGGATGAAGTCGAGCGACGACGCCTTGCTGTACGGCAGAACTTCGACATCGGTCTGACGGCCTTGGAAAGGTTCGACTTCCCCAACAAGCAAGCCCTGCTGCAGGACCTCAGCACGGCCGTGAATGCCGCCAATCAGGCGCGTCGGCAGGCCGACGACGCCCTGAAGCTCCCGCGCGATCAGCGCGACGAGGTTCTGCGTAAATCCTATGTGCCGGCTATCACGGCCTCGGTGAACGCTGCTCTGAAGGTCTGGTTTGCCGCCCTCCATGATGCAGCTACCAGCGATCCAAGTCTGGCCCGCCTTGCGATCATCAAGGAGCTTGGGTGGCGCATGCGCGACATCGCAGGCATGGAGCGCTCGAACATCGCCTCGGCCATCTCCGCAGCCGCGCCACTTCCTGCCGAGCGGATCCCGGAGAACGCAGCCATACGGTCGCGGGTCGACCTGCTCTGGCAGCAGCTCGAGAACCTGACGGCCGATGCTGCGACGTCGCCGGCGATCACGCGGGCTATGGCAAGGGCCAGGGAGGACTACTTCACCGGGTTCCGCAATCTCGCCGACCAGATGCGCAAGGCAAGCGACGAGGGTGGCAAGTACGGTCTCACGACGCCGCAGTGGGTTGGGACGACGACGCCGCAGCTGGGAACCCTCTTGCAAGTGATGTACGCGGCTGGTCAAGCGAGTGAGCTGCACACCGAAGCTGTGCGTCAGGCAGCCCTGTGGAGCCTTGCCTCGCAGCTCGCCTTGTTCCTTCTGGGGCTTGTGTCTGCGGCGAGCGCCGCTCTCATCGTGGTGCGCCGAGTGGCGAGGCCTCTTGCCGGTTTGACCTTGACCGTTGAGCGTCTCGCGACCGGGGAGACCGCCGTGATGGTTTCAGGAACGGAGCGGAAGGACGAGATCGGCGCGATCGCCAACGCGCTTGCAGTGTTCAAGAATGCGCTGATCGAGCGCGCGCACCGGGAGCAGCTGACTGCCTCGGCGGCCGACATGACGGCGCGCAGGACGCATGCGACAGCTGAACTCATCGAGCGCTTCGACGCCAAGGTGAGCGGCTTGGTTCAGGCGCTTGCCCGCTCAGCGTCAGAGTTGGAAACGACTGCCGGCGCGATGACCACGACCGCCGAGCACACCAGTCAGCAGTCGGACAGGCTCACCACGGCCGCCAACCAGACGACGGCGAACGTTCAGGCTGTTGCAGCGGCCACCGAGGAGCTTGCAGCCTCGGCCAGCGAGATAGGGGCTCAGATTGCCCAGTCTTCAGCGATAGCCGGCAGGGCGCTTGATGACGCCAAGCGGACGAACGCGACGGTCCAGACACTCGCCCAGAGCGCGCAGAAGATCGGGGACGTGGCAGCCTTGATCAGTGGCATCGCGGGGCAGACAAACTTGCTCGCGCTGAACGCCACGATCGAGGCGGCGCGTGCAGGGGAGGCTGGGCGAGGCTTTGCGGTTGTGGCTGCGGAGGTCAAGGAACTCGCCAACCAGACGGCGCGGGCAACCGAGGATATCTCGGCGCAGATCACGCAGATCCAAACTGCCACCGGACATGCTGTGGAGGCGATCCGCGGGATTGGCCAGACGATCGAGGAGGTCTACCAGATCGCCACAACGGTTTCGGCTGCGGCTGAAGAGCAGCAGGCGGCGACTCAAGAGATCGCCCGGACCATCGCGCAGGCCGCGCGAGGCACGGATGCAGTGTCGCGCAACATCGACAGCGTGCGCGAGGCGGCAACGCAGACAGGATCAGCTGCTGAGCAAGTTCTCTCAGCTGCAGCTGAGCTGGCGCAAGGATCGTCCACTCTCAGCCGTGAGGTTGGCGCCTTTATAGGTGGGATACGAGCTGCATAATGAACCGCCCCGGTTTTCCCGGAGGCTGTTTGGCTTGGGTCAGGCGGCGAGGGCTGGCTCCTGCACCTGAGCATAGTAGCGCGCTTCCGCTTCAGCGGGAGGCAGGTTGCCGATCGGCTCCAACAGCCGGCGGTGATTGAACCAGTTGACCCATTCGAGCGTGGCGAACTCCACCGCCTCGAAGCTGCGCCAGGGACCGCGCCGGTGGATCACCTCAGCCTTGAACAGGCCGTTGATCGTCTCGGCGAGGGCATTGTCGTAGCTGTCGCCCACGCTGCCGACCGAAGGTTGCACCCCGGCCTCCGCCAGCCGGTCCGTGTACCGGAGAGCCCGGTATTGCGACCCACGATCCGAGTGATGCACGAGCCCGCCCCCTTGAACAGGGCGGCGCTCGTGCAACGCCTGCTCCAAAGCATCGAGCACGAAGCTGGCGTGCGCGGTGCGCGACACCCGCCAGCCGACGATCCGGCGGGCGAACGCATCGATGACGAAGGCCACGGTGACGAAGCCGCTCCAGGTGGCCACGTAGGTGAAGTCCGCCACCCACAAGGCGTTCGGGCGCGGCGCCTGGAACTGGCGGTTGACCCGATCGAGGGGGCAAGACACCGCCGGATCGGGGATGGTGGTGCGGACCGTCTGTCCTCGCACCACCCCCGCCAAGCCCATGGTCCGCATCAGCCGCGCCACCGTGCAGCGGGCGGCCACGATCCCCTCTCGGGCGAGTTGCCGCCAGACCTTCCGGACGCCGTAGACGCCGAAGTTCGCCTCGTGCACGCGCCGGATCTCGCCCATCATCGCCGCATCGGTCTTGGCCCGCGCTGGCAGCCGGCCGGGGTCGGCGCGCCGGGCGACATAGGCGTGGTAGGTCGACGGGGCGATCGGCAGCACCCTGCAGATCGGCTCGACCCCGTAGACCTCTCGATGGTCGTCGATGAACGCGATCATGTCCGAGACCGGCGGTCGAGCTCCGCCATGGCGAAATAGGCCGACGCCTTCCTGAGGATCTCGTTGGCTTGGCGCAGCTCACGGTTCTCCCGCTCGAGCGCCTTGATCCTCTCGCCCTCATCCGTGGTCGGCCCAGCGCGCAGGCCCTGATCCCGTTCGGACTGCCGCACCCAGTTCCTGAGGGTCTCGCCCGAGCAGCCGATCTTGGCGGCGATCGACTGGATCGCCGCCCATTGCGAGCTGTGCTCGCCCTGGTGCTCCCGCACCATCCGGACCGCCCGCTCGCGGACCTCAGGCGAGAAGGGGGGTGTATGCTTCCTCATGGCTCCATCCTCTCGAGAGTTGGAGCCTCCGGAAATCCCGGGACGGTTCATAAAGGAGGGCGTATTGAGGTTATCCCACTCGCTCACTTGAACAGTAACCCGCCTCGTCGTGACGCGTGCGGGTTCTCAGGCTTGCAAACGGGCGTAGGTGGTG
The DNA here is from genome assembly GCF_054052225.1 of Methylobacterium sp. JK268. Lineage (NCBI taxonomy): Bacteria > Pseudomonadati > Pseudomonadota > Alphaproteobacteria > Hyphomicrobiales > Methylobacteriaceae > Methylobacterium > Methylobacterium sp. JK268. The sequence continues at coordinate 44,468 of NZ_JBSVZN010000040.1, read as the reverse complement.
GGCGGGGTCTGCTGCAGGTCGCGCCGCGGGCCGAGCACCATCGTCGCCTCGGTGCGGCTGGCAGGGTGACGAGGGGCGAGCGGGTGTTGGCGCCCACGTAGGGGTGAGCGGCGCGTTCCAGATCGGCTCGCCGTCCACCCGGCAGGTGATGCGGAAGCTCATTCGTCGGACAGGAAGGCGACTTGCATCGAGGACGCCGCCTGCAAGCCGTCCACGTGGGCGAGCAGGTGCTGGCTGAAGTCGACGAGGCAGATGTCGCCCTCGGTGCCGAGCGCCTCGGCGTGCTCCACCGGGATCACCGGCCGGCCGAACAGCGTGCCGCAGGGCTGGCCCGAGATGCCGTACGCCCGCATGGCGGACCCGCCCGGCGCCGCGACGGTTCTGCTCAAGCGCCTCAGGACGGTGATCGGCTTCGGCATCGAGACGGGATGATTGAGGTCGATCCGACCCCCGGGCGACGGCGTTCGCGTCGGAGGAGATCCACACCTGGACCGAAGCGGAGATCGCGCAGCTCGAGGCCGTCTGGTCCGTAGGCTCGAAACCGCGGTTCGCCTTCGCGCTCCACCTCTTCACGGGCCGGCGGCGGTCGAACGTGCACCGCATGACCTGGGGCGACTACGACGGCGATCCGCCTCGCGTCGTCCAGCAGAAGACCGCGACCAAGCGCGCGATCGCCGCGCACCCGGACCCCTCCGCCATCCTCGCCGGCACGAAGCGAGCCGGGGTGGCGATCCGGCTCACCGATTACGGCAAGCCGTTCCCGGTGGCCGGCTAAGGCAAGGGGATGGGGGATGCGATCCGGAAGGCTGATCTGCCGGAACGGTGCGTGCTGCACGGCCTTCGCGAGGCTGCGGCACGGCGCCTCGCCGAGGCGGGTTGCACGGCCAACGCGATCATGGCGGTGACCGGCCACAGGACCCTGAGTGAGGTCGAGTGCTGCACGCGGGCGGCCCACCAAGTCCGGCTGGCCCGGGAGGTGATGCGCGAGCAGGTGGTGGCAAGCCTTCACCCGCCGATCCGCGAACCGGCAGGATACTCAAGGAGACTCAGGGGCTTGAAAGGATAGGTGGCGCTCCCAAGGGGACTCGAACCCCTGTTTTCGCCGTGAGAGGGCGACGTCCTAGACCGCTAGACGATGGGAGCTTGCCCGAGCGGTGAGCGGCGGTATAGCGACGGCTCTCCGGGCGCACAAGCCCTGAATCGCGGCGGCGCGACGCTTTTTCGGGAGAGGTGCGTGGAGGACGAAGTCAGGATCGCGGAGATTCCGGTGGGCGAGGGGCCCGAGCGCCTCGATCGCGCCCTCGCGCGGACGTGGCCGGACCTGTCGCGCAGCCGCCTGCAGGCGCTGATCCGCGAGGGATCCGTGCAGCTCGACGGCGCCGAGATCCGCGACGCCTCCGCCAAGGTCGGGGGCGGGCAGAGGGTCGCCGTGGCGGTGCCGCCCGCCCGCCCGGCCGCGCCGGAGGCCGAGGCCCGCGACCTCGTCATCGCGTACGAGGACGAGGATCTGATCGTGATCGACAAGCCGCCCGGTCTCGTCGTGCACCCGGCGCCCGGTCACCACAGCGGCACGCTCGTCAACGCGCTCATCGCGCATTGCGGGACCAGCCTGTCGGGCATCGGTGGCGTGCGCCGGCCGGGGATCGTCCACCGCCTCGACAAGGACACGAGCGGCCTCCTCGTCGTCGCCAAGAACGACCTCGCCCATGCGGGGCTCACCCGCCAATTCGCCGATCACGGCCGCGACGGGGCGCTGGAACGGGCCTACCTCGCCCTCGTCTGGGGCGTGCCGGAGCCCCGGGCCGGCACGATCGACGCCGCACTCGCCCGGTCCGAGCGCAACCGCGAGAAGATCGCCGTGGTGCGCGCCGAGCAGGGCCGCCACGCCGTCACGCATTACCGGACGCAGGACGTGCTCGGGACCCGCGAGCCGGTCGGGCTTGTCCGCTGCCAGCTGGAGACCGGGCGCACGCATCAGATCCGCGTCCACCTCGCCCATCGCGGCCACCCGCTCCTCGGCGACAGGACCTACGGGGCGGCGTTCCGCACCAAGGCCGCGCGGCTGGACCCGGAGGCGCGCGCGGCCCTCGACGCCCTCGACCGGCAGGCCCTCCACGCGGCCGTGCTCGGGTTCCTTCACCCGCGGACCAAGCAGCGGCTCCGCTTCGAGAGTGCCCTGCCGCCGGATCTCGCCCACCTCGTGGCGGCGCTCGGTCGCGGTGCGGCTGCCGCTCCGGGCCGGGCCTGACCGCCGCGCGCGCGACCGTGTGCCGCTCCGCGTGACGGTGCGGCGTTATAGAGCGAAAACGGACATGCGCACCAAAGCGGGGGTTGCGCGTTGATCGCTCCAGACCACCCGTCCGTTGCTACCCGCCGGCCCCGCAGCCTGCTATAAGGGTGGATCGGACGGCCGGCCGCTCGGAGGCCGTTCGCGCTCGCCCGGTTCGGGGAGCTTCCAGGAGGTATGAATGGCTGCTGCACTGCCCGTGCTCGCCAATGAAGGGGGCCTGTCCCGCTATCTCGACGAGATCCGTCGCTTCCCCATGCTGGAGCCGACGGAGGAGTACATGCTCGCCAAGAGCTGGCGCGAGCATGGCGACCGAGAGGCGGCCCACAGGCTCGTGACGTCGCACCTGCGGCTGGTCGCCAAGATCGCCATGGGCTACCGCGGCTACGGCCTGCCGATCGGCGAGGTCGTGTCGGAGGGGAACGTCGGCCTGATGCAGGCCGTCAAGCGCTTCGATCCCGACAAGGGCTTCCGCCTCGCCACCTACGCGATGTGGTGGATCAAGGCCGCCATTCAAGAATACATCCTGCGCTCGTGGTCCCTCGTGAAGATGGGGACCACCGCGAACCAGAAGAAGCTGTTCTTCAACCTGCGCAAGGCGAAGGGCCGCATCTCGGCCCTCGACGAGGGCGACCTGCGCCCCGACCAGGTGAAGCAGATCGCCACCCGGCTCGGCGTGCCCGAGCAGGACGTGATCGAGATGAACCGCCGCCTGAGCGGCGACGCCTCCCTCAACGCGCCCCTGCGCGAGGAGGGCGAGGGCGAGTGGCAGGACTGGCTCGTGGACGACAGCCCGAGCCAGGAGGCCGTGCTCGCCCGCGAGGAGGAGGGGCAGAACCGGCTCGCCGCCCTGCGCGACGCGCTCGGCGTCCTCAACCCGCGCGAGCGGCGGATCTTCGAGGCCCGGCGCCTCGCCGAGGACCCGATCACGCTGGAGGACCTGTCGAGCGAGTTCGGCGTCTCGCGCGAGCGCGTGCGCCAGATCGAGGTGCGGGCCTTCGAGAAGGTGCAGGACGCGGTCAAGCGCAACCTCGCCAGCCGCGAATCCGCCCGCGCGAGCGTGCCGGCCTAGACGGGCGCCCGGCCGCCCGGGAAGCGCCCCGGGCGCGGGCCGGCCCCGCTCACCGCCACTGCTCGAAGGCCTCGCGCATCACCGTGTCGCCGGCCGATCCCTTCTCGAAGGTGAGGATCCCCCGCACGCCCGAGGCGTAGCGGATCGGCAGGTCGATCCAGGCGCGCCGCAGCAAGAGGTCGCTGTTGCGGTCGATGTCGGCTTTGAGGTTCGACAGGCCGATCAGGAAGATGTTCTCGCGCACGGGCACCGGCAGGCCCGAGACGGGCGAGCCGCGCGCACTCTCGTCGTCCTTGAACTGGAGCAGGCCGACGTCGCGGACGCTGCGGGCCGGATCGGTGGGCGTGAAGGTGAGTTCGATCACGTGCGAGGCCGGCAGGGTCGCGTCGGTGTTGCGTCGGATCACCATCCCGACCGTCAGGCCCGCCTCCTGGACCTCGATCGTCGCGCGCACGACCGTCTGCAGCGGCTGGCCCTGGCCGGCATTCACGGCGTCGAGCCGCCAGACCACCTGCCCCTGGACCGCCCGCGGGGCATTGTTCGGGCCGCCGGATTCCTCGTAGAGCGTCGCGCGCTGCGCGATCGCGATGTCCTTGCCGGCCGCTGCCGGCGCCGGCGCCGCGGCCGGGACAGGCGAGGGCGCGGTGGACGAGGGCGCGACGGGCGCCGGCCGCTCGGCCCCACCGCCGACCCGGTCGGCGAACTTCGAATCCTGATTCTCGGGCGGGCGCTCGGCGGCGTTCTCGCTGATCTTCGACTGCACGGTCGCCGGCGTGTCGCGCAGGGAATAGGCCGCCACCGCGATGGCGCCGATCACGCCCGCCAGCGCCGCCGCCACGATGCCGTTGCGCAGCAGCCGCGAGCGATCGCCCTTCGGCCGCACCACGTCGATGCGGGGACGCTGACGGGCCGGGACGTCCTCGGCGGCCGGGTCCACCACGGCCTCGGACGGGCGCACCCGCTCCGGCTCCGGCAGCTTCAGGGCGACCGGCGGGCCCGGCTCGGGCAGGTCGGGCGCCGGCGGCGGGGGCGGCTCCTCGGGCAGCCGGCTCGGCACCGCGGCCGCCGCGGCCGCTACGGCCGGCTCGGCAACGGGCGCCGCGCCGTGCTCGACCTCCAGGCGCGCGATGGCGCCGTCGAGGGAGCGGCACTCGGCGTCGATGTCCTCCTCGGACAGGGGCGGATCGAGTGAACGGAGCTGGCCGGTCAGGGCCGTGCGCGCGCGCGCATACACCGCCTCACGCATCTCGGGCGAGCGATCGGGCAGCGCGTCCAGCGCACGAGCGAGCAGGGGATAATAATCAGCCATATCCGCCGCCTGCCATGTCGCGCCGGGCGGCGGTCGTCAAGCTTCGTGGTGCCACACCCGGCCCAGAAGACGCGACGAAGGGGGCTCAATCCTCGAAGGGATTGTGGACGAGAATGGTGTCGTCCCGCTCCGGCGAGGTCGACAGCAGCGCCACCGGCGCGCCGATCAGTTCCTCAATGCGCCGGACGTACTTGATCGCCTGGGCCGGCAGGTCCGCCCAGGAGCGGGCCCCCGCCGTGGTCTCGAACCAGCCGTCGATCGTCTCGTAGACCGGCTCGACGCGCGCCTGGGCGCCCTGGCTCGCCGGCAGGTGGTCGATCACCGCCCCATCCAGCCGGTAGCCGGTGCAGATCTTGATCGTCTCGAACCCGTCCAGGATGTCGAGCTTGGTGAGCGCGATGCCGTGGATGCCGGAGGTGCGCACGGTCTGGCGCACCAGGGCGGCGTCGAACCAGCCGCAGCGCCGCTTGCGGCCCGTCACGACGCCGAATTCCCGGCCGCGCTCGCCGATCCGCTCGCCGATCGCGTCAGTGAGTTCGGTGGGGAAGGGCCCCTCGCCGACGCGGGTCGTGTAGGCCTTGACGATACCGAGCACGTAGCCGATCGCCGAGGGACCGAGGCCCGAACCGGTGGCGGCTTGCGCCGCCACGATGTTTGAGGAGGTCACGTAGGGGTAGGTGCCGTGGTCGACGTCGAGGAGCGCGCCCTGCGCCCCCTCGAACAGGATGCGCTGGCCGGACCGCCGCGCCTCGTCGAGGAGTGCCCAGACCGTGTCGGCGTAGGGCAGGATCTTGGGCGCGATGGCGAGGAGGTCCGCCTTGAGCGCGGCCCCGTCCACCTCCTCGATGCCCAGCCCTCGCCGCAGGGCGTTGTGGTGGGCGAGCAGCCGCTCGATCTTGGCGCCGAGGAGGTCGGCATCGGCGAGATCGACGACCCGGATCGCGCGCCGCCCGACCTTGTCCTCGTAGGCCGGGCCGATGCCGCGCTTGGTGGTGCCGATCTTGAGCGTGCTGTTGGCGGTCTCGCGGTAATGGTCGAGCTCGCGGTGGAGCGGCAGGATCAGGGTCGCGTTGTCGGCGATCCGCAGCGAGTCGGGCGTGACCGACACGCCCTGCCGGGCGATCCGCGCGATCTCCTCCACGAGGTGCCAGGGATCGACCACGACGCCGTTGCCGATCACCGACAGGGTGCCGCCGCGCACGACGCCCGAGGGCAGCAGGGACAGCTTGTAGGTGACGCCGTCGATGACCAGCGTGTGGCCGGCATTGTGGCCGCCCTGGAAGCGGACCACCACGTCGGCCTGCTCGGCGAGCCAGTCGACGATCTTGCCCTTGCCCTCGTCGCCCCACTGGGCGCCCACGACGACGACGTTCGCCATCCGCTGATCCGATCCTGTGAACGCAGACGGACAGCCCCGGCCGGCGGCCGGGGCTGTCGCTCGGGGCGGTCTTGGGCGATCCGCCGCGGGAAATCAAGGAAGCGCGATCGGAGCCGCCGTCCCGGCCGCTCGCCCCCGACTTGGTCCCCTCCTCGGCCCCCTACTTGGCCTCGGTCGCCGGTCCGTTGCCCGGGAGGTCGCCCGGCTTGATCACGCGAGTCGAGTTGGGATCGGCGACCGGCGGCTTCACGCTCATGTCCGGCGTGCCGTTCGCCGGCGGCTTGATCACGCCGTCGGACTTCTCCAGCTTGTCGCTCAGCGTCGAGCCGGTCGTGTCGGTGTCGGTCGTGCCGGGCCGGACCTTCTCGGGGATGGTCTGGTTGGGCGGCGGCAGGTTGGGGGAGGTGTCGCGCCCCTTCAGAGGCGCGTCGGGCGATTGGGCCAGGGCCGCGGTGCTCATCAGCGCCGCGACGGCCAGCACGGCGCCGCGCGTCAGCTTCGGCATCTCTGTCTCCTTCGATCGTGCCAGGAGAACAGGCCCGGTCGCCCTCCGGTTCCGGCAAAGCTCGCGACGGAGGGGGCCGCTTCAGGCCCCGGCGAGTTCGAGGTAGAGGCCGCGCAGGCGGCGCGTATGCGGCCCGGGCTGGCCGCCACCGATTCGCTGGCCGTCGATCTCGACCACCGGCATCACGAAGGCGGAGGCGCTGGTGAAGAAGGCCTCGGCCGCGCCGAGCGCCTCCGCGAGCGTGAAGGGCCGCTCCTCGACGGTCAGGCCCGATTCCTCGGCGAGGCGGATCACCGCCTGGCGGGTGATGCCGGGCAGGATCGCGGTCGAGAGCGGCCGGGTGACGATGCGCCCGTCCTCCGTGATGATGAAGGCCGTGGAGGAGCCGCCCTCGGTCACGAAGCCGTCCTCGTGCATCCAGGCCTCGTTGGCGCCGGAGGCGGCGGCCGCCTGCTTGGCCAGAACCTGCGCGAGCAGGGCCACGGACTTGATGTCCCGGCGCTTCCAGCGCAGGTCCTCGACCGACACCACCTTGGCGCCGCGCTCCGCGAGCGGGTTCTGCGCCACGGTCTTGGCCTGCGTGAACATGACCACCGTGGCGGGCGTGCCCTCCGGCGGGAAGGGGAAGTCGCGCTCGTACACGCCGCGCGTCACCTGGATGTAGACGAGGCCCTCCCGCAGGCCGTTCCGCTCGACGAGGCCGGTTTCCAGCGCCGTCCATCCCTCCGTGTCGAAGGGATTGAGGATGCCGATCTCCTTGAGCGAGCGGTCGAGCCGGGCGAGATGCGCGTCGTTGTCGACGAGGCGGCCGTTCAGCACCGCGCTGACCTCGTAGATTCCGTCGGCGAACAGGAAGCCGCGATCCATGATCGAGACCGTCGCCTCCTCATAGGGGAGGAAGCGGCCGTTGACGTAGACGATGCGCGACATAGGACTTCCTCGGGACGACGTCCTCGCGGGGCGGCACCATCCTTCAAGCAAGCGGGCGGCTGCGCCGCAAGCGCATTCCGCGGCGCACGCGCATGCGGGGGATGCGGTTGCGCCCGACGGCGGCGGCCTCCTAGGGTAGAGGCCCCGCAGCACGGATCCGGCACATGCGCCTCTCCCCCGACGCGAAGGGCGTCTATCCCATCGCCCCGACCCCGTTCCTGCCCGACGGGCGGATCGACGAGGCCTCGATCGACCGGATCACCGACTTCTACGGCGAGATCGGCGCCACCGGCCTGACCGTGCTCGGCGTGATGGGCGAGGCGCCCAAGCTCGACGGAGCCGAGGCCGCCGCGGTGGCGTCGCGCTTCATCCGCCGCACCACGTTGCCGGTGATCGTCGGCGTCTCGGCGCCGGGCTTCGCCGCGATGGCCGGGCTGGCGCGCTCCGCCATGGAGGCCGGGGCGGCCGGCGTGATGATCGCCCCGCCCTCGAACCTGCGCACGGACGACCAGATCGTCGGCTACTACGCCCAGGCGGTCGAGGCGATCGGGGCCGATGTGCCCTTCGTGATCCAGGATTTCCCCCTGACCTTCACGGTGGTGATGACGCCCGGCGTCATCCGGCGGATCGTGCAGGACAACCCGTCCTGCGTGATGCTGAAGCACGAGGACTGGCCGGGCCTGGAGAAGATCTCGGCGCTGCGCGGCTTCCAGCGCGACGGCTCGATGCGGCCGATCTCGATCCTGTGCGGCAATGGCGGGCTCTTCCTCGACTTCGAGTGCGAGCGCGGCGCCGACGGGGCCATGACGGGCTACGCCTTCCCGGAGATGCTGGTCGACGTGGTGCGCCTCACGGGCGCGGGCGAGCGCGACCGGGCGCACGACGTGTTCGACGCGCACCTGCCGCTCCTGCGCTACGAGCAGCAGCCGGGCGCCGGGCTGGCGGTGCGCAAATACGTGATGATGCGCCGGGGCCTGATCACGTCGGACGCCCAGCGCCGGCCCGCGGGCGGGCTCTCGGCGACGGCGCGGGCCGAGGTGGACTTCCTGCTCGGGCGGCTGGCGCGGCAGGACGCGCGGGCGCGGCTGAGCTGACGCTCATCCGAGCCTCGCTCCTCTGCGCTCGCGGATTCAGTTCGGGTCGTTCGCATGTCCTCTCCCCGTGTTTGCACGGCTGTCCGGGGAAATTGTGAGGCACTCCTCCCCTCTCCCGAGTGGGAGAGGGGCCGGGGGTGAGGGTGGCTCGGCTTCCGCAAGAAGGCGCAACTGTGCCGCTGGCAGCTCAACGGTCCAGTTTTCTTGCTGACGCGTCCGGCCCTCACCCCTACCCCTCTCCCACTCGGGAGAGGGGATCCTGCGCGAGCAGGGATGGCGTAGTTCGTTGTTGACGTAGCCTTTTTTCGGAGGCCAAAGCTCATTTGAACGGGCCTCCAATCTTCTCCGGACAGCCGTGCCGCGGAGTGGAGGGTACGCGCCGCACCTCGCTCACCCCTCGCCGAACACCCGGCGGAAGATCGTGTCGACGTGCTTGTAGTGGTAGCCGAGGTCGAAGCAGGCCTCGATCGCCTCGGGGCTCAGCGCCGCGGTCACCTCGGGATCGGCCTTGAGCAGGGTGAGGAAGTCGCCCTGGCCGCGCCAGACCGGCATGGCGTTGCGCTGCACCAGCCGGTAGGCATGCTCGCGCGACACGCCGGCCTGAGTGAGCGCCAGCAGCACCCGCTGCGAGTGCACGAGCCCGCCGAGCCGGTCGAGGTTCTTCTGCATGGTGGCCGGGTAGACCAGGAGCTTGTCGATCACCCCGGTGAGCCGGGCGAGCGCGAAGTCGAGGGTGACGGTGGCGTCGGGCCCGATCATGCGCTCGACCGAGGAGTGGGAAATGTCCCGCTCGTGCCAGAGCGCGACGTTCTCCATGGCCGGCAGCGCGTAGGCGCGCACCATCCGGGCCAGGCCGGTGAGGTTCTCGGTGAGCACCGGGTTGCGCTTGTGGGGCATGGCGGAGGAGCCCTTCTGCCCCTCGGAGAAGAACTCCTCGGCCTCCAGCACCTCGGTGCGCTGCAGGTGACGCACCTCGATCGCCAGCCGCTCGACCGAGGAGGCGACCACGCCGAGCGTCGCGAAGTACATGGCGTGGCGGTCGCGGGGGATGACCTGGGTCGAGACCGGCTCGGGGGTCAGGCCCATCTTCTGCGCGACGTACTCCTCCACCCGCGGGTCGATATTGGCGAAGGTGCCGACCGCCCCCGAGATGGCGCAGGTCGCGACCTCCTTGCGGGCCGCCGCCAGCCGCTCGCGGGCGCGGGCGAATTCCGCGTAGGCCTGGGCGAGCTTGAGCCCGAAGGTGACGGGCTCGGCGTGGATGCCGTGCGAGCGGCCGATGGTCGGGGTCAGCTTGTGCTCGAAGGCCCGGCGCTTGAGGGCGGCGAGCAGCGCGTCGATGTCGGCGATGAGGAGGTCGCTCGCCCGCACGAGCTGCACGTTGAGGCAGGTGTCGAGCACGTCGGACGAGGTCATGCCCTGGTGCACGAACCGCGCCTCGGGACCGACGATCTCGGCGAGGTGGGTGAGGAAGGCGATGACGTCGTGCTTGGTGACGCGCTCGATCTCGTCGATCCGCTCGACGTCGAAGACCGCGTCGCGGCCCTTCTCCCAGACCTTGTCGGCGGCCTCCTTGGGCACGACCCCGATCTCGGCGAGCGCCGTGGTGGCGTGGGCCTCGATCTCGAACCAGATCCGGAAGCGGGTCTCGGGCGACCAGATCGCCGTCATCTCGGGGCGGCTGTAACGGGGGATCATCGGGCGCCTCGCACGCGGTTCACGGGTCTGGCGCGCCGGTAGCACGGGGCGGGGAGGGGCTCAACGCCGCCCCGCGGCACGGCGCCGGGAGGCGCCCGCGAAAACCAAGTCGCCGCCGCCGCCGCGGTGCCGTAAGAGCATTGGGCGCAAGGCCGCGTCGCTTCAGCCCGTCCGTCGTCGTGAGGCTCAGATGCCGTCGATCCGCTACCTCGTCGAGGGCCGGCGCCCTCTCGCCGGAACGATCCGGCCGGCCGGCAACAAGAATGCGGCCCTCCCGATCATCGCGGCGTGCCTGCTCACGACGCAGCCCGTCACGCTGTCGAACGTGCCCCGGATCCGGGACACCGAGACCTTGATCGCCCTCGCGCGATCGGTGGGAGCGGAGGCCTCGTGGGAGGAGGGCGGCCGGCTCCGGATCCAGGCCCGATCGGTCGATGCCGTCGACCTCGATCCCGAACTCTGCGCCCGCATCCGGGCCTCGATCCTCCTCGCGGGCCCGCTCCTCTCCCGGTGCGGCCGGGTGCGGCTGCCCCCGCCCGGCGGCGACGTCATCGGACGCCGCCGCCTCGACACGCATTTCCTCGCCTTCGAGCAGCTCGGGGCGCGGGTGACCCTGGACGACCACATCGAGGTGGTCACCGACGGGCTGCGCGGGGCCGACGTCTTCCTCGACGAGCCGAGCGTGACCGGAACCGAGAACGCGCTCATGGCCGCCGCAGCGGCGGAGGGAACGACCGTTCTCCGGAACGCCGCCTGCGAGCCGCACGTGCAGGATCTCGCCCGCTTCCTGGTCGCGCTCGGCGTGCCGATCGCGGGGATCGGGAGCAACACCCTGACGATCCAGGGACGCTCCTCCCTCGGCGGCGCCGATTTCACGATCGGACCGGATCACATCGAGGTCGGCTCGCTCATCGGCCTCGCCGCCGCCACCCGCTCGCCCCTGCGGATCGCGCAGGCCGGCCTCGAGCATCTGCGCTGTGTCCGGATGGGCTTCGAGCGTCTGGGCGTCCGCTGCGACACGGAGGGCGAGGACCTCATCGTCCCCGGAGGGCAGACGATGCGCGTTCAGCCCGATTTCGGCGGCCACGTGCCGAAGCTGGAGGACCAGCCCTGGCCCGCCTTCCCGGCCGACCTGATGTCGATCGCGATCGTCACGGCCACGCAGTGCGACGGCATGATCCTCTTCCACGAGAAGATGTTCGAGTCTCGGCTGTTCTTCGTCGACAAGCTCATCGCGATGGGGGCCCGCATCGTCCTCTGCGACCCGCACCGGGCGATCGTGGCCGGTCCCTCGACGCTGCACGCCGCCCGGGTCTCGTCGCCGGACATCCGCGCCGGGATGGCCATGCTGCTCGCAGCCCTGTGCGCGGAGGGCACCAGCGTGATCGAGAACGCGGACCAGATCGAGCGCGGCTACGAGCGCATCGATGCGCGCCTGAACGCGCTCGGCGCGAGCATCCGGCGCGAACCGGCCGCGTGAGGCGCCGCGGCCGGGCCGGATCGACGGGGTGCCGTCACTCCACCCGCGCCCAGCCCTGCGGCATCAGCCGCTCCTGAGGGCCGAACTTCGCCTTGTAGTCCATCTTGCGCGAGCCCTCGACCCAGTAGCCGAGATAGAGGTACGGCAGCCCGAGCAGCCGCGCCCGCTCGATGTGGTCGAGGATCATGAAGGTGCCGAGCGAGCGGTCCGCCTCCGCCGGCTCGTAGAAGGAATAGACCATCGAGAGCCCGTCCGAGAGCACGTCGGTCAGGCACACGGCCACGGGCGTGCCGACGCCGCGCCCGTTGATCGCGGTGTCCGGCCCGCGCTTGCGGTAGACGACGAGGTGGGTCTCGACGTGGCTGTCCTCTACCATCATGGCGTAGTCGAGCACCGTCATGTCGACCATGCCGCCATCCCCGTGGCGGGCGTCGAGGTAGCGGCGGAACAGCGCGTATTGCTCCGAGGCCGGGCGGTTCGCCTGCGGCTGGCCGACGAGGTCGCGGTTGCGCTTCAGCACCCGGCGCTGGCTCGCGCTCGGCTGGAAGTCGCTCACCACCACCCGGACCGAGACGCAGGCCCGGCAGGTCTCGCAGGCCGGCCGGTAGGCGATGGTCTGCGAACGACGGAAACCGCCCTGGGTCAGGATCTCGTTCAGGTCGCGGGCGCGGCGCCCGACGAGGTGCGTGAACACCTTCCGCTCGTGCTGCCCCGGCAGGTAGGGACAGGGCGAGGGCGCCGTCAGGTAGAATTGCGGGGCGTCGCGCGGATGACTCGTCACGCCTGGGACCGCCTCCTCGGGCGGCGCGAAAACACCGCATGCCCCACCATAGCACCGCGAGTCCGCGGCTCAACACGTCCACACGGCCGAGGCACTCCCGTCATCCCCAGGCTCTCCCCGGCGCGCTCTCAGGCGGCCCGCACGACCGCGAGGCCGACGATCAGATCGTGGCCGGTGCGCCGGTCGGCGCGCAGGAGGCCGATCCCGACATCGAGGACCCAGAGCAGGAAGGTCGAGACCGCCACGTAGAACAGCAGCGCGTGCACGCCCGCCGTGATCCAGTCGACCGGTCCGCCGGTCTCCGCCTGAACGGCGCGCAGGCCGAGCATCCGCATGCCGTAGGTGCTCTGGGCCGGGCCGCCCAGCGTGATGGCGCTGTAGAGGATCCCGCTCGCCGGCAGGATCGCGAACAGGGTCCAGCCGAGCCCGAAGGTGATCACCCCCAGGAAGGCGATCGCCAGCCAGAGCAGGCAGGTGAAGCCGAAGATGAAGGCGATGTCGAGGAGGTAGGCGAGGAAGCGACGTGTCAGCGACGCGTATACCACCGGGACGGGCGCGGAGCCGAAATCCGGCGCGGAGCCCGGCCAGGATTGTCCCTGCCAGCCCGGGTTCTGCCAGTTGTTGCCCTGCCACGAATTCGCCATCGCCCGTGCTCCATCGGGTCTGTCCGCCATCTAAGTGGCGTCGCTGTCGGTCCTGCTCAAGTCCTCACGGAGACGCCGCGGTGCCGTGCGGGCCGATCCGGCGCGGGCTCAGGCCCTCGGCGGCCAGCGTCGCCAGGATCTCGGCGGTGTGGCCGGGGCCGCGGGTTTCGATCGTGACGTCGATCGTCACGCTCTTGGCCGGCACGTCGAGGTGCAGCCGCCCGTGCGACACCTCCAGGATGTTGGCGCCGAGTTCGCCGAGCCGCCCGGCGACCCGCCCGAGCACGCCGGGCCGGTCGCTCGCCGTCACGCGGAAGGAGACGATGCGGTCCGCTCGCTCCAGCTCGCGCACCATCACGGAGGCGAGGAGCCGCGCGTCGATGTTGCCGCCGCACAGGACGAGGCCGACGCAGCGCCCGGCGAAGCGGTCCGGATGCGCCAGGAGGGCCGCGAGCCCCGCCGCGCCGGCGCCCTCGGCCAGGCTGCGCTGCAGCGTCGCGTAATCGTGAACGGCGCGCTCGATCTCGGGCTCGGTCACGAGCAGGATCTCCCGCACCCGGTCGCGGATGATCGGCAGGGTGAGGCGCCCGACCGTCTTGACCGCGATGCCCTCGGCGAGGGTCGGGCCGCCGATCGGGCGCTCGCCGCCGTCGATGGCGTTGAGGAAGGAGGGGTAGAGCGCTGCCTCGACGCCGTAGAGGTCGAGGCCGGGCCGGGTCGCGGCCGCCACTGCCATGCCGGCCATCAGCCCGCCGCCGCCGATCGGCACCACGAGGCAGTCGAGATCCGGAGCGTCCTCCAGCATCTCCAGCGCCACGGTGCCCTGCCCGGCCATCACCGCCGGGTCGTCGTAGGGATGGACGAGGACGAGGCCCCTCGTCTCGACGAGGCCGCGGGCGACGTCGGCGGCCTCGTAGAGGGTCTCGCCCTCCAGGACGACGGTGGCGCCGTGCGCGCGGGTGTTCTCGACCTTCACCAGAGGGGTGGTCGCCGGCATCACGATCGTGGCCGGGATCCCGAGCCGGCGGGCATGGTAGGCGACGGCCTGTGCGTGGTTGCCGGCCGACATCGCCACCACGCCGCGGCGCCGCTCGTCGGCGTCGAGCCGGCTCAGGCGGTTGACGGCGCCGCGCTCCTTGAAGGCACCGGTCGCCTGCATGTTCTCGTGCTTCACGAGCACCCGGGCGCCGGTGAGCTCGGACAGGCGGGGGGCCGGCACCAGGGGGGTGCGCAGCACGTGGCCGCGGATGGTGTGCGCCGCGCGGGCGACGTCCTCCGGGCCGATGACGTAGGGTTCGCTCAAGGTATCGCTCGCGATGATCGGCCCGTCTGCGGCGGGTAACTGCGCGGTCAGCATGGGCCGCGGCGCGCTCCCTGTCGATGGACGAATCTCAGAAGATGTCGTCCCGCCGGGGAACCTCCGGATCAGCCCGGGGCGGGCTCGGCCAAGGCCGCATCGGGCGTGTCGAGGTAGTAGTGCTTGAGGAGGTAGAGGGCGGCCTCGCCGACCGGGCCGCGGTCGCTGACGACCGCGCCCAGATCGGTGCGGCTGCGCTCGGAGAAGCGGCAGATCACCCAGCGGACGAGGGGCGTGCGCCCGTCGCGCTCCTCGGCGAAGTCGACGCGCAGGCTGCGCGGCGCGCGGCCGGGCGCGGCGCCGATCACGCGGATGCGCGCGCCCGCCGCCACGAGGGTCGGAAGGACGCGGCGGCAGACGCGCTCCTGCTCGGGATCGATGTCCGGTGCGCAGGCGCCGAGCGCCAGCGTCAGCGCCAAGAGGGCGAGGGCGGTCCTCACCCGGCCCGCAGGCGCTCCGCCACGCGCGGCGCGAAATAGGTGAAGACGCCGTCCGCGCCCGCGCGCTTGAAGGCGGCGAGACTCTCCAGCATGGCGCGGTCGCCGTCGAGCCAGCCGTTCTGGGCGGCAGCGGCGATCATCGCGTATTCCCCCGACACCTGGTAGGCGAAGGTCGGCACGCCGAACCCGTCCTTCACCCGCCGGATGATGTCGAGATAGGGCAGGCCCGGCTTCACCATCACCGAATCGGCGCCCTCCTCGAGGTCGAGCGCCACCTCGCGCAGGGCCTCCTCGGAATTGCCGGGATCCATCTGGTAGGTGCGCTTGTCGCCCTTGAGCGTCGCGCTCGTGCCGATCGCGTCGCGGAACGGGCCGTAGAAGGCGCTCGCGTACTTGGCCGCGTAGGCCATGATCTGCACGTCGCGGAAGCCGGCCCGGTCGAGCCCGGCCCGGATCGCGCCGACGCGCCCATCCATCATGTCGGACGGGGCGATGACGTCGGTCCCGGCCTCGGCCTGGATCAGGCTCTGCTCCACGAGGAGCGCCACCGTCTCGTCGTTGACGATCACGGTGTCGTCGAGGATCCCGTCATGGCCGTGGCTCGTATAGGGGTCGAGGGCCACGTCCGTGATGATGCCGAGGTCCGGCACCGCCGCCTTCACGGCCCGCACCGCCCGGCAGACCAGGTTGTTGCGGTTCAGCGCCTCCGAGCCGGTCTCGTCGCGCAGACCGGACTCGACGTAGGGGAAGAAGGCGATGGCCGGGATGCGCAGGGCGGCCGCCTGCTCGGCCGCGCGCACCGCCTCGTCGACGCTCAGGCGCTCGACGCCCGGCATCGAGGCGATCGGCTCCCGGCGGCGCTCGCCCTCGATCACGAAGAGCGGCCAGATCAGGTCGTCGACGCTGAGCGTGGTCTCGCGCACCAGGCGGCGCGACCACTCCGCTTTGCGGTTGCGGCGCGGGCGCTGCGTGAGGCCGAGGCCGGGCGCGGCCTCGCTCCGGGCGGCATCGCGGGCGAGGGGCCGGGGGAAGGGCTGGATCTGCGACATCGGCTCGGGCTCTCACGGACCCGCCCGGGGACGGGCCCTGTCATTGTTCTAAGGATGAGGTAGCACAGACGCGGCCCGGCGCGGAACCCGGCCGTGGGGGCGCGGGCCGCATGAGCGGCATCCGTCCGCCGCGGATCACGGGCCGCCCGGCCCCGGCGCCCGCCCTCTCTGGGGATGCGTCGGGCGGGCGGGCCGATCGGGCGCGGCGCGCGTTGACGCCGTGGGCGCGCGGCGGCTAACGGCGCTGGCGAGGAGGAAGGATGGCGATGACGGATGCGGCGCAGAACGACGTCCTGGTCGAGCGGCGGGGCGCGGCGGGACTCCTGACCCTCAACCGGCCGAAGGCGCTCAACGCCCTCGACCTCGGGATGGTCCGCAGCCTGCACGCGGCCTTCGCGGCCTTCGCGGAGGATCCGGCCGTGACCCGGATCGTCCTGCGCGGCGAGGGGCGCGCCTTCTGCGCGGGCGGCGACATCCGGCGGGTCCACGACGAGGGGAAGGCGCGGGGCGCCGGGGCCGCGGTGGGTTTCTTCCGCGAGGAATACGGGCTCAACGCGCTGATCCAGCGTTTCCCGAAGCCGGTGGTCTCGCTGATCGACGGGATCGTGATGGGGGGCGGCGTGGGCCTGTCGCTGCACGGTTCGCACCGCGTGGCGGGCGAGCGCTACCTGTTCGCGATGCCAGAGGTCGGGATCGGCTTCTTTCCCGATGTCGGCACGACCTACGCCCTGCCGCGCCTCCCCGGCGCCGCCGGGACCTACCTCGCCCTCACCGGCGACCGGGTCGGACCCGGCGACGCGCTCGTGCTCGGGCTCGCGACCCACGCGGCGCCGGCCGCGTCCTTCGGGGCGATCGTGGACGCCCTCGCGGCCGGCGGCGAGATCGAGGCGGCCATCGGCGCCCACCCGGCGCCCCCGCCCGGGCCGATCCACGCGGCGCGCGCCGTGATCGACTCGTGCTTCTCGGCGCCGAGCGTCCCGGAGGTGCTGGCGCGGCTCGACGCGGAGGGATCCCCCTTCGCCCAGACCACGGCGGCCACGATCCGCAGCCGCTCGCCGACGAGCCTCCTCGTCGCCTTCGCGCAGATGCGCCGCGGCGGCGCGATGGGCTTCCCGGAGGCGATGCTCACCGAGTACCGGATCGTCAGCCGCATCCTGGAGGGACACGACTTCTACGAGGGCGTGCGCGCGGTGCTGATCGACAAGGACGGCGCCCCGCGCTGGCGGCCGGACCGGCTCGACGCCGTGCCGCCCGCGGCGGTGGAGGCGCATTTCGCCCCGCTCCCCGACGAGCCGCGGTTCGGCTGAGATGCGCGGCCTCCCCAAGGTCCGCACGCCGCCCGCCCGCGGCATAGCGCTCTCGGAGGACGGGGGCGACCGCATCGAGCGCCACGCGCCCCAGCCCGGCGCGCGCTGGGACATCGTCCTGATCTGGCTGATGCGCATCGTCGCCGCGATCTGGATGGTCAAGGGCCTGAGCGCCTGGGCGGAGATCCTGGGGGCGCGGCCCGGGGCCTCGCCCTTCGAGGGTGCGCCGGTCGGGCGCCAGGCCGTCATCATCTATTTCGGCGTGATCGACCTCCTGGCCGCCGTCGGCCTCTGGCTCGCCACCGCCTGGGGCGGCGTGGTCTGGCTGCTCGCCGCGACCTCCGCCTTCGTCCTGGCGCTGCTCACGCCCGAACTCCTGCCGATGAGTTTACCGAATCTTGCTTTCGACGGAGCAATCGTACTTGTTTACTTCACGGTATCCTGGCTCGCTTCGCGCGAGATACGGTGAAGAGAGCCTTCCGGGGCGGCGCATCCCGCCGCTTCATCTTCAATTTACCCACACCGGTAAATCGCGAATTTATCCTATCGTTTAAAGCCAAATTCACGGGGTCGGCCTAGGTTGAGGACATAAGCGGAGCGGGAAACGCCGCCGACGCACCGAAGTACAGAGAGGCGAAACCATGAAGAACCGGGCCCTGAAGGCTGCCGAGCCGTCCCACACCGTCGATGCCGCTCCGGCGGTGCGCAGCCACTACCTGGAAGCCCTGCATCTCGTCGAGCGCCTGCATCGCCGGCTGCTCGACGTCATCAAGGACGAGTTCGAGCGCCGCGGCCGCGAGGACGTCAACAGCGTGCAGGCGCTGCTCCTCTACAACATCGGCGACAAGGAACTGACGGCGAGCGAGCTGCGCACCCGCGGCTACTACCTGGGCTCGAACGTCTCGTACAACGTCAAGAAGCTGGTCGAGACCGGCTACCTGCACCACGCCCGCTCCAAGACCGACCGCCGCTCGGTGCGCATCAGCCTCACCGACAAGGGCCGCGAGGTCCACGAGATCGTGCGCGGCCTCTACGACAAGCACGCCAAGACCATCCAGCCGATCGGCGGCATCTCGGACGACGACTTCATGCGCCTGAACCAGTCGCTGGCGCGCCTGGAGCGCTTCTGGACCGACCAGATCCGCTACCGCCTGTGAGACGCGCCGGCCCCCGCGACCGGCGCGGCCCGTCGACAGGCGCGCCGCCGCGGCCTACACGCTCCGTCGGCGAGACAGGAGGGGCCGGCATGCTAGGGCGATTCGACCGGGGGGGCTCGGGTGAGGCGGTGGTCGAGTACGGGGACAGCAACCTGCGGGTGGTGCGTCCCGGCCGCTTCGTGCGCTGCGCGGTGACGGGGGCGGAGATCCCGCTCGACGACCTGCGCTACTGGAGCGTCGCCCGTCAGGAGGCCTACGCGGGTCCCGACGCCGCGATGGAGCGCCTCAAGGAGACCGGCCGTCCCTGAACGGGCCGTCGCGCCGGCACGAAGACCGGGCGGGAGCCGCCGCCCGCCGAGGACGCCCCCGCCCGGAGGCGAGAGGCGTCCGGCCGCGCCGCGGAGGCGCGATCAGGGCATCAGCACGGTGTTGACGACGTGGATCACGCCGTTCGACTGCATCACGTTGCCGATCGTCACCTTGGCGGTGTCGCCCTTGGCGTCGGCCACGTAGAGGGCCTTGCCCTTCTGCATGATGGTGAGCGGCTCGCCCTCGACGGTCTTGAGTTCGGCCTGGCCGCCGCCCTGCTTGACCAGGGCCATCAGGTCCCTGGCCGTGTAGGCGCCCGGCACGACGTGGTAGGTCAGGATCTTGGTGAGCGTCGGCTTGTTCTGCGGCTGGACCAGCGACTCGACCGTGCCCGCCGGCAGCTTGGCGAAGGCGGCGTTGGTCGGCGCGAAGACCGTGAACGGGCCGGGACCGGCCAGCGTGTCGACCAGCCCCGCGGCCTTCACCGCCGCGACGAGCGTGGTGTGATCCTTCGAGTTCACCGCGTTCTCGACGATCGACTTCGTCGGATACATCGGCGCACCGCCGACCATCGGGTTCTTGGCCAGCGCGGCACCACCGACGCCGATCGCGAGAGCGAGGGCCAGGGCGGGGGTCTGGAAGCGGCGGAACGTCATGATCTCATCCCTTCGTTCGTGCGCCCCGTGTCTCGGGGACGGGAGCCTGTACGGAGGGAGGGTGCGGAAAGTTTCGGGAGCCTCGGACCTCAATCCCGCACGAGCGCCCCGCTGTAGACGACCGGCCCGGTCGGGCTGCCGGAGGGCGAGCCGCCCGGGGGCTCGACGGTGACCGCGATGCGTGCGCCGTCGCCGATCGTGCGCTCGGCCGCGGGCAGCAGGAAGCGGGCGCTCGGTCCGCCCGGCACGAGGCCCAGCGAACGGGGCGCCGCATCCCGGCCGATGTACCAGAGTTCGAGGCTGCGCTCGCGCGGCGTCTCCGCCGCGAGCGCGCGCACCTGCACGGTCCCGGCCCCCGTATCCACCCGCACGACCAGCGCGGGCAGTTCGCCGCCGCGGTTGACCACCGCCACGTATTGCGCGGCGGGTTCGGCCGGCCGGAACCGGTCGACCGCGATGAACAGGGCGAGACCGGCCGCGAGCGCGCTCGCCGCCACCCCGATCCGCCGCCAGCGCCGCAGGGCCGGGGCGAGGTCGACGACCGGCGCGGAAGCCCGCCCGGGGAGCGCGGCGCGGATCGCGTCCCAGGTGGCGGGATCGGGCCTCACGGGCAAGGCCGCCTCGTGGAGCGGGGCGAGACGGCGCTCCCAGGCGGCCTGGGCCGCCGCGAGACGCGGATCGGCCGCGCGGTCGCGCTCGAAGGCGAAGCGCTCGTCGGCGCTCAAGGTGCCGAGGACGTATTCGGCGGCGCGCAGGTCGGGATCGTCGGTCTCGCTCATGCGGCTGCGTCCAGGCAGAGGCGGAGCGCCGCGAGCCCGCGGTGCAGCCACGTCTTCACCGTGTTGACCGGCTTCGCGTAGCGCGCGGCCAGTTCCTCCCGGGACAATCCTTCGCAATAGGCGAGCACGATGCACTCGCGGTGCGTGACGTCGAGCCCGGCGAGGCAGGAGAGCAGCGCCTTGCGGTCGAGCACGGCCGCCTCCTCGTCGCGCGGGTCCGCGATGCGCGCCAGCCAATCCTCACCGTCCTCGCCGTCCGGCATCGCGACCTCCGTCCTGCGGCGGACGACATCGATGGCCCGGTTCCGCGCGATCGCGACGAGCCACGCCATCGGGCTCCCGGTCTCCGGCGCGTAGGAGGGCGCGCTCTGCCAGATCCTGAGATAGGCGTCCTGCAGAACATCCTCGGCGCTCGCCCGGTCCCGCACGATACGCAGCACGACGCCCAGGAGTTTCGCCGCCGTGCGGTCGTAGAGGACGCGAAGCGCGGCTTCGTCGCGGCCGGCGACCTCGGCGATCAGGCCCGCGAGGTCCGCCCCCGCCGGCTTCGGTCGCTCCTCCACGCGCATCATCCCCCGGGATCTCCGCCGCCGCTCGCCGCGGTGGCGGCGACAGGACCCTAGTCCGCGGACGGGCGATGCACCATGCGACCCGAATTGCAGCTCACAGCCGCGAAGCCGGCGGATCAGGCCGCGTCGACGTCGATCACCGCCTGGGCGAAGGCGCGCGGCGCCTCCTGGGGCAGGTTGTGGCCGATGCCCCCGTCGATCAGGCGATGCGCGTATCGCCCGGTGAACTTCCTGGCATAGGTCTCGGGTGCGGGGTGGGGCGCGCCGTTCGCATCGCCCTCCATCGTGATGGTCGGCACCCGGATCTCCGGCGCCCGGGCCAGCCGCTCCTCCAGGGCGTCGTACCGCCTCTCGCCGTCGGCGAGGCCGAGCCGCCAGCGATAGTTGTGGATGACGATGCTGACGTGGTCCGGATTGTCGAAGGCGCGGGCGCTCCGAGCGAAGGTCGCGTCGTCGAAGCGCCAGCGCGGCGAGGCCGTCTCCCAGATCAGCCGGGCGAAGTCCGCCCGGTTGGCCTCGTAGCCGGCCCGGCCCCGGCTCGTCGCGAAGTAGAACTGGTACCACCAGGAGAGTTCGGCTCGCGGCGGCAGCGGCGCCTTGCCCGCCTCCTGGCTGCCGATCAGGTAGCCGCTGACAGAGACCAGGGCCTTGCACCGCTCCGGCCACAACGCGGCGACGATGCACGCCGTGCGCGCGCCCCAGTCGAAACCGCCGAGCACCGCGCGGGCGATCCCGAGGGCATCCATCAGGGCGATGACGTCGAGCGCGAGCGCCGCCTGCTCGCCGTTGCGGACCGCGTCGCCGGCCAGGAAGCGCGTCGTGCCGTAGCCGCGCAGGTGGGGAACGATCACCCGATACCCGGCGGCGGTCAGGATCGGCACCACCTCGGCGAAGGCATGAATGTCGTAGGGCCAGCCGTGCAGCAGGATCACCGCCGGGCCCTCCGCCGGGCCGGCCTCGACGTAGCCGATGTCAAGGACGCCGGCCGCGACCTGCCGCAACGCGCCGGGCATGGGGCCGGGCACCTGGGCGGGGCCGGTCTCGGCGCTCGCGCGGCCGCCGAGCCCGAGTTCGGACACCGCGGCGGCGGCGGCGAGGCCGAGGAGCCGGCGGCGGCTCGGGTCGAGGGTCGCGGGTCGTCTGGCGTGTGTCATGGGCGGCCTCCTCGGGTGCCGTCTGCGATGGGGGCAGACTGCTCCGATCGGCGGCGTCGCGCATTGAGGAGGCGTGGACGGCGCCTTGAGAATCGCGTGATTTCTACGGCAGGCGGCGCGCGACCGGGATGCGCCCCACCGCGGCGGCCGTCTCGTGATCTATCGGTTCGGAGCCTTCACCCTCGACACCGCTCGGCGCGAACTGAGCCGCGACGGGAGCCTCGTCGCGGTCGAGCCGCAGGTCTACGACGTCCTCACGGTCCTGATCCGGGCGCGCGACCGGGTGGTGACCCGCGACGACCTGCTGGAGGCGGTCTGGAACGGGCGCCTCGTCTCCGAGGCGACGCTCGGCAGCCGCCTGAACGCCGCGCGGGCCGCCATCGGCGATACCGGGAGCGCACAGCGCCTGATCCGCACGCTCCCCCGGAAGGGCGTGCGCTTCGTCGGGGACGTCGAGGAGATCAGCACGCCGGCCCCCGCGCGGCCCGAGGCACCCGCCGATCCCGCCGCGTGGCGTGCCGGACCGCGGCTGCCGGCGATCGCGGTCCTGCCCTTCGCGAACATGAGCGGCGATCCCGCGCAGGACGATTTCGCCGACGGCATGGCTGAGGAGATCATCGGGGCCCTGTCGCGCGGCAGCGGGTTCCTCGTCATCGCCCGCAACTCCTCGTTCACCTATCGCGGCGGGGCGATCGACGTCCGCCGGGTCGGGCAGGAGCTCGGCGTCGGCTACGTGCTGGAGGGCAGCGTGCGGCGCGGCGGCGAGCGGCTGCGCATCACCGGACAGCTCGTCGACGCGGTCTCGGGCGCCGCGCTCTGGTCCGAGCGCTTCGACGGGGACCTGAGGGACGTCTTCGCGCTTCAGGAGCGCGTCGCCGAGAGCGTGGCCGCGGCGATCGAGCCGACCGTGCAGATCGCCGAGATCGGACGGCTCGGCCGCGGCGGGCCGCCGCGGCTCGACGCCTACGAGTGCCTTCTTCGCGCGAATGGGCGGCTCGCCGACTTCACGGCCGCGAGCGTGGTGGAAGCCCTGGCCCTCCTCGACCAAGCCCTGTCGCTCGATCCGGCCTATGCCACGGCCATGGCGGCCTCCGCCTACGCCCGGGCCGTCTGCCACTTTCAGGGCTGGATCGCGCAGAGCGACGCGGATCGCGCCGCGGCCGTGACCCTGGCGTGGCGCGCCGTCGACCTCGCACCCGGCGACGCGCAGGTGCTCTGGATGGCGGCCTTCGCGATCTGGAACATGGCCGCGAGCGGCCGGGAGCGGGCGCGCGAGCTCTTCGGCCGCTCGCTCCTGATCAACCCGAATTCCGCAACGGCTTTGACGCTCGCGGGCTGGATCGAGGCCATGTGCGGCAACGCGGAATCGGGCCGGGCGATGGTGGCGCGGGCGCAGCGGCTCAACCCGCGCGACCCGCGCGGCTGGCTGATGGCGGGGGTCATGGCGATCGCCGCGGTAAGCGAGGAGGATTACCCGGCAGCGATCCTGTGGGCCGAGCGGGCGCTGGCGCAGAACCCCCGCTTCGCGGCGGCGCTGAGGGCGGCCGCGGTCGCCCATGTCGCGCTCGGCCAGCGCGATCGCGCCCGCCGAGCCGTCGCGGACCTGCTGGAGATCGAACCCAACCTCACCGGTCGGGTTTCCTCGCGCGGATCCCCTTCCCGTTGGAGCGCATGGCGCGGCTCTACGCCGGGGCGCTCGGGGAGGCCGGCCTGCCGCCATGACGAAAGCCGCGAGGCTCACGGTGGCCGCCGGCCCGGCGACGAGCGGGCTCGCCCCTCTTCGAGCACGCCGGCAAGCTGCCCGGCGAGGGCGTCCCCCAGTCCATCCGCCAGGACGAGCCGGACCGGCAGCACCGCCACCGGTGCCCCGGGCGGCAGGCGGACGCGGTCCTTCTCGGTCGTGACGAGGGTCAGGCCGTCCCGCGCGGCCTCGCGCAGGAGCGCCGCGAGATCCCCTGCGGCGTAGGGGTGGTGGTCGGGAAAGCCGCGCGTCGCCCGGAGATCCGCCCCGACCTCGCGCAGGGTCGCGAAGAACTTCTCCGGGCGGCCGATGCCGGCGAAGGCGAGGACCGGCCGACCGGCAAGGGCTGAGGCCGCCTGCGGGTCGGGAGCGAGCCGGCCCCGGAAGGCGGGGCGGTCGAGCGAGGCGAGCAACGGAACCTCGGGACCGTCGCCGATGGTCAGCACCGCGTCGACGAAGGGCCACTGCGCGTCGAGGGGCGCCCGCAGCGGACCGGCCGGGAAGGGCAGCCCGTTGCCGACGCCCACCCCGGCGTCGAACACGGCGATCGACCAGTCCTTGCGCAGGGACGGGTTCTGGAGCCCGTCATCCATCACGATCACGTCGGCGCCGGCCGCCGCGCAGAGGGCCGCGCCCGCGACGCGGTCGCGGGACACCACGGTCGGCGCTGCGGCGGCAAGGAGGAGCGGCTCGTCGCCGACATCCGCCGCTTCGTGCCGGCCGGGCTCCACCTGCACCGGCCCCGGCAGCCGGCCGCCATAGCCCCGGCTGAGGAAGGCGGGCCGGCGCCCGCCCGCGCGCAGCAGCTCCGCGAGCGCCAGCGCGGTCGGGGTCTTGCCGGCCCCCCCGAGCGTCAGATTGCCGACGCACAGGACCGGCAGCGGCGCGCGCGTGCCCGGCCGCCGCATGCGCCGGGCGACCTGCCCGCCGTAGAGGCGGCCGATCGGCGCGAGCAGCCGGGCCTGCCAGGAGGGATCCGCGCGCCACCAGAAGCCCGGCGCCCGCATGGTCAGCCGAACCGGCCGGTGATCTTCATCTGCACGATGAAGGGTTCGATGGCCGCCATCGTGCGGTCGAGGGCGCCGCCGCAGGCCGCGATCGCGTCGCGGCCGGCGCGCGCCATGGCGGCGCGGCGCGCCGGATCCGCCAGGAGGCGACCGACCGCCTCCGCGAGCCCGTCCGGGTCCGAGACGAGGTCGGCCGCGCCCGCCCGCCCCATGACCGTGTAGGCCTGCGCGAAGTTCCAGACATGCGGGCCGTGCAGCACGGCGGTGTCGAGCAGCGCCGGCTCGATCGGGTTCTGGCCGCCATGCGCCGCGAGGGAGCCGCCCATGAAGGCGACGGGCGCGACGCGGTAGAACAGGCCGAGGTCGCCGACCGTATCCACCACGTGCAGGTCGGTGCACCCATCGATGAGGCCGCCCTCGCTGCGCCGCGTGACGCGCAGGCCCGCCCCGCGCGCCTGGGCCGCCACCTCGTCGCCGCGGCGCGGGTGCCGCGGCGCCAGCAGGGTGAGCAGCCCCGGATGGGCCGCGGCCAGCGCCCGGTGGGCCGCGATCACGGCCGGATCCTCGCCCGGATGGGTGCTCGCGGCGAGCCAGACCGGACGGCCTGCGATCATCGCCGCGAGCTGCGCCAGCGCCTGCGGATCGGCCGGCGGGGCCGGAGCGTCGAATTTCAGGTTGCCGGCCACGATCACCCGCGGCGCGCCGAGCGTCACGAAGCGCTCGGCCTCCTCGCCGGTCTGGACGAGGCAGACGGCGATGCGGGAGAGGACCGCCTGCGCGAAGCCCGGCAGGCGGGCCCATCCGCGGGCCGAGCGCTCCGACATCCGCCCGTTCACCAGGATCAGCGGAACCTGCCGCTCGGCGAGCGCCAGGATGGTGTTCGGCCAGAGTTCCGATTCCGCCACCAGCGCCAGGTCGGGCTCCCAGTGGTCGAGGAACCGCGCGACGTAGCGCGGCGCGTCGACGGGCGCGAACTGGTGGAGGGCGCCCGGCGGCAGGCGGGCGGCGACGAGCGCGGCCGAGGTGCGGGTGCCCGAGGTGACCAGCACCGTGAATCCCCGGCGGGTCAGCCGCTCGACGAGGGGCAGGAGCGACAAGGCCTCGCCGATGCTCGCGCCATGCGCCCAGACCAGGGGACCGGACGGGCGGGGCTTGCCCGGCCGTCCGACCCGCTCGGGCAGCCGCTCGGGATCCTCCTTGCCCTTCCGGCGGCGCCACACGAGCAGAGCCGCGATGGCCGGCTCCAGGGCGATCAGGCCGTGATGGTAGGTCCACAGGGAGAAGGGAAGCGAGCGGGTCCTCATCGACGCCGCGCTGCCGGCGCGCCGCCGCGAAGCGGCGGAGTCGGGGCGCGGCAGGGGCCGCGGGTGAAGGGGGGTCTCATCAAGCACGAACGTCGACGACCTAGGGGCAACGAGGCCGCTTGGGACCGGTGCGGCCGAACACGGGCCGCGTCGACTTCCCCAGCGACATCCCCGACCGGAGGTCGCCGTCTAGCGCCGTCGGCGCCAAGTCGCAACCGTGCGCGCCGCCGCCCCGGCCGATGGCGGCAGGGCGGCCCGGCGGGGTCCGCCTGTTTTCCGCCGGGCTTGCGGCCGCATCCGCGCTTGGCCATAAGCCGGCGGACCGCCGATCCGCGCCGGTCCCCAGGAGGCGCGTCGAGCGTTTCCCCGCGATGTTCCGCCTCGCCCATCTGACAGACCCCCATGTCGGCCCGCTCTCCAAGCCGCGCCTGCGCCAGCTCCTGAGCAAGCGCGCGACGGGCTGGGTCAACTGGACCCGCGGCCGCCACCGCACCCACGACATGGCGGTGCTGGAGGCGCTGGTCGCGGACCTGCGCGCGGCCGCCCCCGATCACATCGCCTGCACGGGCGACCTGTGCAACATCGGCCTGCCCAGCGAGTGGGAGACGGCCCGGGTGTTCCTGGAGGCGCTGGGAGGCTCCGAGGCGGTGAGCTTCGTGCCCGGGAACCACGACGCCTACGTGCGCGGCTCCCTCGACGGGCTCCTCGACGCGGTCGGGCCCTGGACCCGGGACGATGCGGGGCGCGAGCGCACCTTCCCGTACCTGCGCCGCCGCGGGCCGCTCGCCCTGGTCGGCCTGTCCTCGGCGATCCCGACCGCGCCCTTCGTGGCGAGCGGCCGGCTCGGCTCGCGCCAGCTCGCCGCCGCGGAGGCGCTCCTCGGCAGCCTCGCCCGCGAGCCCGAGCGGCCCTGCCGCGTGGTGATGATCCATCATCCGCCCCATGTCGGCGGCGCGCTGCCCGGCCGCAACCTGACCGACGCGCCCGCCCTCGAAGCGATGATCCGGCGGGTCGGGGCGGATCTCCTCCTGCACGGCCACAACCACGTCGGCTCGGTCGCCTTCCTGGTCGGCCCCGACGGGCGGCGGGTGCCGGTGATCGGGGCCCCCTCGGCCTCGGCCCGCGCCGGCGGGCACAGCCACTGCGCGGGCTACCACCTGTACGGCTTCGAGCGGACCCCGACCGGGTTCGCCCTCACGGCGAGCCTGCGAGGGCTGACGGTGGACGACCGCATCGGCGAACTCGGCGTCCTGACGCTCCACGGCTGATCCGTTGTTCCCGGGGCGGCCGCGGGCGGGGTCCCGGCGGGATCGCGCGCCGCCACCCCGACCCGGACGATCCCGACGGGATCATCCGCCGCCGAACAATCCGCCCGCGGCGGGCGTTCTCCGGGCGGCCGGGGACACCCGGCGGCCGGGACATCCGGGCCCGACGCCGCGGGCCCGCGCATCGGAAGGCGGATGGGCATGGCGGACGAAACCAGGAGCCTGCGGGCGCAGGTTGCGAATTCGCGGGCGCAGGATGTCGGCCGCGGGGTGGCCCGCGTGAGCGGGGCGGTCCTGCGCGACCTCGGCATCCAGGAGGGCGACCCGATCGAGATCGTGGGCAAGCGCCACACCACCGCGCTCGCCATCGCGCTCGGCACCGAGGACGAGGGCCTGAGCATCATCCGCCTTGATGGCCTGCAGCGCGTCAATGCCGGCGTCGGTTCGGGCGACTACGTGGAGATCAAGCGCGCCGAGGTCCGCCCCGCGACCCGCGTCGTCCTCGCCCCGGCGCAGAAGAACCTGCGCCTCCAGGGCTCCGGCGACGCGCTGCGGCGCACCTTCTTCCGCCGCCCGCTGGTGGCGGGCGACGTGATCTCGACCTCGGTGCAGTCGCGGATGGACCGCGAGGAGATCCCGCCGGAGCTGCGCCAGATGTTCAACATGCCGGCCTACGGCCTGCAGGAGATCCGCCTCGTCGTGGTCTCGACGCAGCCGCGCGGCATCGTCCAGGTGACGGGCGAGACCGAGGTCGAGCTGCGGCCGATGTTCGAGGAGCCCAAGGAGGCGCGCCGGGCCGACGTCACCTACGACGATATCGGGGGCCTCGGCCCCTCGGTCGATCAGGTGCGCGAGATGGTGGAGCTGCCCCTGCGGCATCCCGAGCTGTTCCAGCGCCTCGGGATCGACCCGCCGAAGGGCGTGCTCCTCTACGGCCCGCCCGGCACCGGAAAGACCCTCCTCGCCCGGGCCGTCGCCAACGAGACCGAGGCGCAGTTCTTCCACATCGCCGGGCCGGAGATCATGGGCAGCCAGTACGGCGAGTCCGAGCAGCGCCTGCGCCAGATCTTCTCGGAGGCGCAGCGCAACGCGCCGGCCATCATCTTCATCGACGAGATCGACTCGATCGCGCCCAAGCGCGAGGA
The DNA here is from genome assembly GCF_054052225.1 of Methylobacterium sp. JK268. Taxonomy (NCBI): domain Bacteria; kingdom Pseudomonadati; phylum Pseudomonadota; class Alphaproteobacteria; order Hyphomicrobiales; family Methylobacteriaceae; genus Methylobacterium; species Methylobacterium sp. JK268. The sequence continues at coordinate 16,051 of NZ_JBSVZN010000040.1, read as the reverse complement.
GGCCCGCGGCGAGGTCGAGCGGCGGATCGTCGCCCAGCTCCTGACCCTGATGGACGGGCTGGAGCCGCGCCAGAACATCGTGGTGATCGGCGCCACCAACCGCCGCGACGCGATCGACGAGGCCCTGCGCCGGCCCGGCCGCTTCGACCGCGAGATCGTCATCGGCGTGCCCGACGAGCCCGGGCGGCGCGAGGTGCTGACCATCCACACCCGCGGCATGCCGCTCGGCGACAATGTCGACCTCGACGAGATCGCCCGCACCACCTACGGCTTCGTCGGCGCCGACCTGTCGGCGCTCGCCCGCGAGGCGGCCATGGACGCCCTGCGCCGGGTGCTGCCGCAGATCAATCTGAAGGAGGGGATCCCGCCGGAGATCCTGGAGACCCTCCAGGTCTGCCGCGAGGATTTTTTGAACGCGCTCAAGCGCGTGCAGCCCTCGGCCCTGCGCGAGATCATGATCCAGGTGCCGAATGTCGGCTGGGACGACATCGGCGGGCTCGGCGAGGTCCAGACGACGCTGCGCGAGGGGGTGGAACTCCCGCTCAAGAATCCGGACGCGTTCCGGCGCATCGGCATCCGCCCGGCCAAGGGCTTCCTGCTGTTCGGCCCGCCCGGGACCGGCAAGACGCTCCTTGCCAAGGCGGTGGCCCGCGAGGCCTCGGCCAATTTCGTGGCCACGAAATCCTCGGACCTGCTCTCGAAATGGTACGGGGAATCCGAGCAGCAGGTGTCGCGGCTCTTCGCCCGCGCCCGCCAGGTCGCGCCGACGGTGATCTTCATCGACGAGATCGATTCGCTCGCCCCCGTGCGCGGCGGCGGCCTCGGCGAGCCCGCCGTGACGGAGCGGGTGGTGAACACGATCCTCGCCGAGATGGACGGGCTGGAGGAGCTGCAGGGGGTGGTGGTGATCGCCGCCACCAACCGGCCGAACCTCGTCGACCCGGCGCTGCTACGCCCGGGCCGCTTCGACGAACTCGTCTACGTGCCGGTGCCGAACGCCGAGGGCCGCCGCCACATCCTGGGCATCCACACCCGCGGCATGCCGCTCGCGCCGGACGTCGATCTCGACGACCTCGCGACGCGCACGGTGCGCTTCACGGGCGCCGACCTGGAGGACCTGACGCGCCGCGCCGGCCTGATGGCGCTCAGGGCGAACCTGCAGGCGAGCGAGGTGACGCGGGCGCATTTCGACGCCGCGCTGCACGAGACGCGGCCCTCGGTGACGCCGGAGATGGAGCAGGATTACGAGACCATGCTGCGCACCCTCAAGCAGGAGGGGCCGCAGCGCCAGCCGATCGGGTTCGTGCCGATGCGGCAGGCGGCGGAGTAGGGGCCGGACCGCGGTCAGCCGGCCGCGGCGAGCGCCCGGGTGAGATCGAGGGCGAAGCGCCCACCGCTCCACATGCCTTCGAGCGCGGTGTTGGTCAGCACCACGAGGGTGAGGCCGCGGGCGTGGTCCACGAGCCAGCCGTGGCCGTAGACGCCGCCCCAGCGCCAGCTCCCGGCCGAGGCCGCGAAACCGGCCTCGGCCGGGTCGCGCAGGACCGACCCGGCGAGCCCGTATCCCCAGCCCGGCGAGCCCGGGATGGCGAGGCCCGCGATCTGGTCGCGGCCCATCTCCGCCGCGAGGGCGGCCGGCATCAGGGGCGCCCCGCCCCGGCGCAGGACGTCGAGGAGGCGCATCACCTCCGCGGCCGTGCCGAGCATGCCCGCCCCGCCGGACGGGAACGCCTCGTGATGGAAGGCGCGGGCGGGGTCGATCGCGATGCCGGCGAGTCCGGGGACGAAGGGCAGGCTGTCGGGCTCGCGCATGCGGCGGGGACGGGGCGTGTCGTCGGCGTAGGGCACGGCGAGCCGGGACGCGTCGCCGGGCGCGAAGCCGGTGTCGCGCAGGCTGAGCGGTTCGAGAACGAGGCGCCGCAGCGCCTCCGGGAGGGCGAGCCCGGTGGCGGCCGCGACGATCGCCCCGGCCACATCGATCCCGAGCGAGTAGCAGAAGGCCGTCCCGGGCGCGAAGAGAAGCGGCACGCCCGCGAGGCGGCGCAGGTTCTCCGCGAGGGTGAGGCCGGAGCGGTCGAGCCCGTCGGACACGCCGGCCAGGTGCAGGGGCCCGTCCTCGGGCTCCAGGAAGCCGTAGCCGAGCCCCGACGAATGGCTGAGGAGGTGGCGGAGCGTGATGACGACCGGGCGTCCCTCGTGGGTCGGCCCGAAATCGGGAAGCCACTCGGTGATCGGGCGGTCGAGATCGAGCCGGCCCTGCGCCACCAGCGCCAGGACGGCGGCGGCCACGAAGGGCTTCGTCACCGAGGCGAGGCGGAACACCGTGTTCTCCCGCATCGGGCTCCCGGCCTCGCGGTCGGCGAGACCCGCGGCCCGAGCGTAGAGCGTCTCACCGCCGCGAGACAGGAGCACGACGGTCCCGACGATGCGCTCGGCCGCCAGCGCGCCGGCGATGACGGCGTCGAGGCGGGCGCTCAGGCTGGAGGCGGGCATGGCGATGTGCTCGATCGGGAGGGAGGCCGGATAGACCGGAGAGTGGCGCAGCGTCAGGGCCGGGGCAATCCGCCCGGCCGCAGCGCAGCGGAGCGGGACGCCGCGGGCCTCGTCAGAGCGCCGCGGCGATCGCCCGGCCGAGGTCGACCGGGAAGCGCCCGCCGGCCCACATGCCCTCGAAGGCCGTGTTGGTGAGGGCCACCACGGTGAGCCGGCGCGCCGGGTCGACGAGCCAGCTATGGCCGTAGGCACCGCCCCACCGCCAGCTCCCGGGCGAGTCGGGAACGCCGGCCGCGCGCGGATCGCGCAGCACCGCGAAACCGAGACCGTAGCCCCAGCCGGGCGACCCCTCCATGGCGATCCCGGCGATCTGGTCCCGGCCCATCTCGGCGGCGAGCGCCGGGGGAAACAGCGGGGCGCCGCCTTGGCGGAGCGCCTCGAGGAGCCGCATCACGTCGGCGGCCGTCCCGACCATGCCGGCCCCACCCGACGGGAAGGCGTCGACGTCGAAGACGCGCGCCGGATCCATCAGGACGCCGGGCAGGCCGGGCGCGAAGACCAGGCGGTCGGGTTCGCGCATCCGGCGCGGATGCGGGGTGTCGTCCGCGTAGGCGGCGGCAAGGCGGGAGGAATCCGTCAGGGTGAAGCCCGCATCGCCGAGGCCGAGCGGCTCCGCGACGAGGCGGCGGATGGCCTCCGGCAGCGGGAGGCCGGTCGCGGCGGCGACGATCGCACCGGCGACATCGATCGCGAGGGAGTAGCGGAATCCCGTTCCGGGCGCGAAGAGCAGCGGCACGCCGGCGAGGCGGCGCAGGTTCTCGGTGAGCGTCAGGCCCGAGCGGTCCATTCCGTCGGATACGCCGGCCCGGTGCAGGGGTCCGTCCTCCGGCTCGAAGAAGCCGTAGCCGAGGCCGGAGGCGTGGCTGAGGAGGTGGCGGAGCGTGATGATCGCGGGACGTCCCTCGTAGGCCGGCGCGAAATCCGGCAGCCACTGCGTGATCGGGCGGTCGAGATCGAGCCGGCCCTGAGCGACGAGCGCCAGCACGGCGGAGGCCACGAACAGCTTCGACACCGAGGCGAAGCGGAAGATCGCATCCTCCCGCATCGGGATCCCGGCCTCCCGGTCGGCGAGACCCGCGGCCCGGGCATAGACCGGCTCGCCATCCCGACGGACCAGGACCACGGCGCCGACGATGCGCTCGGCCGCAAGGGCTCCGTCGATGGTCCGGTCGAGACGCTGCGCCAAACGGGAGGAGGGCATCGGAGACTCCGTCTCGGGAACAAGGACTGGCGGTTGTGCGATCGCAGGGGCCGAGGCGCGCAGCAGGGTCGGCAGCACCGAGCCGAGGCCGAGGCAGGCGGCGGCCAGGAGGGAGCGGCGGCGCGGATCGGTCGGAGCGGCGGTCATGACGCGAGACGATAGGGCGCGATCTGACGTTACGGAATCCTGCTCGCCTTCCGGACACTCGGGACCTCCGCGTCCGGATCAGGCATCACCGCCCCCGGCCCCGACGGGACGCCATGGCGGCGGCCCAGCAGGACGGTGAGCAGGCTCGCGCCGAGCAGCAGCAGGAGCGCCGGCGCGAAACCCGTCACGCCGAGCCGCGCCAGGATCACACCGCCCACGAGGCCGCCTCCGGCGATGGCGAGGTTCCACACCGTGACGAGCATCGCCTGAGCGACATCCGCCGCGTCCCCCGCCGCCTTGGCGAGGGCGGTCTGAAACAGGGTCGCCGCACCGCCGAACGCGAGCCCCCACAGGCCGACCGCCCCGTGCAGCACGGCCGGGTCGTGTCCGGGCCATTCGAGGGCGAGAACCGCCAGACCGAACAGGGCAGGGCAGGCCAGCGTCAGCCCCCGCAGGCGACGGTCCACGAGAAGCCCGACGATGCCGATCCCGGCCAGCGACCCGGCCCCGAAGACGAGCAGGACGACATCCGTGCGGGAGGCGGACCCCGCCGCGGCGAGGAAGGGCGCGACGTAGGTGTAGAGGATATTGTGCGCGAGCACGAAGGTGAGGGTGACGAGAAGGACCGGCCGGACGCCCGGCCGTGCCGCGACGCGCCGCAGCGACAGCCTGCCCCCCTCCCACCGCCCGGGGAAATCGGGAAGGGCGGCCCGAAGCCAGATCATCAGGAGGCCTGCGAGGCCGCTCAGGAGCGCGAAGCAGGCGCGCCAGCCGATCAGGGCGCCGAGCGCGGTGCCGACGGGAACCCCGATAGAGAGGGCGAGGGGGGTCCCGACCATGGCGATCGCGATAGCGCGGCCCGTCCGGGCCGGCGGCGCCATCCGGGCAGCGTAACCCGCGAGGAGAGCCCAGACCAGCCCGGCCGAGACGCCCGCGACGAGCCGCGCCAGCATCGTGAGCCCGTAGCTGCCCGAGACCGCCGTGACGGTGTTGGCGAGGGCGAAGCCCGCGACGGCGGAGAGGAGCAGCGGACGCCGCCCGATCCCCTGTGTCGCCGCCGTCAGCGGGATCGCCGCCGCGAGCGAGCCGACCGCGTAGACGGTTACGAGTTGCCCAGCCAGGGAGTCCGACACCGCGAGGCCGGCGGCGATCTGCGGCAGCAATCCGGCCGGCAGCGCCTCGGTGAGGATCGTGATGAAACCCGCCATGGCGAGGGCGAGGAGACCGGGAAGCGGCAGGCGCTCGGATCGATGCGGGGTGGGGCGGGCTTCGTCGTCATGGCCCGGGAGGTTAAGCTCCCTGCCGCAGGGGAATAAGATCACGCGATTTCCGGATATCCCGGACAGCGGGTTCGTGAATCGGAGCCTTCCGCATGGAGCATCTCGGGGCCCTCAATGCTTTCGTGCAGACCGCGGAGGCGGGCAGCTTCGCGGCCGCCGCCGTCAAGCTCGGCCTCTCGGCCTCGGCGGTGGGCAAGGCGGTGGCGCGGCTGGAGGAGCGGCTCGCCGTGCGGCTGTTCCACCGCTCGACCCGCGCCCTGACCCTCACGCCGGAGGGGGCGCGCTTCCTCGACCGCTGCCGGCGCATCTTCGGCGAGATCGAGGCGGCGGAACTGGAATTGTCGCAGAGCCGCGCGGCGCCGCGGGGCACGCTGCGGGTCAGCCTCCCGCTGGTCGGCATGCTGATGATGCCCGCGGTGATGGCCTTCATGCGGGCCTATCCGGAGATCACGCTCGACCTCGACTTCACCGACCGGATGGTGGACGTGATCGAGGAGGGGTTCGACGCGGTGATCCGGACCGGCCCGGCGCGGGATTCCCGGCTGATGATGCGCCGGGCCGGGGCCTTCTCGCACCGGATCGTCGCCGCACCGGACTACCTCGCCGCCCGCGGCACGCCGGCCGTGCCGGAGGACCTCCTCGGCCATGCCTGCCTGCGCCACCGCTACCCCTCGACCGGTCGGCTCGAACCCTGGCCGCTGATCGGCGACGGGGCCGACCTCGACCTCCCGGTCGCGGTCGTGGCGAGCACGCTCGAACCGCAGATCTGCCTGGCCGAGGAAGGGTTCGGCCTCGCCTGCCTGCCGGTCTTCGCGATCCGGCGCCAGCTCCGCTCCGGCGCGCTGGTGAGCGTGCTGGAGGATCACCTGCGCGATGTCGGCGCCTTCCACATCCTGTGGCCGGCGAGCCGCCACCCGTCGCCCAAGCTCTCCGCCTTCGTGAGCTTCATGGGCGAGAACCTGTTGCGCGACGCAGACCCGCTGCGATGCCGCGGCGGCTGAGCGAAGGCGATACCTGCCTTGCGAAGCCATCAACTGGACATCGTATGAGTTCGTCACCGGCTTCGCCGTCCCTTGCGGACGAACGCGTGTTCTGATTGACGGCGACGACATTCAATTCTTGATGCTGGCACTTCCAGACTGGCGCGCGATCCCCTCTCCCGAGTGGGAGAGGGGTAGGGGCGATCGAAGATCGCGCAGGGTGGCTCGGGTTCAGGATCGATCTGTACCGTTGAGCTGCCAGCGGCACGGTCCCGCCTTCTTGCTGAAGCGTCCGTCCCTCACCCCTGCCCCACTCCCACTCGGGAGAGGGGTTCCCCGCGCCATGATCACCAAAACCAAGTACTTCAAATCCCCCAGCAACGACAATGCCTTGCGAGAGCGTTCTATTTAGGAATTTCACCCGTTCAGCGCGAGACTTTCCGCATCGCTGAACAGGCGGGAACGAACGTGAAAGCGGACGTCGCGGCCGTTCTCCAGCGAGAACATGCCGCCGCGGCCCGGCACCACGTCGATGATCAGTTGCGTGTGCTTCCAGTACGCGAATTGCGCCCGGCTGATGTAGAAATCGGCGCCGCCGATCCGGCCGAGATGGATGTCGCTGTCGCCGATGATGAAGTCGCCGACCGGGTAGCACATCGGCGAGGAGCCGTCGCAGCAGCCGCCGGATTGGTGGAACAGGACGGGACCGTGCGCGGCCCGCAGGGTCTCGATCAGCGCGAGAGCGGTGTCGGTCGCGGTGACGCGCGGGGGGAGATCGGTCATCGGCGAGGCCTCGGCGAGGGAATCGACGGCACCGCCGCGACCGTGTCCGGCCGGGCGGTGCCCGCGGGGGCCGCCGGCTCGGCAGCCGGCGGCGGTATGGCCTCAGAAGAAGCCCAGCGCCTTGGGCGAGTAGCTGACCAGCATGTTCTTGGTCTGCTGGTAGTGGTCGAGCATCATCTTGTGCGTCTCGCGCCCGATGCCCGACTGCTTGTAGCCGCCGAAGGCCGCGTGCGCCGGGTAGGCGTGGTAGCAGTTCGTCCAGACCCGGCCGGCCTGGATCGCGCGGCCGAACCGGTAGGCCCGGGTCCCGTCGCGCGTCCACACCCCGGCGCCGAGCCCGTACAGGGTGTCGTTGGCGATCGACAGCGCCTCGGCGTCGTCCTTGAAGGTCGTCACCGACAGGACCGGCCCGAAGATCTCCTCCTGGAAGATCCGCATCCGGTTGTGGCCCCGGAACACGGTGGGCGTCACGTAGAACCCCTCCGCGAACTCGCCCTCCAGCCGCGCCCGGTCGCCGCCGGTGAGGAGTTCCGCGCCCTCCTGCCGGCCGATATCGATGTAGGAGAGGATCTTCTCGAGCTGCTCGCTCGACGCCTGCGCGCCGATCATCGTGGCGGGGTCGAGCGGCGAGCCCTGCTTGATCGCCCGCACCCGCGCCACCGCCTTCTCGATGAAGCGCTCGTAGATCGACTCGTGCACCAGGGCCCGGCTCGGGCAGGTGCAGACCTCGCCCTGGTTGAGGGCAAACATCGTGAAGCCTTCGAGCGCCTTGTCGAGATAGGCGTCGTCCTCCGCCATCACGTCGGCGAAGAAGATGTTGGGCGACTTACCCCCGAGCTCCAGCGTCACCGGGATCAGGTTCTGACTGGCATACTGCATGATCAGCCGGCCGGTCGTGGTCTCGCCCGTGAAGGCGATCTTGGCGATCCGCGGCGAGGAGGCCAGCGGCTTGCCCGCCTCCAGCCCGAACCCGTTGACGATGTTGAGCACGCCCTCCGGCAGCAGGTCGCCGATCAGCTCGGCCAGCACCAGCACCGAGGCCGGCGTCTGCTCGGCGGGCTTGAGCACCACGCAATTGCCGGCCGCGAGCGCCGGGGCGAGCTTCCAGACCGCCATCAGGATCGGGAAGTTCCACGGGATGATCTGGCCGACGACGCCGAGGGGCTCGTGGAAGTGGTAGGCCACCGTGTCGTGGTCGATCTCGGAGATCGAGCCCTCCTGGGCGCGCACGCAGCCGGCGAAGTAGCGGAAATGGTCGATGGCGAGCGGGATGTCCGCGTGCGTGGTCTCGCGGATCGGCTTGCCGTTGTCCCAGGTCTCGGCGCGGGCCAGGAGGTCGAGGTTCTCCTCCATGCGGTCGGCCATCCGGTTGAGGATGCGGGCGCGCTCGGCCGGCGCGGTGCGGCCCCAGGCCTCCTTGGCGGCGTGGGCGGCGTCGAGCGCCCTCTCGATGTCCTGCGCGTCGGAGCGCGCGACCTCGCAGATCACGCGGCCGGTGAGGGGCGAGGTGTTCTCGAAGTAGCGGCCGGCGGCCGGCGCGACCCAGCGGCCGCCGATGAAGTTCTCGTAGCGGGCGGCGAAGGGCGAGGCGGTGGCGGCGTTGAGGAATTCGGGCTTGTTCATGGTCATCCTCCCAAATCGTCGCCGGCGCGTGCGGGACCGGCGACCCGCAGTTCCTTGAGCGACGGCCGTGCCAGCCCGGTCGAGAGCCGGCCTGTGACAGTTGCTGCGATGCGGTAAGCCTCTGGCGTTGCTTGGGACGGCGGGCGGCGGTGGGGTTTTGGTCGGGTCGTGCGACGAAGGTGCTGCTGTGCGGCCGCGCGATTTTCCTCGACTGATCCTGCGACACCTGCAACACCTGTCGCACCGTGCGACAGACGGGAGGCTGAGCATGGAGACGCGCGTGGCGACGCCGCGCAGCCTGCTGGCCGCCCGCCAGCGGCTGTTCGCGGGCGGGACCGCCGAGGGCGTGCCGGACCCGATCCTGCGCTCCTGGCAGCGCTGCGCCGCGCGGGGCCTCGATTTCGGGACCGGCCCCCGGGTCGAGCCGCTGAGCGCGCGGGAGCTGCGCGAGGCCTGCGAGCGCCACGAGGCGCTGCGCCGCCGCTGCCGGCCGGAGATCGAGGCGTTGCACGCCGACGCGCAGGCGACCGACTGCCTCGTCATCCTCACCGATGCGGAGGGGCTGGTCCTCGACACGCTCGGCAGCACCGGCTTCGCGGGGCGCGCCGCGCAGGTGGCCCTGCGCCCCGGCGTGCCGTGGAGCGAGGCGGTGACCGGCACCAACGCCATCGGCACCGCGCTGATCGAGCGGCGCGCCGTCGAGGTGCGGGGCGCCGAGCACTATTTCGAGCCGCACCGGATCCTCTCCTGCGCGGCGATGCCGATCCTGGGGATGCGCGGGGAGACGCTCGGTGCCCTCGACCTCTCGGGGCCGGCCGCGGTGCCGCACATGCACGCGCTCGGGCTGATCCGGCTGGCGGTGGACGCGATCGAGCACCGGATGTTCGAGGATCTCGGGCCCGACCACGCGGTGCTGCGGCTCCACGCGGACGCGGCTCTGCTCGGCACGCCGCGGGAGGGCGTGCTGGTTTTTTCCGGCCAGCGCCTGGTTGGGGCGAACCGCGCCGCCCTGGCGCTGCTGGGCCTCGACTGGGGCGCGATCGACCGGGAGCACCTCGACGGCCTGTTCCCCGACCTGCGCGCGCCGGCGCCCGGCGCCCTGGCCCTGCGCGACGGGGCCGGGCGGGTCCTGCATGGGCGCATCCGGGGCGAGACGGCCCGGCCGTCGCGCGGGCTCCCGGCCCGGCGCCGGTCGGGGGAGATCGCGGCGAACCCCGAATCCCCGGTCTTCGACCCCGGCACCGAGCGGCTGCTCGTGCGGGCCGTGCGCCTCCTCGACGCGGGCATCCCGATCGTGGTCGAGGGCGAGACCGGCACCGGCAAGGAGGTCTTCTCCCGCGCCGCCCATGCCCGGGGCGCGCGGGCAGGGGCGCCCTTCGTGGCGGTGAACTGCGCGGCGCTCCCCGAGAGCCTGATCGAGGCGGAGCTGTTCGGCTACGAGCCCGGCGCCTTCACGGGCGCGGCCCGGCACGGGGCCAAGGGCCTGCTGCGGCAGGCGGAGGGCGGGCTGCTGTTCCTCGACGAGATCGGCGACATGCCGCTCGGCCTGCAGTCGCGCCTGCTGCGGGTGCTGCAGGAGCGCGAGGTCCAGCCGGTCGGCGGCGGGCGGCCGGTGCCGGTCGATTTCGGCCTGATCTGCGCGACCCACCGCGACCTCGGGCAGCTCGTGGAGGAGGGGCGTTTCCGGGCCGACCTGTTCTATCGGATCGCCCCCTACCGGGTGACCCTGCCGCCCCTGCGCGCGCGGGACGACCGCGCCGCTCTCGTCACCCGGCTGTGGGCGCAGCTGGGCGGGGAGGCGCGGCAGGTCTCCCTCGCGCCAGAGGCAGCGGCGCTCCTGGCGGGGGCGGAGTGGCCCGGCAACTTCCGCCAGCTCGTCGGGACGTTGCGCGCCCTGCTGGCCCTCGCCGATCCGGGCGAGACCGTCGGGCCGGAGGATCTGCCCGAGGGGCTGCGGCCCCGGGTGTCACCGTCGCCACTCGCGTCCCCGGGCGGTCGCGCGCCGCCCGCGACCGCGCGGCTCGATGCGGTCGCCCGGGACGCGATGCGCGCGGCCCTCGACGCGGCGGACGGGAACGTGTCCGAAGCGGCGCGGCGGCTCGGAATCAGCCGGAGCACCCTGTACCGGCGCTGCCTGGGGGAGCGGGCGTAGGGTCGGCACCTGAGCAACCCGACCGCGGGGCGTCGCTTTCGTGCCGTTGCAGACCCTCGTTGCCTAGGCGAATCCTTCGCTCCCCCGGAAGGAACGAGTCTTGGGAACGCTGATGTCACCCCGCCAGCGCCTCGAAGGTCGGCGCATAGCTGACGGGAAAGTTCACTGATCGGGCGATGAAGCAGTAGCGGTGAACGTCGTGGTGGATAGCCTCCGCACGTTCGAGATCGGTGCCGCTCGCAACGACGATGTTCGGCCGTAGAGTGGCGCTGCTGAATTGACCAGACCCATCGGGATGCACCGCGCCGATGCCGAGCGAATACGACCGAATGAGCCTGGAGCCTCCCTACGCCATCACGGCGACCCGCGGCGCCCGAGCGGCCGGCTCCTCGTCCGGCGCGTAATAGGCCATCGCCTCGCTCCGACCCCGCAGGGGCGCCCGGCTGACCTCGCGCCAGCGGCCCCCCCCGCCGCGCAGGCGGCCTCGGAGGCGAGGATCGCGACCCCGTGCTGCTTCGTCGCCTGCTCCAGCCGCGCGGCCACGTTCACCGTGTCGCCGAGCACCGTGAATTCGAGCCGGGCCGCTTGGCCGATGATGCCGCAGAACACCTCGCCGTAGTGGATGCCGACGCCGATCGCGAGGCCGCGGGGCGGCGCCCACGCGGCGCTGCGGCGGGCGATCAGGGCGGCGAGATCCTGCGCGAAGGCGAGCGCCCGGGCGGCGTCGTCCGGCCGCGGCTCCGGCAGCCCGAAGACCAGGAGTGCACCGTCGCCGATGAACTTGTCGACGACGCCCCCGTGGCGGCGGGCAAGGCGGTTGATGCGGCGCCGGAAGGCGGTCAGCAGGAGGGAGAGCGCCTGCGGGTCGAGGCGTTCGGCCAGCGCCGTCGAGCCGCGCAGGTCGACGAACACGATCGCCGCCCTCTGGCGGCGGCCCGCCCGCAGGCCCTCCGCGTCGTCGGCGAGGCGCGAGACAAGCTCCTCCGGCAGGAAGCGCGACAGGGAGGCGCGCCGCCCGGCCTCGCGCACGGCCGAGACGGCGAGCACGGTCAGCAGCACCACGACCAGCGCCGCTAGGACCCAGATCCCCAGCGCGACCCGCGAGACGTGCTCCAGGCGCGCCGCCATCAGGGCCGCCTCCTGCCGCTCCATCTCCCGTAGCACGGCGCGGATCTCGTCCATCACCTGCTTGCCGCGCCCGCCCGCCACGATCGGCTCGACGCTGGCCCGCTCCCCGCGCCGCGCGAGCCCGATCGTCTCCTCGAGCTCGGCCCGCTTCTCGGCGACGAGCCCGCGCAGGCGCGTGACCCGGGCGGCCTGGTCCGGATTGTCCTCGACGAGGGCGTCGAGGGCATCGAGCTCGCGGGTGATCGCGGCGGCGCCGGCGTTGAACGGCGCCAGGAAGCTCTCGTCGCCGGTGAGGAGGAAGCCGCGCTGGCCGGTCTCGGCGTCCTGGATCGCCGAGAGCAGGTGGGCGAGCTGGCCATCGACCACCACCGTGTGGCGCACGGCCTCAGAGCCGTGACGCTGGTAGGCGAAACCCGCCACCGCGATCAGGATCATCGCGACGAGCGCCGAGAACCCGGCGCTCATCCAGGTGACGGCGGGCGCGCGCACGATCTGGAAGCGGAGCACGTCCGGTCTCATCCTCGTCCGATCCGACGGCGCCCGCCCGCGACGCCAGCCCTCGACACGAAGCGGCGCGGGCCGCTCACGGTTCCGCTGACGCGACGTCGCAGTGCTGCTCTCGGTCTCTGGTTTGTCCGCATCGTCTGCGACGAAACGGCGACCGCTCCGTCGAACACTGCGTCAGGGCGCGAGGCCCCGCAGGAAGCCGGCGAAGCGCATCAGCCCCTCGGGCCAGGGCCCATGCCCGCTCTCCGCGTTGAGGTGGCCCGCCTCGCCGGCGTCCACGATCGCGGTCCCCCAGGCGGAGGCGAAATCCTCGGCGCGGTCGTAGGCGGTCCAGGGATCGGCGCGGCTCGCGATCAGCACCGCTGGGAAGGGCAGGGGCTCGCGAGGAATCGGCGCGAAGGCGTGGAGGAGGGGCGGCGTGTCGGGCCGCTCCACGTCCGGCAGGGCGACGAGGAAGCCCCCGCGCACGGCACCCGGCGGCAAGTAGGGGGCGGCCTGCACCGCCGAGACCACCCCGAGGCTGTGGGCGACGAGGACCACCGGACGCGCGGCGGCCTGGACGGCCGCGACCACGGCGTCGCGCCACGGCCCGGGCTCGGGGCGGTCCCAGTCCGGCATCGGGACGCGGCGCGCCGTGGAGAGCCGCTCCTGCCAGCGTGTCTGCCAGTGGTCCGGCCCGGAATTGGTGTAGCCCGGGACGACGAGGATGTCGCAATCGGCGGTGCGCATAACGCCTCAGCGATAGCGCGGCCGGGCGGGGGCGTCGAGGCCGCTCACTCGGCGGCGAGGGGCAGGGACGGGGGCATCAGCCCACAGACCTGCCGGGCGATGCCCGCGGAGGCGAGGTTCTTGAGCTTCGCCTCGATCTCGAAGTCGCTCCAGGCGAGGTGGCGCGCCACGAGGTCGTTCACGGCCCGGTTCCACATCAGATCGGAATGGCCGGCGAGCGCCCGGCCGTTGAGTCCGCCCGCGAGGAGCGCCGCGAAGTCGGGCAGGGCGTCCGGATCGTGGCCGGGGAGCAGGTCCTCCCGCGACACGCTGATGTGGCTGACGGGCCGCACGCCGCGCCAGGACTCCCGGATCCGGGCGATCCGGGGATCGTCGGGATCGAGATAGTCGCCGCCGCTGTGGATCCAGTGGTGGTGGAGGTCGAGCACCACGGGGACGAGATCGGCGAGCCGCAGCACGTCGTCGACGCCGAAGGAATCCTCGTCGTTCTCGACCGTGACGAGGTTGCGCGCCGCCGCGCTCACCCTCGGCAGCGTGGCCCGGAAGCCGTCGAGGCCGGGATCGCGGGCGCCGACATGGATGTTCACGTGCGCCCCGTGCGGGTGCCAGCCGGAATCGTAGCCCATCATCGCCATCACGTCGGCGTGGTAGTCGAGTTCGGCGATGCCGTTCTCCAGCGCCGCCGGGTTGCGCGACGCGAGGATGCAGAACGGCCCGGGATGCATGCTGAGCCGCACCCCACCCGCCCGCGCCGCGGCGCCGACCGCCGCGAGCCCGCTCTCGAGCGCACGGCGCAGGGCGGGATCCTCGTAGAGGTGGCGCACCTCGGGATGGGTGTAGCCCGGCAGGATCGAGCTCGCGAGGCGCAGCAGCCGCTCCAGGGGCGGGCGCCCGGCGACCCAGTCGACCTGGCGGCGCAGGGCCGCGAGGTTGTGCATCACCACGGCGACGAGCTTCTCGCGCGCGGCGCCGGGGTCGAGCCGGCGCAGGTGGGCGATGGTGACGGTCGTCACGTTCATGGTGAGCGCCGCCGCCTTCGCGGCCTTCAGCGTCGCGTGAGTGCCGGGAGCCTCGTCGGGGATGAACTTGCAGCAGAAGCCGAGGCGGGGGGCGTCGTTGGGAGCGGTCATGGGGCGACAACGCCGGGGGCGGGGCGGCGGTTCTGGCAGTCGAACCCGGCGGGAGCCGCGACACTCCCGATCTCACGGGCTGACACATTCCGACATTCCGCCAGATACGGCGCGGATGCCTTCGCTCCCCGCGTGCGCACGGCTGTCCGGGAGGATGGGAGGCGTTCCCCCCTTTTCCAAGTGGGCTACCGTGTGCGCACAGCGATCGAAAAAATGTTACAAGACAATCGCTTGTTCAAGCACATGACCCAGCGAGTCCGGCGCGGGGAACCCCTCTCCCGTGCGGGAGAGGGGCAGGGGTGAGGGTCCCGGACCCTTCAGAATTATTCGTCGAGCGTCGTGCTGGTAGCGGGACGGTTCAACGAGCTTGCTGAACCACCTGAACCCTCACCCCTACTCCTCTCCCGCACAGGCTACGGCCTGTACGGATCTGATTCGCTCGGTTCGTGTTGTGAGCCTTTGCGCTGTGCGGGAGGCTTTGCATGGACGGACTTGGGGTCGGCGACATCCGCACCGAGGCGCGCGGCGCTTGGCTGTTTGATCGGATCGTGACCACCGGCAGCGTGGTGCTGAGCACGGTCGGGGGCAGCGAGGCCGGCACGGCCGCAGCCCATCGCTACCTGTCCTCGCCGCACACGAGCGTGGGCGCCATCCTGCGGGCGTTTGGCGCGCGCACGGCCCAGGCCTGTGCCGGCCGCGCGGTCGTGGCGGTGCAGGACACGAGCGAGATCAACTTCACCCCGCTGGCGGCGGGCCGTCACGGGCTCGGGCCCGCCGGCAACGGGCGCAATCCCGGCTTCTTCCTGCACCCGGTCGTGGCGGTCGACGCACAGGACGAGGCGATCCTGGGGCTGGTCGATGCCCAGATCTGGACGCGGGCGGACGCGCCGGTCAAGCCGCGGGCGGGCCGGCCGATCGCGGACAAGGAGAGCCGGCGCTGGGGTGTGGGCGCGCAGGCCGCGCAGGCCCGCCTGGGCGAGAGCGCGGCGAGCCTGATCGTGGTGGCCGACCAGGAAGGCGACATCTACGATCACGTCGCGCGCTGTCCGGCGGGCACCGACCTGCTGGTGCGCGCCCGCCACGACCGGGCGCTGGCCACGGGGGGCGCGATGACGGCGGAGGCGGCGCGCTGGCCGGTCCTGGCCGAGGATACGGTGACGGTCCCCGCCCGGCCGGGCCGGCCCGAGCGCACCGCACGGGTGCAGTTGCGGGCCGGATCGCTGGTGGTGAAGCGGCCAGCGGGCGAGCCGAAGAGCCTGCCGGGCGCGCTGCCGCTGAGCCTGGTGACGGTGGAGGAGCCCACCCCGCCCGACGGTCAGGCGCCGCTGTGCTGGCACCTTCTGAGCACGCGCCCGGTCGCGACCGCCGCCGAGGCGCGCGAGACGGTGCGGCTGTACCGGCTGCGCTGGCGCATTGAAGAGGTGTTCCGCGCGCTCAAGCGGGACGGGCTGGGCCTGGACGCGACGCAGATGCGGGTGCCCGACAAGCTGTTCCGGCTGGCGGCTTTGGCGCTGGGGGCGGCGGTGCGCATCCTGCAGTTGGTCGATGCCCGCACGGGCGGCGGGCGGCCGATGCAGGACGTGCTCGACGCGGTCGCCTTGCCCGTGGTGGCGCAGCTGGGCCGGGCCTGCGAGGGCAGTACGGCACGCCTGCAGAACCCACACCCACCGGGGACGCTGGCCTGGCTGTCTTGGATCGTGGCCCGGCACGGCGGCTGGAACGTCGCCGGCAAGCCGCCGGGACCCAAGATCATGGCCCGCGGCTGGCAGCGCTTCGCCGCCATGCTCGCCGGCGCAATCCTCGCAGACCCCGACTCACTTCCGTCAAGGCCGTAGCCC
>NZ_JBSVZN010000039.1:0-83826 GCF_054052225.1 Methylobacterium sp. JK268 | reverse complement strand
CGCCGAGCCGGAGATCATGCGCGCGTCGCAAAAGGGCATCGTTCACAAGAACACGGCCTCGCGGAAGGTGTCGCGCCTCTCGGCCCGCGTGAAGGCCCTGCAGGCCTGACAAGAGCCGGTTTCCGGCAGCGGTGAAGCCCGGCGCGAGTCGGGCTTTTTCCGTTGGGCTCACGGCCCCGGATCGTTTTCGAGCCGGATCGGCTCCCCGTGCGGCGTGGCGGCGGCCGCCCGCGCGAAGGCGTCGCGGCGCTCCGACAAGTTCCTCGCCGAGGTGAGGCCGCGGGCGGCGAGCAGCCCCTCGATCGTCTCCAGCCAGAGCGCGTAGTCGGTCGGGCGGTCGCCCTCGCGGCTCGCCGCGCCGAGCGCCTGCGCCCACTCGCTCCAGGTGAAGAGGCCGCGATCGTGCAGGGCCACCACCATCGCGAAGGTCTGCGCCTCCCAGGGGGCCGCGAAGGCGGGCGTGTCGGGGGCGCTCACGCGGCGTGCCCTTCCGCGATGCGCCCGCGGGCGGGCTCCAGGTAGCTCTCGAAGGCGTTGACCGAGACGCTCAGGCCCGGATCGGCCTCCTCGCCCCACAATTCCACGCCCGGGAAGCGCACCGTGTAGAGCCATTGCGGCGTCTCGCCGGTGAAATGCGCGTTCGAATCCGGGAACACGAAGGCGCCGTGGACGCGCTCGACCGTGCCGGTGCGGCCGCGGACGTAGCGGGGCAGGCGGGTGTGGCCGGTCGGGTTGATCACCTTGGCGGTGACCTCGTCGCCCACCGCGAAACGGGCCGGGTGGGCGGCCGGGCGGTCGCTCGGGAAGCCGCGGGCGAAGAGCGGCGGGATCTCGTCCGCCTTGGGCACGCGGGCGACGGGGGCGGGCGGGGCGAGGGCCGCGCCGGCCCGGAGCTCGGCCTCGCTCACGAGCCCGTGTCGGACGACCTGCTTCTCCAGGGCGCGGAACCAGATCTCGTAGTAGCTCGCCGCCATGTACTCGGGCGGCGGCAGGGATTCGCGGGCGGCCCGGCTCGCGTCGAGGTTCCAGGTGCCGGTGAGCCCCATCGCCATGGCCATCGCGAAGACGCGGCGCTCCCACTCGGCGTGGAACCAGGGCTCGTCCGCCTCGAAGCCGATCGGCCCGAAGCCGTGCATCCCGCCGAGATCCTGTCCGCCGTTCATGCGCGCACCACCTGGTCGGGAGCGAGGGGAAGGCCCGTGCCGATCATGGAATCGCGGGTGACGAGGTCGGCGAGGGCCGCCTCGTCGAGATGATCGGTCCCGGGGGGCCGCATCGGCAGCACCATGTAGCGGAGTTCCGCGGTGGAATCCCAGACCCGGATGCGGGTGGTCTCGGGCAGGGTGACGCCGAACTCGCCGAGCACGCCCCGCGGGTCGATCACCGCCCGCGACCGGTAGGGCGGCGACTTGTACCAGACCGGGGGCAATCCGAGGACCGGCCAGGGATAACAGGAGCACAGGGTGCAGACGACGAGGTTGTGCTGCTCGGGCGTATTCTCGGCCACCACCATGTGCTCGCCGCCCCGCCCGCCGAAGCCGAGTTCGCGGATCGCCGCGGTGGCGTCGTCGAGGAGCCGGGCGCGGTAGGCGGGATCGATCCAGGCGCGGGCCACCACCCGGGCGCCGTTGCGGGGACCGATCCTGGTCTCGTAGGTGTCGATGAGCGTGTCGAGGGTGGCCGGATCGACGTAGCCCTTCTCGACCAGGATGGATTCGAGCGCCCTCACCCGCAATTCCATCGGCGAGAGTTCGCTGCCGTGGTGGTGCGGGTGGTCGTGGTCGTGGTGGTCCGTCATGCCGTCCTCCCGGGCGCAAGGATTAGACCGGCGCGGGGCGGGCGTCACGGGGGTGGGAGAGGCGCTCCGGGGTGCTTCGAGGCCGCCTGCGGCGGCACCTCAGCATGAGGAGCGTGATGGCTTCCATGGTATGTTCCGCAAAGGAACCTGCTCCGACCTCCTTGGGACCTGCCTGCTTGAATGCGTTCGTCTACCTGCTGCTCTGCGCAGACGGCAGCTACTATGTCGGATCGGCGCGCGGCGAGACGCTCGACAGGCGGCTGGGCGAACATCAGGCGGGGACGTTCCCCGGCTACACCCATTCGCGTCGACCGGTCGCACTCGTCTACGCGGAGCAATTCGACCGGATCACGGATGCGATCGCTGTCGAGCGCCAGATCAAGGGCTGGGGGCGCAGTAAGAAGGAAGCCTTGATTCGAGGTGATTGGGACGCCATCCAGCAACTGGCGGAGCGTCCTTCGACGCGTGGAACACCTGCGGGTCTGCCAGAGTAAATTTCAACGTTCGGCATCGACGTCGATGGAAGACACGAGAATCCTCATGCTGAGGTGCTGCGAAGCAGCCTCGAAGCACCCCTGTACGCTGATCCTAGATAGGATTGGATAGCTGTTCAGGGTTGCTTCGAGGCTCGCTTTGCTCGCACCTCAGCATGAGGAGCCGCGTGTTTTCCAATTCCATCTCCTCTGAACATGCTAACAGGATGGTCTTCAGCAAGTTCGACGAGATCGTCATTCACCAAGAACTTGATTTCATCCCGACCACCTCCACTTCCCTGGTGCCAGCATCGAGGATCCAGCCCAGCGATCCCGACAGGAGGAAGCCCGGATGACACTCCGCCTCATCGCCACCATCACGGCCGGCCTGCTCATCGGCGTACCCGCTGTCGCGACCGCCGACGACGGGCACGGCATGGTCCTCGTCCCCGGCGACGCGGCCGTGACGTGGGGACCGGCGCCTCCCGCGCTGCCCAGGGGAACCGAGATCAGCATCCTCGCGGGCGACCCGGAGAAGCCTGGGCCGTTCACGCTGCGGGTCCGCTTCCCGGCCAATACCCTGGTCGCGCCGCACACCCACGCGACCGCCGAGAGCGTGACGCTCCTCGCGGGCTCGCTCACGCACGACATGGGCGAGACCGTCGACAAGGCGCGCGGGAAGCCGCTGGAGAAGGGCGGGTTCGTGTTCCTGCCCGCCAACATGCCCCACTCGCTGTGGACCTCCGCCGAGCCGGCGACGGTCCAGGTGTCGGGGACCGGGCCGTTCGGGCTGACCTACATCAACCCCGCGGATGACCCGAGCCGGCAGGGACGCTGACCGGGCCCCGCTAGGGCCGCACCGCCGGCGCCTCCATGGGCAGGCCGCTCGCCCGCTGCATCAGGTAGAGTTCCAGCGCGACCACCTCGGGCGCGTCCGGCGGGAACGGCTCGGCGCGCATGCCGGAGAGGCAATTGCGCAGCCGGCGGCGCAGGGAGCCGAGATCCTGCCACTCGAGGCGATAGAGAGGGTAGCCGTTCGGGTGGCCCTGCGGGATGGTGCTCGCGCCGAGATGCCGGCCCCAGGCGCCGTCGTGGCAGGCGGCGCAGGACAGGTCGAGCTGCCCCATGCGGCGCGTGAACAGCGCGCGCCCCTGCTCCCGCGGCGCGTCGAGGCGCGGATCGGCGGGCGGCGCCACCGGCAGCCCGCGCGACTGCGCCGCCACCGCGGCGGTGAGGGCGAGGAGGAGCCGGCTCTCCGGCGGCAGCGAGGCCTCGCCCTGGTGGCGCGTGCGGCAGAGGTCGATCCGCGACTCCAGGTCCAAAGGGCGCCCGGCCTGCGCGTCGAAGGCGGGGTAGCGGGCCGCGACGCCGCGCAGCCCCGCGAGGTCCCCGTGGCAGCCGGCGCAGGAGGGTCGGCCGGTCGCCGGCGCCGTCGTCCAGGCCTCGACGCCGTCCGCCACCCAGAGCTGGCCCGGATTGGCCGCCTCGTCCCGCTGCATCGCGCGCAGCTCCGGCGTCATCTGGTCGAAGCCCGAGCGGCGCTCGCCCTGCGGGATCTCCGCCGTCCGGCCCGGGCCGGCGAGGAGGGCCAGGGCGACGAGCAGGGCGGGCGCGCGGCTCACGTCACCTCGATCGCGGCGTGCTCGGTCTGCGTGAAGCCGTTGTCGCCGCTCCAGGTGAAGGTGAAGGTGCCGCTGCGCGTCGCCACCGTGCTGAAGGTCAGGTAGGGATTGGCGGAACTGGCCGGGAACAGCTCCGCGCGGAACACCTCCTCGTCCTCGAAGCGGCAGACGAACTCCGTGATGATGTTGCGCGGCAGCAGGCGCCCGTCCGGGCCCGGCCGGTAGCCGGTCTCCATCGGGTGGGAGATCAGGGTCTTGATCTCGACGGTCGTGCCGGCCTTCGCGGTCTTGGGCACGTTGATCAGGCTGCGGGCCACGGCGTCAGCCCTCCACGCAGGCGGCGAGGGTGACGATCGCGTCGGCGGTGGCGGACCAGTAGCTGCCGTCGCTCATCTCGGCGATCGCCGTCACGGTCTGGGAATCGGCGAGCCGAATGCGGGTCGCGACGGTGGCGCGGCCCGCCCGCGGCCCGAGCCACAGCGTGATGACGTTCGGCTGCGGGTTCTTGTCGTTGAACACCGCGATCCGGCGGACGTGATCGGCCGGGGTCATCGGGCTCTCCACCGCGACGGTCAGCGGCACGGCGTTGCCGTTCTCGACCAGCGGCGGCACGTCGAGGGCGACGCGCCCCGGACGGACCGGCACGCCGCCGGTGAAGCGCCGGATCGCGGCCTGGGTGGGCTCGCGCGGCGGGCGCTCGACCGCCGCGGCCGGGCGCACCAGCGCCACCGCGAGCAGCCCGGCGCCGCCAGCCAGGACGGATCGCCGGTCCGGCCCCGTCATCGTGTCCCTCCCTCGCCGCGGAGCGTGCCCAGATAGGCGATCACGTCCTCGACCTCCTGCGCCTCCAGGATCGGCCGGCCGCGGAACGGCGCCGCGACCCGGTCCCGCCCGTCGACGCGCCCATACGAGGGCATGATCGTGTCGGGATTCAAGAGGCGGCCGTCGACGAGCCGCAGGCGCAGCCGCCCCGGCGAGAGGCGCTCGCCGACGCCCGCGAGGCTCGGGCCGACATCGCCCTCCGGGCGGCCCGCGGGCCCGCCGAGGCCCGCATGGCAGAGAGTGCAGAGCCCGCGCCGCGGGTCGGTGGCGATGGCGCGGCCCCGGGCCGGATCGCCCGGCACGGTCGTGAGCGGCGCCGGCATGGCATCGCCCTCGACCGCCCCGGGAGAGAAGGCGAGGAGCAGGGGAAGGGCGGCGAGAAGGTGTCGCATCGGGCGGGCGGGCGTCGTCGCCCCGGAACATGGCTCCGGGGCGGCCCAGTTCAGCCGGGTGCGACCATCCGCTTGGGTCTCAGGCCCGCCGCTTCATCAGCGCCGCGGCAGCGAGCCCGACACCCGCCACCACCGCGCCCGTGGTCAGCGGATGGAGTTGCGCCCGGGTGTAGGTGCTGGTGCGCCGGACATAGCCCGGGTGGCCGCCGCGGATGTGCCCGTCCTGGCCGGGCTCGTGCAGCGCCCCCTGCGGGTCGCGCGGCGGCTCCGCCCCGCGCTGCATCTGGGCGACGTGGCCGCCCATCCGGTCGAACACCTCCGGCGCCAGCTTCTTGAGGCCGGTGATCGCCCGGCCGCCGCCGCCCACATAGATCTCCCGCTGCGGGTGGACCGCCGCGTGCAGGATCGCCCGGGCCACCTCGTCCGGATGGTAGACCGGGGGCGGGAGCTGCGGCTCGCGGTCCATGTAGTTGCGGGCGTGGTGGGTGAGCGGCGTGTCGATCGAGCCGGGCTTGATCAGCGTTACCGAGACCGGCACCCGCTCCATCTCCAGCTCCGCCCGCAACCCGTCCGTGAAGCCGCGGATCGCGTGCTTGCTCGCCGAGTACATGGCCTGGAGCGGGATCGACAGGTCGGAGGCGATGCTGCCGACATTGACGAGCGCGCCGCCCTGGCGCCGCAGGTAGGGCAGGGCCACGAGCGAGCCGTAGACCGTGCCCCAGAAGTTGGTCTGGAACAGGCGGTCGCTGTCCTCGTCGCTGACCTCCTCCAGGCGCCCGAAGATCGAGATGCCGGCGTCGTTCACCCAGGTATCGATGCGCCCGAAGCGCTGCAGCGCCTTGTCGGCGAGGGCCTGCACGTCCTCGCGGCGGCCGACATCGCCCACCGCGTGGGTGACCTGCCCGCCCTCGCGCTCCAGTTCCTCCTGGATCGTGGCGAGCGCCTCGGCGTTGCGGGCCCCCATGACGACGCGGGCGCCGCTGCGCGCCGCCCGGCGCGCCGTCGCGAGTCCGATCCCGCTCGACGCCCCGGTGATCACGATCACCTGCTGGTCGAGGGGCTTGTGCGTGAAGGCCATCGGGTTCTCCGTACTGGGTGGGAGTGTCTATCGCCCGACCCAACGGCTGCGGAGGCCATCTGTTCACCGGCCGCGACGCCGGTTCACTCGACGTCGGGCGCGACCTGGCCCCAGTTGAGGACGGCGACCAGGGTGACGCCGCCGGTGACGTTGCCGAGCAGGGTCGGCAGGAAGAAGCGCACGGCATAGTCGCCCCAGCTCGCCTCGCCGGTGAAGACCAGGAAGGCGGCGTCGACCGAGCCGGCCACGATGTGGGCGAGGCTGCTGATCGCGATCACGTAGGTGAGGATCAGGATCACGAAGGGCCGCGCGCCCCCCGAGGAGGGCATGAGCCACACCATCAGGGCGATCAGCCAGCCCGCCACCACGCCCTTGGCCAGGGTCGCCCCGAACGGATGGGCCATGGTGTGCCGGCTGATGTCGCGGAAATGCGCCCGGACGGCTTCGTCGAACACCTCCGTGTGCGCGATGGAAGCCGCGAACAGCAGCGTCCCGACGATGTTCGCCGAGAGCACGATGGCCCACAGGCGCAGCACCCGCCGCAGGACCGCCGCCGTGCGGTCGTGCAGGAGCGGCAGGATCGGGGTCAGCGTGTTCTCGGTGAAGAGCTGCTGGCGGCCGAGCACGACGATCAGGAAGCCGATCGGATAGCCCCAGCCGGCCACGAGGTCGCGCCAGGGCGCGTCGGGCAGCCGCGAGCGCAGCACGCCCTCGACCACGAGCGAGAAGCCCATCGACAGGCCGGCCGCGAGGCCGGAGAGCAGCAGGGCCAGGGCGGTCCGGTCGAGTTCCTCGTGACCCTCGTGCCGGATGACCTCGGCGATGACGATGGCGCTGGGCCAGCGCTCCTCCTCGACCTGACCGGCCACCGCGTCCTCGACACCCCTGCGGTCGGGTTTCCCGTTCGCCATGGCCGCCCCCGCTCCGGGCCCCAGGCCCGACCCGGCCTCAAGCGGCGGGCCGGCGGCGGGTTCCCGCCCGCGCGCCGGTCAGCCCGAGGCGCCCGGGTGGATCGGCGCCTGGTAGGCGAGTCCCATGTCCCAAGGGAAATAGATCCAGGTGTCCTGGCTCACCTCGGTGACGAAGGTGTCGATGAGCGGCCGTCCGGCGGGCTTGGCGTAGACCGTGGCGAAATGGGCCTGGGGCAGCATCCGGCGCACGACCTGCGCGGTCTTGCCGGTATCGGTGAGGTCGTCGATCACCAGCACGCCGCGCCCGCTGCCGTCGCCGACGTCCCGGATCGTCGGGGCGATGTCCTTGAGGACGCTGAGCGCCCCCTGCTCCTGGTAATCGTGGTAGCTCGCGATGCAGACCGTCTCGATCAGGCGGATCCCGAGTTCGCGCGCCACCACGGCGGCCGGGACGAGCCCGCCGCGGGTGATGCAGACGATCGCCTCGAACGGCCCGGCCCCGGCCAGGCGCCAGGCCAGCGCCCGGGCATCGCGATGGAACTGGTCCCAGGAAACCGGGAAGGCCTTCTCGCCGGCGGACGCCATCGGTCGTCTCCCCGTCAGGCCCGGTCCGCCCGCAGGCGGGCGACCAGGGCCTCGATCTCGGTGCGGGCCGCCGCCAGCACCGCCGGGTCCTTGGCGCGGGCGACGATCTGGTTGCGGAAGCCCTCGGGCGTCATCGACGGGTAGGAGCCGATCGACACCCCGGGGAAGCGCGCGGCCAGGGCCGCGAGGTCGGCCGCGTAGAGGCCCTCGGGCAGGTTCCTGGCCTCCACCGTCTCGGCGATCATGCGCGCGCCGGTGCGCAAGCGCGGCGCCACGCGGTCGAGCATCGCCTGCATGATCGAGGGCACGCCGGCCATCACGATCACGTTGCCGATCATGAAGCCCGGCGCCTTCGAGATCGGGTTCTCGATCAGCTCCGCCCCGAACGGGATGCGCGCCATGCGCAGCCGGGCCTCGTTGAGGTCGGCCTCCGGGATGCGCTCCAGCAGCATGGCGCGGGCGCGCGGGTCGACGTCGATGCCGACCCCGAAGGCCGCCGCGACGCAATCGGCCGTGATGTCGTCGTGGGTCGGCCCGATCCCCCCGGTGGTGAACAGATAGGTGTGGCGGGCGCGCAAAGCGTTGACGGCGCCCACGATCTCCTCGGCCACGTCCGGCACGACGCGCACCTCGCGCAGGTCGATGCCAACATTCGTGAGGTACTCGGCGATGTAGCCGATGTTCTTGTCCTTGGTACGCCCCGAGAGGATCTCGTCGCCGATGACGAGCAGGGCGGCCGTCACGTGGGTCGGGGTCTCGTCGCTCAAGCGCGCCTCCGGGCTGAGGACCCGCTCTAGCTCGCGGCGCCGCGCCGCTCAAGCGTCGCGCATCTGTCCGCATCCTGCTAAGCGGCGAGGATGATCGCGCCGCAGAGCCCGCCTTGCGCTTCCCGTCCCGGCTGACCGAGGGGCGGCTCGTCCGCCGCTACAAGCGCTTCCTCGCCGATGTCGAACTCGCCGACGGCAGCGTCGTGACGGCGCATTGCGCCAATCCGGGCGCGATGCTGGGCCTGGTGGCGCCCGGCCGACCGGTCCTGCTCTCCGCCTCCACCAACCCGGCGCGCAAGCTCGCCTGGTCCTGGGAGATGGTGGAGGCCGACCTGCCGGGCGGGCCGCAATGGGTCGGCATCAACACGATGCGGCCGAACCTGCTCGTGGCCGAGGCCTTCCGCGCGGGCCGGCTGCCGGTGCTGCGCGAGGCGACCGCCCTGCGGCCGGAGGTGCGCTACGGGCAGGCGAGCCGGGTCGATTTCCTGGCCAGCGCCCCCGCGGGACCGATCCACGTCGAGGTCAAGAACTGCCACATGATGCGCGCGGCCGGCCTCGCCGAGTTCCCCGACTGCACCGCGGCGCGCAGCGCCCGGCACATGGACGAGCTCGCCGGCGTGGTGCGGGCGGGTGGGCGCGCCATGGTGATCGTGGTGGTGCAGATGCGCGCGGAGCGCTTCGACGTGGCGGGCGACATCGATCCGGGCTTCGCTTCGGCCTTCCGGCGGGCGCGGGACGCCGGGGTCGCGGCCCACGCCTATGTCTGTCGGCTGAGCCCCGAGGAGGTGGCGATCGACGCGGAGATCCCGATCGTCGCCGCGGAGGCGAGCGCGGATCACCCGGGCTGATGGCGCCGCCGCCGGCCGGATTGCGCCCCGTCCCACGCCTCGCTACGACACCCTGCATCACGCAAGGTCAGGACCACGATGATCGTCCAGGCTTGCCTCAACGGCGCCCGTCCCGACGGTTACCACCCGCGGTTGCCGCTGACTGCGGAGGCGATGGCCCGCGACGGCGTCGCCTGCGTCGCGGCCGGGGCTGCCGAACTCCATCTTCACCCCCGAGGCTCGCATGGCCGCGAGAGCCTCGACGCCGTGGACGACACCGTCCTGGCGCTCCGCCGGGCGTGCCCCGGCACGGCGATCGGCGTGTCGACGGGAGCCTGGATCGAGGGGAACGCGGAGCGCACCCGCGACGCCATCGCCCGCTGGACGGCCCTGCCGGACTACGCCTCCGTCAACCTCTCGGAGCCGGACGCCCCGGCGGTGATGGACCTGCTGCGCGGGCGCGGCGTCGGGATCGAGGCGGGCCTGGCCACGCCCGAGGACGCACGCCGTCTCCTGGCGCTTCCTAGCCACGACCGCGTCACGCGCGTGCTGATCGAGGTGGAGGAGCAGGATCCCGGGGAGGCCCTGCGTGTGGCCGACGCGATCGCGACGGTGCTGGCGGATGCGGGCCCGCGGCGTCCGCTCCTCCTGCACGGCCTCGACGGCACGGTCTGGCCCCTCGTCGCGCTGGCACGGGACCGGCGCTGGTCCACCCGCGTGGGGCTGGAGGACGGCCGCGCGCTGCCGGACGGCTCCGTCGCCGCGGACAACGCCGCGCTGGTGGCTACCGCCGTCGCAGTCTACCGGCGGTGCGGTGCCGCCGCGTGAGACACCCGCCTCACGCCTTCTCGAAGATCAGGTTGAGCCGCGTGCGCGCCATGCGGCGGTAGCCGTGGCTGGTGAGCAGCGCCGAGAGGTCGGTCTGCCAGAGGTCGGTCCCGTCCTCCAGGATGATCAGGCTCGGATGCAGCGCCCGCGGCGCCCGGCGCAGGAACGGCTCCAGAATCAGATCCTCGGCGCCCTCCACGTCGAGCTTGATCGCGTCGATGCGGGTCAATCCCTCGCCGGTCACGAGGTCGAGGAGCGTCACCGCCGGCACCCGGATCGCCGCGCCCTCGTTGGTGCCGACGACCTTGAGGCTCGACTCCCCGCTGTTGCGCTGGTCGACGAAGAGCGTCAGCTCGCCCGCCTTGTCGGCGATCGCGCAGGCCACCGCCTTGACGGTGCCGAACGGGTTCTGGGCGATGTTGTAGGCGAGCTTGTCGAAGATGTCGGGCTGCGGCTCCACCGCCAGGATCCGCGCCCCGGGCCCGCTCAGACCGGCGACGAACAGCGTGTAGGCGCCGATATTCGCCCCCACGTCGAGGAAGACGCAGTCCGGCCGCAGCCGCTCGGCGAGGAGCCGGCGCTCGTCGGGGTCGAAGAACTGCGGGGTGAAGAGCACCTTCTTCTCGCAGTTGTTGTTGTAGGGGTGCAAGCGCATGCGCGCGCCGAACCGCTCCACGTCGAGGGGACGGCCGCGCAGCAGCCGGATCGCGCAGCGGCGCAGGATCAGCGCGAGGCGTCGCGCGCCCCAATCCTCCGCGGGCAGGCGCTGGGTCCGGGCGACGATCCAGCGGACGAGGCCGGTCGGCGCGTAGGTCCCGAAGGGCTCGTGAGGGTGGGTCATCGCCGGGGTCGTGGTCGCCATCGGGGGCCTATGCCACCGCGGCCCGCCGCCCGCAACGGGTGGGGCGTGCCTGCCGCGGGCCCCGCGTGCGGGCATTGCGGGACCACCGGGCGCCCGATACAGGCGGGGGCGCGAAGCGGGAGCGGACGATGCAGACCTTCGATTCCGACGGCGTGACGATCGCCTATCTCGACGTTCCGCCGCAGGGCGGGGCGGGCGATCCCGTCGTCCTCGTCCACGGTTTCGCGTCGAACCATCGCACGAACTGGGTCAGCACCTCGTGGATCCGGACCCTCACCGAGGCGGGCTACCGGGCGATCGCCCTCGACAATCGCGGCCACGGCGAGAGCGGAAAGCTCTACGATCCGGAGGCCTACGCCTCAGAGACGATGGCGGAGGATGTCCGCCGCCTCCTCGACCATCTCGGCCTCGCGCGGGCGGACGTGATGGGCTACTCGATGGGCGCGCGGATCACCGCCTTCCTGGCGCTCCTGCACCCGGAGCGGGTGCGCTCGGCGCTGCTGGGCGGGCTCGGCATCCACCTCGTCGAGGGGAGGGGATTGCCGGCGGGGATCCCGGACGCCATGGAGGCCCCCTCCAGCGCCGACGTGACCGACCCCGTGGCGCGCTCGTTCCGGATCTTCGCCGAGCAGACCCGCAGCGACCTGCGCGCCCTCGCCGCCTGCATGCGCGGCTCGCGCCAGACCCTGTCGCGGGGCGAGGTGGCGCAGATCGAGGTGCCGACCCTGGTCGCGGTCGGGACTACCGACCACATCGCGGGGTCCGGACCGGCGCTCGCCGCCCTGATCCCGACCGCCCGGAGCCTCGAGATCCCCAATCGCGATCACAACCTCGCGGTGGGCGACAAGGTCCACAAGCAGGGGGTGCTGGCCTTCCTGGCCGAGCGACCCTGAGCCGATCCCCCGACCGGGCCGGCCCCTACTGCGCCCGGATATGGCGCTGGCGGCGGTCGCGGGCCCGGATGCTCGCCATGGGTATACGCAGGATGGCGCGCTGCTGGGCATCCTCGACGCGGATCGAGCTGCGCCGCCAGTCGCAGGCGAGGCTGCCTTCCTCCAGCAGATGGGTGGCGAGCCGCGTGGCGCGCTCCAGGGCGTCGGCCCGGCTGGCGAGCCGCACGCCCTCCTCGTCGAGGACAACCTTCGAGCCGCTCTGAAAGTGAAAATAATACAACGTCATCTCACGTCGATGTCCTTACGAATAGTCAAAGCGGCGGGCTGCTGCCCTCATTGCCCCACTTAGGAAGCATCATTGCGTATAACATACAATAAAGATCGACAACCGCTGGTATGGGTGCATTCGCGATAATGAAACAACCAAGACGTGCCTTGTTCAGAAAAACACTTTTCACACAACGCCCTAGGACGTTTGGAGGACGTGAATTTTTCTTGGCTTAGGCCGAAAGGACGGCGGTTCGGCGACGGCCAGGTCAAGGAGATAACCCAGAAGGATGGACGCCGATCCGGTCGGCCTTTGAACATATTTCGTTCATTCGGCGAATGGATCGAAGAACAACCTCGCAAAGCGGGTGTGGCTTTGCGGGACGGAACATGTCCTTGGGTTTGCTCGATAATCCGTCCGACAGGGACCAGCCCGGCCTCGATCTCGGCCGGTTCGGCGCCGGGCGGGGCCGGCTCGGCAGGCCGACCCAACAGGCCTGCGTGGCGACTGATGAGCATTTTTGTTTCAGTCGGGCCGATCACTCTCCGGTCGGTCGGGCCGGCTTCACCTTGCGGAGCCTCGCCGACGGCCACCCGGCAGCCATCGGGCCTGCCGCTCGGCGCATCCCTGGCACGGGATCCTCGCGAAGCCGCCCCGCATCACGGCCCGAGCGGCGCTCGCGCTCGCCGCCAGCCTCGTCCGTTTCCGGGAATGAGGCGCGACATGCCGGCGTCGCGCATAGGGCTCCCCGTGTCCGGATGTCCCTCCGCCGACCCTGCCGCCGCCGGGACAGAAGGAAGTGACGTGGGCGACGAGCCGACCCGGCCGTCGGACAGGCCGGCGTCTCCTCATCGAAGCCGATCTCCGCATCGCCGTGCGAGGCGCGGCATCGCCGCGCCATCAACGGACATCGGAGGACCGGCGACCCGGGAGCCGCGGCCCGAGAGCGATGGGCGGCGGGCTCGGCCCTGAAACGACGAGAGCCGCCCGAGGGCAGCTCTCCTTGACGAATGGCGGGCGAAGAAGGTGCGGGCCGTTGGTTCAGGCCCGCAGGCGCGTGCGGATGTCGCCGAGGCTGCGGCGGATCAGGTCCTGGGCCGCGTCGCCCGTCACCTTCTCCCGCAGGATCGTCTCGGAGACGCGCACCGCGGCCTCGGCGGCGGCGGCCCGCACCTCGGCGGCGGCCTGGGTCTCCGCCAGCGCGATCTTCGCCTCGGCGGCCCGGGTGCGCCGCTCCACGAACTCGTTGAGGCGGGCCTGCCCTTCGGCGGCGGCGCGCTCGGCCTCGGCGCGGGCGTTCTGGACGATCGTCTCGGCCTCGCGCTCGGCCTCGGCGCGGCGCTTCTGGTAATCGGCGAGGACGGCGGCGGCCTCCTCGCGCAGGCGGCGCGCCTCCTCCAGCTCGCGGCGCACCCGCTCGCCGCGGCGGTCGAGGCCGCCGATGATCTGGTCGAAGCCGCCCGCCTTCCAGACGATGCCGCAGAAGATCACGAACGCGACCGCGACCCAGAATTCCGGTTCCATCATCGTCGGGTCCTCCGGCTCAGTGCGCGGTCTGGGTGCGGTCGTAGGCCGCCTCGATGGCGGCACGGTCGGGCGCCTGTCCGACGAGGCGCTCGACGATCGCCGCGGCGGCATCGGCGGCGATCTCGCGGACATTGCCCATGGCGCTCGCGGTGCGGGTGCGGATCTGCGCCTCGGCGTCGGCGAGCTTGGCGGCGAGGTCGGCCTCGAGCGTCTTGCGCCGGGCCTCCGCCTCGGCAGCGAGGCTCTCGCGGGTCGCCTGCGCGATGCCCTTGGCCTTGTCCTGCGCCTCCTTCAGGGAGCGTTCGTAGGCCTCGCGGGCGGCATCCGCGTCGGTCTTCATCCGGCTGGCCTCGTCGAGGTCGGCGGCGAGACGCGTCTGGCGCTCGTGCAGCAGGCTGGTGATGCGCGGGATCGCGACCCGGGACATCAGGTAGTAGAGCAGCCCAAACGTGATGGCGAGCCACAGGATCTGCGACGCGAAGGTGCTGCTCTGGAAAGGGGGAAATCCGCCGCCATGCTCGGAGGCCGGCTCGTGGATCAGGCCTTCCTGCAGGCCGGCATGGGGAGTGGGCTGCGCCATCGTGTCGTCCGGGAGTGCGGGAGCCTGGAAGGGCATCGCGCCGGCCCATCGGCCGGCGGGAGCGAAGCGGCCGCCGCGCCCCGCCAGGGGAGCACGGCGCCCGGGAGGGCGGGCGCCGGGCCGCGGCCGCGCGGGCCGTCGGCGCCGGACGCCCGGGCCGCGCGGCTTTAGACCGCGAACAGGAGCAGCAGCGCGACGAGCAGCGAGAAGATGCCGAGCGCTTCCGTCAGCGCGAAGCCGAGGAGGAGGTTGGCGCGCTGGCTGTCGGCCGCGGAGGGGTTGCGCAGGGCGCCCGCGAAGAACTGGCCGAACAGGTTGCCGAGGCCCACGGCAGCGCCCGCCATGCCGAGGCAGGCGAGACCGGCGCCGATGTACTTCGCAGCAACGGGATCCATCTGAGTACTCCTGAGGTCGTCTGGTCGTCTGGCTGGTGGGATCCGGCCGCGACACGGCGAACCGGGGTGGGGAGGGCAGAGGTCCCGGCCGGGCGGCCGGGAGGCACCGGCCGTCAGTGGCCGGGATGGAGCGCGTCGCTGAGGTAGATCGAGGTCAGCGTCGCGAAGACGTAGGCCTGCAGGGCCGCGACCAGCAGCTCGAGGGCCGTGATGGCCACCGACAGGGCCAGCGGCAGCGGCGAGAGGATGCCCCAGACGCCGGCGGCGAGCAGCGCCGGCACGAAGCCCGCGAAGATCTTGAGCGCGATGTGGCCGGCCAGCATGTTGGCGAAGAGACGGACCGAGAGGCTGATCGGCCGCGAGATGAAGGACACCACCTCGATCGTCACGATCAGCGGCTTCAGCCAGCCGGGGACGCCCGGGGGCACGAACAGGTCGAGGAAGTGCAGGCCGTGCGCCATGAAGCCGTAGATCACCACGGTCAGGATCACCACGAGCGCCAGCATGAAGGTGACGATGATGTGGCTCGTCACCGTGAACGTGTAGGGGATCATCCCGAACAGGTTGAGCACCAGCACGAACATGAAGAGGGAGAAGACGAGCGGCACGAAGCGCTCGCTGCCGTGGCCGGCCGATTGATGCACGGTCGAGGCGATGAACTCGTAGAAGGTCTCGGCGAGGGACTGCATCCGCCCCGGCACCAGCGAGCGCTGGCTCGTCGCGACGATGGTCAGGAGGGCGATCACGCCGACCGCGGCGAACATGTAGAGCGCCGACTGGGTGAAGGCGATCTGCTGGTGGCCGATATGCCCGAACGAGACCAGCGGCTTCAGCTCGAACTGGTGGATCGGATCCAACTTCACGGCCATACCGGTCCCGCCCCTCTGTGTCGCTCAGGCCCCGCGGCCATCCGCGTGCCACCTGACCCGCGCAGGCGGATGCACGGCATCCACCCGATGATCAAGTCCCCGTGTCGTTTTTCTCACGTCCGTGGCCCGAAGAACCCCGACACGCGCATCACGTTCATCACCCCGGCCGCAAAGCCCAGCAGGACGAGCACGATCATGCCCCACGGCTTGGTGCCGAACAGGCGGTCGAAGCCCAGGCCGAGGAGGCCGCCCGCCAGGACGCCCGACACGAACTCCGTCGAGAGGCGTAGCGCGCGCCCGAGCTGCGAGGGCTCGCCCGTCCGCGAACGCGACGACGGATCGGGAGCGGCGGGCGGCCGCTTCCGGTCGATCTGCTGTTCGAGACGCTTGAGCCTCGCGGAGAGATCGCTCTCCGAGGCGGGACCGCGCTCGTCGCCGCCCCCGTTCCGCGGTTCGGTGCCGGTCATCGCGCCACCCCGCATCGGAAGGGCGGAGAGATCCGGCCCGGGTGCCCCCTTCGAGCGGGCGCACCATAGTTTCGCCCCGGGAGCGAGTCAAGGATCCGTGATGGTGCCATAAGTGGTTGTTTTGCCTTATGGATTGGGAACGGCCGAGCCGCCCTCACACCGCCTCGGCGAGCGCCTGCGCCTCCGCGAGGGCGACGGAGACGAGCTGCGAGACGCCGCGCTCGGCCATGGTCACCCCGAACAGCCGGTCCATCCGCGCCATGGTGATCGGGTTGTGCGTGATCACCAGGAAGCGGGTGTCCGTCTCCCGGGCCATGCGGCCGAGGAGGTCGCAGTAGCGCTCGACATTGGCGTCGTCGAGGGGGGCGTCGACCTCGTCGAGCACGCAGACGGGCGACGGGTTGGTGAGGAACACCGCGAAGATAAGCGCGATGGCGGTCAGCGCCTGCTCGCCGCCCGAGAGCAGCGTCATGGTCTGCGGCTTCTTCCCGGGCGGGCGGGCGAGGATGTCGAGGCCGGCCTCCAGGGGATCCTCGGAATCGACCAGCGTCAGTTCCGCCGTCCCGCCGCCGAACAGGGTGGTGAAGAGCCGCTCGAAATGGCCGTTCACCGCCGCGAAGGCCGCGAGCAGCCGCTCGCGCCCCTCGCGGTTGAGGGCCGCGATGGCGCCGCGCAGGCGGCGGATCGCCTCCACGAGGTCGTCGCGCTCGCGCCCGAGGGCGTCGCGCCGTCCCTCCGCCTCGGCGAGTTCCGCCTCGGCGCGCAGATTCACCGCGCCGAGCCGGTCGCGGTCGCCCCTGAGGGCGGCGAGCCGGGCCTCGGCGGCGGCGGCCGGTGGCAGGTCGGCGCCCGGCGCGAGGCCGGCCAGGGCGACGAGCCCCTCGGGGGTCGAATCGAGGGTCTCGGCGATGCCGCGGACGATCTCGCCGAGGCGCCGCGCCAGGGCTTCGTGCGCCGCGACCGCGGCGGCCCGGCCCTCGCGCGCCTCCGCGAGGGCGTCGAGGGCCGTCCGGGCGCGGGCATCGGCCGAAGCCAGGCCGGCCTCCGCCTCGGCCAGGCGGTCCGCCGCCGCGCGCCGCGCGGCCTCCGCCTCCCGGGTCGCGCCGGCGAGGCGGTGGCGCTCCCGCACGAAGGCGTCGGGCGCCTCCGCCAGTTCCGCCTGCTCCTCCTCGGCCTCGGCGAGGCGCCCGGCGAGGTCGTCGAGGGCGGCCAGCGAGCGGGCTTCCCGCTCCCGCCAGCGCGCCCTGTCCTCGGCGAGACCGGCACGGCGCCGGTCCCGCTCCTCGCGGGCGCGGGCGAGCGCCAGGGCCTGCGCCCGCGCCTCCGCGGCCGCCCCGCGCCGGGCGGCGGCCTCGCGGCCGGCCGCGGCCAGAGCCGCCTCGGCCTCGGCCCCATCCGCCAGGGCGGCGAGCGCCTCCGCGGCGGCCTCGATCCGGCCCGCCACCTCCTCGGCCTCCTCGGCGAGGCGGTCCGCCGCCTCGGCGAGGGCGGTGCGCCGCACCGCCGCCTCGGCGGCCCGCGTCTCGGCCGCCGCGAGGGCGATCCGGGCGGCGTCGAGGGCGCGGCGGGCCGCACGCGCGCCGTCGAGCCTCCGCGCCTCCGCGGCGGCGGCCTCCCGCACCCGCTCCTGCAGGCGATCCGCCGCGGCGCGGGCCTGCGCGAGGGCGTCGCGCGCCTCCGCGGCCCGGCCGCGCAGCGCGTCGAGGCGGTTGCGCTCCGCGAGGCGGCGGGCCGCGGCCGAGGGCGCCTCCGCCGCCGCCGTGAACCCGTCCCAGCGGTGGAGATCGCCCTCGACGGTCACGAGCCGCTGGCCGGGGCGCAGCCGCGCACGGAGCGCGGCGGCCTCCCCGCGCGGGGCGAGTCCCACCTGGGCGAGGCGGCGGGCCAGGGCCGCCGGCCCGGAGACCACCCGGGCGAGGGGCATCACCCCGTCGGGCAGGGGCGGATCGCCGGGATCCGGCGGGGCGCCGGCCCAGTGCACCGGCGCGGCCGGGTCGAGGGGTGCGTCGAGATCCTCGCCGAGGGCGGCGGCCAGGGCCGCCTCGTAGCCCGGTGCCACCGCGAGCGCGTCGAGGAGCGGCGGGAAGCGCAGGCCGCTCGCGGGCGCGAGCAGCGTCTCGAGGGTGCGCTCCTCGGCATCGAGCCGGGCGGCCTCGCGCTCGGCCGCGGCGAGGGCAGGCCGCGCCCGCGCTTCCTCGTCGCGGGCAGCCGCAAGGGCATCGCGAGCGGAGGCGGCCTCCTCCTCGGCGGCCTCGGCGGCTTCCCGCGCCTCGGCGAAGACCTCGCGCGGGCCGTCGAGGGCACCCTCGTCGCGCAGCGCCTCGCGCTCGCGGGCGATCCGCCCGCGCTCGGCCGCGAGGCGGTCGGCGCGGGCGCGCTCCTCCCGCATGGCCCGCTCCAGGGCCGTCCGTCGCGCCTGGCCCTCGGCCGCGCTCCGCTGCGCCGCCGCCAGCGCGGCCTCGGCGCGGGCGAGCGCCGCCTCCGCCGCCGCGACCCGCGCCTCGGCCTGCGCGCCGGCCTCGGGGCCGTCCGTCTCCCCGATCAGCGCGGCCTCCTCGGCGTCGAGCCGCGCGAGGCTCGCGGCGGCATCCGCCCGGGTCGCCCGCTCGCGGTCCGCGTCGCGCCGCAGATCGGCGATGCGGCGGGTGAGGTCGCGCAGCCGCTCGGCAGCCCGGCGCTCCTGCGCCTCCAGGGCCGCCGCCGCATGGGTGAGGCGCTGCAGGGCCGCCGCGGCCGCGGCCTCCGCCTCGCGCAGGCGGGGCAGGGCGGCCGCCGCGACCGCCTGGGCGGTGGCGGTCTCGGTCTGCGCGGCCTGGGCGGCGGCGAGCCGGGCGAGGGCGGCGGCCACCTCCCGCTCGGCCGCCGCGGCCTCCGCGCGCGCCTGCCGGTGCGCGATCAGGTGCAGCAGCGCCTCGTGGCGGCGGATCTCGGCCGCGATCTGCCGGTAGCGCTCGGCCGCCCGGGCCTGCCGGCGCAGCGACTCGACCCCGGAGGTGATCGCCCCGAGCACGTCCTCGACCCGGGTCAGGTTCTCCTCGGCGGCGCGCAGGCGCAGCTCGGCCTCGTGGCGGCGGGCGTGCAGGCCCCCGATCCCGGCCGCCTCCTCCAGCACCCGGCGGCGGGCCTGGGGCTTGGCGGCGATCATCTCGGCCACCTGCCCCTGGCGCACCATCGCGGGGGAGCGCGCGCCCGTGGAGGCGTCCGCGAACAGCAATTGCACGTCGCGGGCGCGCACCTCGCGGCCGTTGATCCGGTAGGTGGAGCCGGCTCCGCGATCGATCCGGCGCATCACCTCCAGCAGGTCGGCGTCGTTGAGGGCGGCGGGCGCCGTGCGGGCGGCGTTGTCGAGGCTCAGCGTCACCTCCGCGTGGCTGCGCGAGGGCCGCCCCCCCGAGCCGGAGAAGATGACGTCGTCCATGCCCGAGGCGCGCAGGCTCTTGTGCGAGTTCTCCCCCATCACCCAGCGCAGGGCCTCGACGAGGTTCGACTTGCCGCAGCCGTTCGGCCCGATGATGCCGGTGAGGCCGGGCTCGATCAGGAACTCGCTCGGGTCGACGAAGGTCTTGAAGCCGACGATGCGCAGGCGGGTGAGCTTCATGGGAACCGTTCGCGACGGGACCGCGCGCGCCGCCGCAACGCTACCCGCCGCCCGCCGCCTTGATCAGGTCCGCGAAGGCCTCGATCGAGGTCTCGCCCTCGTGCTTGCGCCCGTTGACGAAGAAGGTGGGCGTCGAGTCGACCCCGAAGGAGGTCTCGGCGCGCTCGCAGGAGGCGTTCACCGCCTGGTAGAGCGCCTGGTCCTTGAGCGTGGCGGCGACATCGTCGTGGCCGATCCCCGCCTGCCGCAGCAGCGTGTCCAGGGCCTCCAGGGGCTTTTGCGCGAATGCCCAATCCGCCTGCTTGTCGAAGAGGAGGTCGGTCAGCGGGTAGTAGCGCGCGCCGTTCTCCCGGCGCGCCACCATGAAGGCTGCGACGTCGAGCCCGTTCAGGCAGAAGGCGCGCAGCACGAAGCGCACCTGGCCGGCATCGACGAAGCGCGCCTTCAGGGCCGGCCAGGTCTCGCGGTGGAAGGCCGCACAGTGCGGGCAGGTCAGGGAGGCGTACTCGACGATCGCGACCTTGGCCTCCGCCGGACCGAGCCAGAGGTCCGGGAGGGGACCCGGATCCATCAGGCCCTCGGGCGCCGCACCTTCGGCGCGCACGGCGCTCGGAGCGACGAGGGCGGCCCCGAGCGCCGCTCCGCCCAGACGAAAGACCTGCCGTCGTGTCGTCATCGCCCCGCTCCCCGTCCCGCTCCGAGCCTCACGCCCCGACGATCGGCCTGATCACCTTCTCCATACCGTCGATCGACAGCTCGCCGGAGAATTTCTGTCCGTTGATGAAGAAGGTCGGGGTCGCCGAGACCTTGAACGCCGACATGCCGCGCTCCTTCACGACGTTGATCGCGTCGTAGAGCTTCTGGTCCTTGAGCGTCGCCTCGAACTTCTCGCGGGAGAAGCCGGCCTGCTTCATCATCTGCTCGAGGGCGTCGAGGGGCTTGGGCGCGAAGGCCCAGGCGGGCTGCTGGTCGAACAGCAGGTCAGTGACCGGGTAGTAGCGCACCGAATCGTCGGCCCGCGCCAGCATGAAGGCCGCGGTGGCGAGCGGG
This sequence comes from Methylobacterium sp. JK268, assembly GCF_054052225.1. Classification (NCBI taxonomy): domain Bacteria; kingdom Pseudomonadati; phylum Pseudomonadota; class Alphaproteobacteria; order Hyphomicrobiales; family Methylobacteriaceae; genus Methylobacterium; species Methylobacterium sp. JK268. The sequence goes on along the minus strand of NZ_JBSVZN010000039.1, from coordinate 63,214 downwards.
TCGAGGGGGAACTCGCGCAGCGTGAAGCGCACCTTGCCGGTGTCGATCCAGCGCTCCTTCAGGGCCGGGTAGGTGCCCTTGTGGAAGGCGGCGCAGTGCGAGCAGGTCATCGAGGCGTACTCGATGATGGTGCACTTGGCCTCCGCCGGCCCGAGCCAGACGTCCCCGAGGGGGCCGGGCTGCATCAGCGCGTCCGGGGACGCGCTCTGGGCGAGGGCGGAGAGGGTCAGCCGGGGCAGCAGCAGGGCGGCACCGAGGGCCGAACCGGTGAGCGTCAACGCATCGCGCCGGGTGATCATGGGACGTTCTCCGAGACGAGCCGATGGGTCCAGACCCGGAGCGGTAGAATCGCGGCCATCTCGTGGCAAGGCGCCGCGGTGTCGCCGCGGCCCGTCAGCGGGGCGTCATCACGGCGATGCCGAGCCGGTCGAGGGCGTCGCGCAGGCGATCCTCCCCGATCGCCGAGACGGCCCGGGCCACCTCGCCGCGCCGCGCGGGGTCGAGGGCGGGCTTCGGCGCCGCGGCCCGGCCCCGGCCGCCGCGCAGGATCCGGTCCTGGCGCAGGGTCAGGCGGCCGACGCAGGCGAAGCCGTAATGGCGGTTGATCCGCTCGATCACCAGCGGCGCGAGGTGCTGGAGTTCGAGCGCGAAGGCGCCCTCGACCCGCACCACCAGCGTGCCCGGGGCGGGCTTCGCGTCGCTCCCGCGGGCGCCGCGGCGGCGCGGCCACTCGAACTTCTCCGGCTGGCAGAAGCCCGCGAGGCGCTCCCCGACGATCTCCGGCCAGGAGGCCAGGATGTCGGTGGAGGCGAAGCCCTGCGCGGCGAAGACCGGTCCCAGCGACCGCTCGATCAGTTCGCTGAGAGGCTTGGGGCGGGCCATGGGCAGACGGGACCTGTCGGAGCCGGGAAGGGCCGGAACGCGAGACGGCCACAGGACCACGCCGGCTTCAAGGATTCGTTGCCGGGCGGGCCCGCCGCGTCGGATTCCGCGGTCGCCGGGAGACCTCCTCCTCAGCGCCGCGAAAACCGGCTAAGCGGGACGGCATGGTAGCGCCCGCCGCGACGCCCGCGAAGCCCCACGCCGAGGACCTGCTGGTCTGGTACGACCGCCATCGGCGCGCGCTGCCCTGGCGCGCCCTGCCGGGCGAGCGTGCGGATCCCTACCGGGTCTGGCTGTCGGAGGTGATGCTGCAGCAGACCACCGTGGCGGCGGTGAAGCCCTACTTCGCGAAGTTCCTGGCGCGGTTCCCGACGGTGGCGGCCCTGGCCGCGGCGCCCGAGGAGGCGGTGATGAGCGCCTGGGCGGGCCTCGGCTACTATTCGCGCGCCCGCAACCTCCACGCCTGCGCCAAGGCGGTGGCCGCCGCCGGGCGCTTCCCGGACGATGCGGAGGGCCTGCGCAAGCTGCCGGGCATCGGCGCCTACACGGCGGGCGCGATCGCGGCGATCGCCTTCGACCGGCCGGAAGCGGCGGTGGACGGCAACGTCGAGCGTGTGATGGCGCGGCTCTTCGCCGTCGAGACGCCGCTGCCCGCCGCGCGCCCGGAGATCCGGCGCCTCGCCGAATCGCTGGTGCCGACGAACCGTCCCGGCGACTTCGCGCAGGCCGCGATGGATCTCGGCGCGACGATCTGCACGCCCAAGCGGCCGGCCTGCGCGCTCTGCCCCTGGATGCTCCCCTGCCGCGCCCGAGCCGAGGGCCTGCAGGAGAGTTTCCCGCGCAAGATCCGCAAGGAACCCGGGATCCTGCGACGGGGGGCGGCCTTCGTGGCGATGCGGGCGGGGGACGAGGCGATCCTGCTGCGCACCCGGCCGCCGGAGGGGCTCCTCGGCAGCATGGCGGAGCCGCCGACCAGTCCCTGGACGCCGGACTACGATCCGGCGCGGGGGCTCCTCGATGCGCCGCTCGACGCGCGCTGGAAGCGGCTGCCGGGCGTGGTGCGCCACACCTTCACGCATTTCCCGCTCGAACTGACGGTGTTCCTGGCGCGGGTCTCGGCCGGGACGGAGCCGCCGGACGGCATGCGCTTCACGCCGCGCCGGCACCTCGACGAGGAGCCGCTGCCCGGGGCGATGAAGAAGGTCCTGGCCCACGCCCTGGCGCAGACCGCGCCGGCGGCGCCCCGGCTCCCGGAGCCGCCGCCCGATCCGGACCTCGCGACCCCCGCGGAGCCCCCGCCGCCCGCGCGGCGCGCGCCCCTGCCGAAGGTGATGTCGCGCCGCCCCGCCTCGGCCGCGCCGATCCGCAAGGACCGGCCCGGCCGGCGCTGAGGGACCGGCGGCTCAGCGCGCCGGCTGCTCGACCCGGGCATGGTGGGCGCCGCGATGCGCCCGCGGGGCCGGCAGCGCGCTCGCGGCGGTCTCGACCGGGGCCGCGACCGAGCCGGTCACCAGGGCGTCCGTGCGGGCCGGCGCGTTCGGGGCGACGAGCTCGTAGCCCCAGAGGCGGAAGGTGCGCTCCTGCGCGTGCGCCGGGGCGGCGGCGGTGCCGAGCGCGAGGGCCAGGAGGGCGGCGGAAGCGACACGAAGGGTCATGGCGGATCTCCATCGAAACCGAGGCTCGCGGCGGTCGCCTCAGCGGCCGCCCGGCCAGCCCGGCATGAAGCGTTGATATCAACGATCGGGGCGGCCCGATGTGCGCCAGCGCACACCAGTTGATATCAACTCATTGGCTTGATGGATCGTCGCGGCGCTCTACCGCGCGGAGCGGCGGCTTCCTATGATGGATGTCAACAAATCGGGAGGAGGCGGATCACCCATGACGGAGACAATCGCGCTGACGCCGGCGATGGTCGCGGCGATCGGGCGGAGTTGCGTGTGTTTCAGCGTGCAGCGCGCGGCCCGCAGCCTCGGCCGACACTCCGACGCCGCTTTCCGCTCGCTCGGCCTGTCGAGCTGGCAATTCGCCCTGATGATGATGCTGACGCGGCCGCAGCCGGCGACCCTGAGCGAACTCGCCGAGGGTCTCGCCATGGACCGCACGACGATCACCGCGAACCTGAAGCCCCTGGAGCGGCGGGGCCTGGTGCAGGTCGAGGTGGACGCGGCCGACCGGCGCGTTCGCCGCCCGCAGCTCACCGAGGAGGGCCGCGCCCTCCTGCTCCAGGCGATTCCGCTCTGGGAGAAGACGCAGGCGGGATTGATGGAGCGCCTCGCGGCCTTCGACGTCCCGGAGTTGCGCAAGGCGCTGGCCGCGCTCACCGACCAGGGCCAGCCGCTGTTTCGCGGCTGGCCAGAGGCGTGAGATGCGGTCCGCTCGATCGGGAGGGACCGCGTGGCTGTTCGTCACCGGCTTTCCCGCCCGTCGCGGGTGCGCGGCCGTCTCCCGGTACGAGGATACGAGGTGCGATCGGTGTATCCGGTCCTCGATATCGTCGCGGGATCCGATGCTCCAGAGGGGGCTAGAGGTTTCCCACGTCGGGGGGTGAGGACGCTCCGTCCCCGCATGCGGGAAGAGGAGAAACCCGTGCTTCATCCGGCGACGTGTCGACGTTCTGGCCTCGGCGGGAGAGAGGCGCCCAGCGTCGGGCCCGGGCACGGGTCGCTGTCGTCCTCTGACGTCCGACCGTTGCGCCGCCGCCAGCGTCGAGAAGGATCGCGCCGCCGATCACGAGACGCCTCCGGGAGGAGCGCGGTGCCGTCGTGCCGATGGGGTGAGCGCTCGCGGAGCGGGCCTGCGGTCCAGGGCCAATCCTAATCATCGCCGAACCTGTCGCGGCCTGGATCGAAGCAGCGATAGCCGACGAGGCATTCCGGGTTGTCGCGCGTCGGCACGAAGGCGTTGGTCGTCGCCTGCGTGGGCTCGCAGAAGCTGCGGTCGCGCACGTAACGGTCGTAGGTGGAGCCGCCGGTGCCCAGCACCGCGGCTCCCCGCGCCGTCAGCAAGCCCCGCGCCTGCTGGCACGTCATGGCGGTGGTCGACGGGCGCTCCTGCGCGTGCGCCCCGGTCGGCACCGCCAGGCCCCAGGGGGTGAGACACGCGAGGAGGGCGAAGCGCATTCTCGGCGGGGCATGGCGGGACAGCACGGGGGACTCCGGGTTCGGCAGGCGGTGAACGTTCGCGACCGCTCCCGGGTGCCATCCGCCTCGGCCCGCCGAACCGCCCCGCCCGAGGCCTTGCAGACGCTCCGCGCTATTCCCTTACGTCATGTCGTGCGCCAGCGCACACCGGCCGTGCAGGGGCCGTCCCAGGATCGCGATGGGGCGGGGTCCTGGTGGGCTGCGCCGACGCAGACGCGACAGAGACGGCCGCCATGACCTCTCCTCTCCCGAGCCGACGCGCGATCCTGGAGGGCGGGGGCGCCGTTCTGGCGTCGGCTCTGCTGCCGCTGCGCGCGAGTGCTGCGCCGCGGATGGTTCTCAACGACGCGAGCGGCCTCAATCCGACCCCGGTGGCGCGTCACGCCGTGCTCCCGACCGCGACGGGCGATGCCCTCGTGGCGGCCGTGCGGGCCGAGCTCCGGGACGCCGCCGCCGCCGGGCGGCCGGTCTCTGTCGGGGTCGCACGCCATTCCATGGGCGGCCAGAGCCTCGCACGGGATGGGACGGCCCTGACCCTCGACGGCGGCCCGATCGAGACGGACACCGTCGGCGGCACCTACCGGGTCGGGGCGGGCGCGCGCTGGTCGCAGGTGATCCGGCAGCTCGACAGGATCGGGTTCTCGCCAGCCGTGATGCAGTCGAACAGCGATTTCGGGGTGGGGTCGACGTTCAGCGTCAACGCGCATGGCTGGCCCGTGCCGCTGGGTCCTTTCGGCTCCACCGTCCGGGCGATCCGCCTCGTTCTGGCGGATGGCAGCCTCGTGACCTGCTCGCGCTCCGAGAATGCCGACCTCTTCCGGGCGGCGATGGGGGGATATGGCCTGTTCGGAATCGTCATCGACCTCGACACGGAGATGGTGCCGAATGTCCTCTTGGCCCCGACCCACGCGGTCCTCCCCGCCGACCGCTGGGCCGACGCCTTCGCGGCCTGCGTCCTGCGGGATCCGAGAGTCCGGATGGCCTACGGGCGGCTCTCGGTGGCGCGGGCCGGCTTCCTCGACGAGGCGATCCTGGTCACCTACGCGATCGCCGATCCGCAACCGACGGTTCTGCCCGCGGCGACGTCGCACGGGGCGTTCACGCCCCTCACGCGCAAGATCTACCGCGCCCAGACGGGCATTGAGCTGGGGAAGCGCGCGCGCTGGCTTGCCGAGACCCGCCTCAGCCCGGCCGTGAATCCCGGGATCGCCACCCGCAACAGCCTGATGAGCGAGCCGGTCGCGAACCTTGCGTCGACGGATCGCGGCCGCACCGACATCCTGCAGGAGTATTTCGTTCCGCCCGACCGCTTGACCGCGTTCCTGGCCGCGTGCCGCGAGACGATCCCGGGTTCGGGCTGCGACTGCCTCAACATCACCTCGCGCTACGTGGCGGCCGATCCGGATTCGCTGCTCGCCTACGCTCCGACCCCGCGGATCGCCGCCGTGATGTCCTTCTCGCAGGGGCTGACCCCGGGCGACGACGTCGCGATGATGCGCCTGACGGAGACGCTGGTCGACCGCGTGATCGCGCTCGGCGGGTCCTATTACCTGCCTTACCGCCTGCATGCCCGACGCGACCAGTTGGCCCTGGCCTATCCGCGGCTCGACGCGTTCGCGGCGGCCAAGCGTCGCTACGATCCCGGCCTGCTGTTCCGAAACGGGCTCTGGTCGAGCTACATGGCATAGGTGGCGGATCGGGACGAGGCTCTCGGGTCGGCGCGGGCGCCTGCGGGTCGTCAACCTCACCCCCCGCGTGTCGACGCGGCAGCCTCAGGAATGGATCGACGATGGCCGAGCAGCAGGATCGAGACGAGGCGGATATCCACCGGGCCGCGGCGCTGTTCGGCGCCGTCGCGGCCAATGCCTTCGCCAGCCTGAGTTTCCGGTTGCTGCGCCGGTTGGTCGACGAGCCGGGCTTCGCGGACGACTTCGCCACGATGGCCGATGAGATCATCGGCGAGGTGAGGGACACGCGGCCGCCCGGCTACGGCGCCGAGCAGGACGCCGACCTGCACCGGCAGGCCGTCGCCGAGTTGCGCGCGCAGTTCGACGAGTGGCTGCGGCAGCTTCGTCCGTCGTCCGAGCGGTAGTGCGTCGTCCGCGAGCCCTGCCTCCGGAGACGGGCGCGTGCCTCGACGGTCACGCCGCCGTCAACGGCGCCACGCTGCTCCCGGGACGGCTGCGCTCCCGTCCGGGCGGAGATCCCGGCCAAGCGGAGACCTCGGGGACGAACGGGAATTTCGGGATGGTGGCGCTCTCGATAGACCCGGGACAACCCCGAGAATGCAGTGAATTATCAGGAAGTTTACCACGTATTCGAGCAATCCCGAGCGCGTTGTTGACGAGGTAGGCAGGCTCGTCGGAGAGCCGCCACAGCATCGCCCTGGCGCCTGTCGCCGATCAGGCCGCCAGGATCACCCACACGCCGATGGTGGCCTAGGGCAGCATCCGATCACGTTGCAATCGGACACTGCTCTAGGTCTTTGCTTTTCAGGCATTTTCTACGACGAACCGGTATCCACTTCGTCGGAAAATGCTCCAGGCGCTGCGGACACTTACCGGAGCCACACGACGATAGCGGCGATGGTGACCACGGCGGCGTAGTTGCGGGCAGTTCTCTCGTGGCGTGTGGCGACGCGCCGGAACTGCCTGAGCTTGGCAACGCAGGACTCGATCAGGTGGCGCTCGGTGCAGAGGGCCGCGTCGAGACCATACTTCTTGGCTCGTGAGGGATTGTCCGGGATCAGGCCCTTGGCGGCCTTGGCGGCGATCGCCTGGCGCAGCCGGTCGCCATCGTCGGCCGCATCGGCCAGCACCACCGCAGCAGGGAGATCCACAAGCAGAGCCTCAGCCTGTGGCGCGTCGCCCTGCTGGCCCGCCGTCAGGGCAAACCGGACCGGACAGCCCAGACCGCGGACGACCAAGTGGATCTTGGTGCTCAGGCCGCCGCGGGACCGGCCGAGCGCCTGATCGGAGGGCGCGGGATCATCAGACCCCCTTTTTTCGCGCCCGCCGCATGTTGGTGAGCGCGTACGATGGTCGAGTCGACGATCAGGTCCTCGAAGTCGGGATCGTCGGCCATGGCCTCGGAGGCGCCACCACACGCCCTTCTGGCTCCAGCGACTGAAGCGGCGGAACACGACCTGAGAGACGCGAGAGGTATGCTCCGGATCCAGCGGTCAAAGTGAGAACCAGAGAGCGCCTCGCGCGGTGTCGTGGTGCGCGCCATCCTCGAAGGATCTAATCACCGCGGCCTAATCTCATCGCCTTCCGATAGGCCGATTGTATAGAGCAAAAGATCTAAATGACCTTCCCACGGTTTCACAAGTTGCAGATTACATGTTGAAGTTGGTGAAAAAGTCGAACCTGTATTTATGAAAGTATTCATGATTCCACGATACTGTATTCCGGGTCAGGCTGCGTCTCTGTTGTTCCCAGCCGAAACCTGAGCGTCAGCGCACCTGGCAATCCACATTTCGCCACAACTCGCTTTATAAGGCAGAACCGAGATGACCCATGTACGAGTTAATAGGTCGGTCAAAACGGCCCTGCTAGCTCCTATTTTGGGTTTATCAGGCTTGCTGCTCTTCGCCGATGGCCGTCAAAGCTTGGATGCGTGGCACAGCTACCGATCGGCCCAGGCAGCTCAGGAGTTCGACGCCGGCGCGAATCGCTTCGTCACGGGCCTCTTCGAAGTGCTCATGGAGCGCCTTGCCACCAACAATGGACTTCAGGCGCCGGCGCCCGCGAGCGTCGAAGTCCTGGATGAAGTCGAGCGACGACGCCTTGCTGTACGGCAGAACTTCGACATCGGTCTGACGGCCTTGGAAAGGTTCGACTTCCCCAACAAGCAAGCCCTGCTGCAGGACCTCAGCACGGCCGTGAATGCCGCCAATCAGGCGCGTCGGCAGGCCGACGACGCCCTGAAGCTCCCGCGCGATCAGCGCGACGAGGTTCTGCGTAAATCCTATGTGCCGGCTATCACGGCCTCGGTGAACGCTGCTCTGAAGGTCTGGTTTGCCGCCCTCCATGATGCAGCTACCAGCGATCCAAGTCTGGCCCGCCTTGCGATCATCAAGGAGCTTGGGTGGCGCATGCGCGACATCGCAGGCATGGAGCGCTCGAACATCGCCTCGGCCATCTCCGCAGCCGCGCCACTTCCTGCCGAGCGGATCCCGGAGAACGCAGCCATACGGTCGCGGGTCGACCTGCTCTGGCAGCAGCTCGAGAACCTGACGGCCGATGCTGCGACGTCGCCGGCGATCACGCGGGCTATGGCAAGGGCCAGGGAGGACTACTTCACCGGGTTCCGCAATCTCGCCGACCAGATGCGCAAGGCAAGCGACGAGGGTGGCAAGTACGGTCTCACGACGCCGCAGTGGGTTGGGACGACGACGCCGCAGCTGGGAACCCTCTTGCAAGTGATGTACGCGGCTGGTCAAGCGAGTGAGCTGCACACCGAAGCTGTGCGTCAGGCAGCCCTGTGGAGCCTTGCCTCGCAGCTCGCCTTGTTCCTTCTGGGGCTTGTGTCTGCGGCGAGCGCCGCTCTCATCGTGGTGCGCCGAGTGGCGAGGCCTCTTGCCGGTTTGACCTTGACCGTTGAGCGTCTCGCGACCGGGGAGACCGCCGTGATGGTTTCAGGAACGGAGCGGAAGGACGAGATCGGCGCGATCGCCAACGCGCTTGCAGTGTTCAAGAATGCGCTGATCGAGCGCGCGCACCGGGAGCAGCTGACTGCCTCGGCGGCCGACATGACGGCGCGCAGGACGCATGCGACAGCTGAACTCATCGAGCGCTTCGACGCCAAGGTGAGCGGCTTGGTTCAGGCGCTTGCCCGCTCAGCGTCAGAGTTGGAAACGACTGCCGGCGCGATGACCACGACCGCCGAGCACACCAGTCAGCAGTCGGACAGGCTCACCACGGCCGCCAACCAGACGACGGCGAACGTTCAGGCTGTTGCAGCGGCCACCGAGGAGCTTGCAGCCTCGGCCAGCGAGATAGGGGCTCAGATTGCCCAGTCTTCAGCGATAGCCGGCAGGGCGCTTGATGACGCCAAGCGGACGAACGCGACGGTCCAGACACTCGCCCAGAGCGCGCAGAAGATCGGGGACGTGGCAGCCTTGATCAGTGGCATCGCGGGGCAGACAAACTTGCTCGCGCTGAACGCCACGATCGAGGCGGCGCGTGCAGGGGAGGCTGGGCGAGGCTTTGCGGTTGTGGCTGCGGAGGTCAAGGAACTCGCCAACCAGACGGCGCGGGCAACCGAGGATATCTCGGCGCAGATCACGCAGATCCAAACTGCCACCGGACATGCTGTGGAGGCGATCCGCGGGATTGGCCAGACGATCGAGGAGGTCTACCAGATCGCCACAACGGTTTCGGCTGCGGCTGAAGAGCAGCAGGCGGCGACTCAAGAGATCGCCCGGACCATCGCGCAGGCCGCGCGAGGCACGGATGCAGTGTCGCGCAACATCGACAGCGTGCGCGAGGCGGCAACGCAGACAGGATCAGCTGCTGAGCAAGTTCTCTCAGCTGCAGCTGAGCTGGCGCAAGGATCGTCCACTCTCAGCCGTGAGGTTGGCGCCTTTATAGGTGGGATACGAGCTGCATAATGAACCGCCCCGGTTTTCCCGGAGGCTGTTTGGCTTGGGTCAGGCGGCGAGGGCTGGCTCCTGCACCTGAGCATAGTAGCGCGCTTCCGCTTCAGCGGGAGGCAGGTTGCCGATCGGCTCCAACAGCCGGCGGTGATTGAACCAGTTGACCCATTCGAGCGTGGCGAACTCCACCGCCTCGAAGCTGCGCCAGGGACCGCGCCGGTGGATCACCTCAGCCTTGAACAGGCCGTTGATCGTCTCGGCGAGGGCATTGTCGTAGCTGTCGCCCACGCTGCCGACCGAAGGTTGCACCCCGGCCTCCGCCAGCCGGTCCGTGTACCGGAGAGCCCGGTATTGCGACCCACGATCCGAGTGATGCACGAGCCCGCCCCCTTGAACAGGGCGGCGCTCGTGCAACGCCTGCTCCAAAGCATCGAGCACGAAGCTGGCGTGCGCGGTGCGCGACACCCGCCAGCCGACGATCCGGCGGGCGAACGCATCGATGACGAAGGCCACGGTGACGAAGCCGCTCCAGGTGGCCACGTAGGTGAAGTCCGCCACCCACAAGGCGTTCGGGCGCGGCGCCTGGAACTGGCGGTTGACCCGATCGAGGGGGCAAGACACCGCCGGATCGGGGATGGTGGTGCGGACCGTCTGTCCTCGCACCACCCCCGCCAAGCCCATGGTCCGCATCAGCCGCGCCACCGTGCAGCGGGCGGCCACGATCCCCTCTCGGGCGAGTTGCCGCCAGACCTTCCGGACGCCGTAGACGCCGAAGTTCGCCTCGTGCACGCGCCGGATCTCGCCCATCATCGCCGCATCGGTCTTGGCCCGCGCTGGCAGCCGGCCGGGGTCGGCGCGCCGGGCGACATAGGCGTGGTAGGTCGACGGGGCGATCGGCAGCACCCTGCAGATCGGCTCGACCCCGTAGACCTCTCGATGGTCGTCGATGAACGCGATCATGTCCGAGACCGGCGGTCGAGCTCCGCCATGGCGAAATAGGCCGACGCCTTCCTGAGGATCTCGTTGGCTTGGCGCAGCTCACGGTTCTCCCGCTCGAGCGCCTTGATCCTCTCGCCCTCATCCGTGGTCGGCCCAGCGCGCAGGCCCTGATCCCGTTCGGACTGCCGCACCCAGTTCCTGAGGGTCTCGCCCGAGCAGCCGATCTTGGCGGCGATCGACTGGATCGCCGCCCATTGCGAGCTGTGCTCGCCCTGGTGCTCCCGCACCATCCGGACCGCCCGCTCGCGGACCTCAGGCGAGAAGGGGGGTGTATGCTTCCTCATGGCTCCATCCTCTCGAGAGTTGGAGCCTCCGGAAATCCCGGGACGGTTCATAAAGGAGGGCGTATTGAGGTTATCCCACTCGCTCACTTGAACAGTAACCCGCCTCGTCGTGACGCGTGCGGGTTCTCAGGCTTGCAAACGGGCGTAGGTGGTGGGCGGGGTCTGCTGCAGGTCGCGCCGCGGGCCGAGCACCATCGTCGCCTCGGTGCGGCTGGCAGGGTGACGAGGGGCGAGCGGGTGTTGGCGCCCACGTAGGGGTGAGCGGCGCGTTCCAGATCGGCTCGCCGTCCACCCGGCAGGTGATGCGGAAGCTCATTCGTCGGACAGGAAGGCGACTTGCATCGAGGACGCCGCCTGCAAGCCGTCCACGTGGGCGAGCAGGTGCTGGCTGAAGTCGACGAGGCAGATGTCGCCCTCGGTGCCGAGCGCCTCGGCGTGCTCCACCGGGATCACCGGCCGGCCGAACAGCGTGCCGCAGGGCTGGCCCGAGATGCCGTACGCCCGCATGGCGGACCCGCCCGGCGCCGCGACGGTTCTGCTCAAGCGCCTCAGGACGGTGATCGGCTTCGGCATCGAGACGGGATGATTGAGGTCGATCCGACCCCCGGGCGACGGCGTTCGCGTCGGAGGAGATCCACACCTGGACCGAAGCGGAGATCGCGCAGCTCGAGGCCGTCTGGTCCGTAGGCTCGAAACCGCGGTTCGCCTTCGCGCTCCACCTCTTCACGGGCCGGCGGCGGTCGAACGTGCACCGCATGACCTGGGGCGACTACGACGGCGATCCGCCTCGCGTCGTCCAGCAGAAGACCGCGACCAAGCGCGCGATCGCCGCGCACCCGGACCCCTCCGCCATCCTCGCCGGCACGAAGCGAGCCGGGGTGGCGATCCGGCTCACCGATTACGGCAAGCCGTTCCCGGTGGCCGGCTAAGGCAAGGGGATGGGGGATGCGATCCGGAAGGCTGATCTGCCGGAACGGTGCGTGCTGCACGGCCTTCGCGAGGCTGCGGCACGGCGCCTCGCCGAGGCGGGTTGCACGGCCAACGCGATCATGGCGGTGACCGGCCACAGGACCCTGAGTGAGGTCGAGTGCTGCACGCGGGCGGCCCACCAAGTCCGGCTGGCCCGGGAGGTGATGCGCGAGCAGGTGGTGGCAAGCCTTCACCCGCCGATCCGCGAACCGGCAGGATACTCAAGGAGACTCAGGGGCTTGAAAGGATAGGTGGCGCTCCCAAGGGGACTGCGAAAATCCCGATAAATCAATAAGTTATCAGGAAGTGGGACCTGCGATTTGCCCACGGAATCATTATAGTTTTTGCCCCTGGGGTCCCACCGTTTCGCGGCCCCTCGCCGCAAGACTCCCGCCTGAGCCGGTGCTAGAACGAAATCAGAACACACGGGCTCCGAGCAGGAGCAGCCCGGAGGCGACCATGGCGAGCGCGACCACCTTCCTGATCCAGACCTTCGAGGTGAAGCGCAAGCGGCTGGTGCCAGGTGCCCGGGACGTCGCCCCAACCGGCAACGGCGCCTTGAAGCGCGCCGAGGCGATCGCAACCCGTAAACCGGGCGCGGCCGCGCTCCAGATCACGGCCGACAACGAGACGGGCGAGCTCGAAGGTGTCGTGATCCTTGGGCGGTTCGGCGAAGTGCCGGACGACTTCTCGGAGATGCTCGCCGGCGGCTGATGCGCCGCCGCAACCCCCGCCGCGCCTATGACGCTGAGGGCCGCGAGATCCGGCCGCCGACGATCGGACAACTCCGGGCCGAGGGCGACCGCACTGCCGCCGTGCACTGTACCGCGCCGGATTGCGGGCACGGTGCCGTTATCAGCACCGATCGTTTCCCGGCCGACCTGCCCTTTCCGGACATCGCGCTGCGCCTGCGCTGCTCGGCCTGTGGCTCCCGCGATGTCGGCGTGATGACGGACATGCTCTCGCTCTACGCCCGTCTCCGCGAAGAGACCGGCTGGAGCGCGGGGCCGGCCGACGCTCCGGCGACGCTGCCCGTCGTGGTCGGGCGCGACGTGCCGTGGCCCGATGGGTGGACGCCGGATCCGGAGGACGCGTGACAGATCGGGAATTCCGGATGGCGCGCGCGGCCCTCGGCCTCACGCCGAGCGGGACCGCGCGGCTGCTGCGCGTCGATGTCCGCCGCGTACAGCGGTGGGAGGGCGGCGAGACGGCGGTGCCCGGCACGGTCGCGGCGTTCCTGCGCCTGCTCCTCGCCCTCGGGCTCTCGGGCGAGGAGGCGATGCGGCTCACCGGACCCGCCGCCGAGTGAGCTGTGCGCTGAGAGAGGCGCCCAGACGCAGAAAAGCGCCCCGAGCCGAGGCCCGGGGCGCCTGTGGATGGCTGGTGGATGAGGCGGTGGGTCAGGGCCTGAACCGCGGCGCCTCCAGCCGGTCAAGCCGCTTCTCGATCTGCTCCTCGACCCGCGCGACCCGCTCGCGCAGGAAGCCGAAATCCCGCTCCTGCCGGCGCCAATGCTCCTGATGCTCCGCCCGCGGCACGACACCCGCGGCGAGCGCCTCGACCCGCCGGTCGCTCCGTTCCTGCATCAGCAGGATCGACGCGCGCAGGTCCGCCTGCCCCTCCTTGATCGGCCAGTAGGCGAGGCCCCCGACGACCGTTAGCACCGTCATCGCGACGCCGAGCGCCGACCAGATCACGCCCCACGGCGTCTGCTTGCCTCGGTCGAGCTTCTCGCCGAGCGCGGTCAGCGTGGTGGCGACGTTGGTGAGGGATCCCGCGATCCCCTCGACGCGGGTCTCAAGTGCCGAGAGGCGGGCATCGACGTGGGGGACGCTGGGGGTCATGGCGGTCTCGAGGTGCGCGGCGCGGCCGGTGCCCCGGGCGCGCGGGGAGGCTCAGGCCTTGAGCAGCCGGGCGGCGCCGGCGCGGGCGAGGGTGGTGAGCGGCGAGGACACGAAGAACGCGGTCAGGATCGTGCACTCGACCCCGACATACTCCGCGGGCAGCGGCTCGCAGGGCCACCCCAGCGCGAAGGTCTTCGTGAGGCACATCGCCCCGAAGTGCACGGCCGGTGGGATGCCGATGCCGTAGACGAGCCCCTTGAAGGCGGGCGCGATCGCCGCCTTCGCCGCGTTCGCGGAGGCCTCGGCCTGGAGCGTCTGCACCGCGACGTCGCGCTGCGCGTTCTGACCGTTCTGGAGTGTCTTGACGAGCGGGTCGATGACCGAGTTGCCGAGCGTCTTGATGAGGCCCGAACCGACGAAGCCTGCGAGCCGGCCGACGAGCGCGATCGCCCACTCCATCAGGGCTGCCCCCCGGGAGCCCGCGGCGCCGAGCCCGCGACCGGCGTGCTGGTGAGAACCCGCAGCACCACCGCCAGCACGCTCATGCCGGTGAGAATCGCGGCGCGGCTCGGCTCGGCGATCCCCATCGCGGCGAACAGCGGCGTGAGATCGATCGCCTGCAGCTGCTCCAGCAGCGACAGCGCGAGAATCGGGGAGAAGATGGCGAGCGTCCGCCACCCCTTGAGGCGATCGAGCATCGAGTCAGGCCTTTCGGGAGAGCGCGTCATGGAAGGCGCGCCAGGTGCCGGCGAGCAGGCTGCGGGTGGCCGATCCGGCGGCTTGCGCCCCGGAACGAAGAAGCCCGCCGGAGGGGGCGGGCTTCGTCGGCTGCAGGGCGGGACGGGGCGGTTCCGGATCGGGCGGCGCGACCGCGGCCCGCCCGAATCCGCCCGCCTGGAGCGCGGCGAGGAAGCCTCGGTAGTGGCCGGCGATGATCTCGGCCTTGTCGGTGCCGTTGATGATCCGGCGGGCGCCGACCGGATCCGCCTTGCCGGGCCCGAAGTAGTTCACGAGCCGCTTGCCCGTGAACCAGCCCTCGGTCATCCCGCGGTAACAGATCGCCGCCGCGAGGTCCGGCCGCAGGGCGAGTTCCGGCTGCGCCACGAAGGGCTGACCCAACGCGGTCTGCGCCTTGAGGTAGTTCGCCTTCCAGGTCAGTTGCACGTAGCCGCGGCCGTAATAGACCTTGCCCGTCGAGGGGTCGGTCAGGCCGTAGTGCTTGCCCCGGCCCCGGCCGATCTCCTCGACTGGCTGCAGCGTCGCCGCTGTCTCGTGGAAGGCGGTCGCCAGCACGTAGGCCTGGTCCTCGGCCGAGGTCCCGGCCGGTGCGGCGTCGAGGAGGGCGGTGAGCCCGGCCACCTGCGGGGCGGTGAGATGCCCCGGGAACGGAGCGGTGCGGACGCGCGCGAAGAAGGCCGCGCGATCGAGCGGCGGTGCCATGCAGATCTCCAGGGTGGGGTCAGTTGGTCGGGAAGGTGATGCTGCCGCGGATCTGCTTGCCGCTCAGGTCCGCGTTCCGGATGCCCCCGCCCGTCAGGGCGTTGTAGATCTGCAGCTGCCCCCCGGTATTCGAGGCAAGGATGTTCGGCAGGAACCCCGCGTCCGAGTAGACGGCGGGCCCGCCGTACTGCGCGTTCGGGCTGGACAGCGGCGTGCAGGCGGCCGGGATGCCCCCGATCACCGGCCAGGCGGCGTTCGCGGTCGTCGGATAGGTGAGCGCGAAGGTGACCGTGCACGTCTTGCCGCGCTTGATGTAGTTCGCGTTCGCGACGTTGAGGGCGAGGCCCGCGCCGCTCGCGTCGACCGGCGTCCAGGATGCCGGCCCAGGATACTCGTTCCGAGACGTATCGGTTCCGGTATACAGACCATACGTTGTCGAATACGGAAACGGAGACTGCGCAGTATTGTACCCTTCAAACCGAATGCCCCCACTGTAGGGCACCCAATTGGCCGGACCGGGATCGACCACTCCTTGAAACTGCATCCCATCGAATTTAATGTCCGTCGGGAAACCAAAGTCTCCAGGCGGCGGGGAGATGCAGATGGGGTTGCCTTTGTTACCACCGCGGACGGGATCATAGGTGATCCGCATACGCTCGAAAGTCAGCTGCTGCGCCACCCCGAACCGAATTCCACACACCCCGTCGGTCTGGCTATCCCAATTGATCGTAACGTTCTCGAATTTATCAGCAATGACGGAGGTCTGATTGCATGCGACATCTGGATTGGTGACAACGCCGTTGACGACGACCTGCGAGACACAGGCGCTGTCGCCGATTTCCATGCCGCCGCCGCCCGGACCCGGCACGACCAGCCACATGTCCCGGTAGCGCGACCCTTCCGAGGACCCGCCCCACGTGTTGAATTGCGTGCCGACGATCCGGAGGCCGGCCCTGGTGTGACCTTGAACAACGATCCTCTTCCAGTCGTTGTTCAACACATTGACCACGTTGAAGCCGTAGGCGCAGCGCTGATGGCAGTCGACGCCGACACCTTCCATGTTGAGAACTGCCGCCGGCCCCTGCAGCGTAAAGGCCGCCTGATTGGTCGCCGGCCCAATGTAGGAAAACGGCAGCCCAAGCGGTGGCGACGTGCCGGGCGTTGATTCCGTGTAGGCTCCCTTGATCTTGAGAGATACGTTGTTGCACGTTGAATATGACGTGCGGCTACCATTGCCGATCACGACAGGCGTGCTGATGTGGTACTGCAGCGAGCCCGGATAGGGCAGATACAGCGGGATGTGCGTCTTGCACGCCCAAGCGAACGCCGAAGCGAGCGCCCGGTCGTTGACCACGGCGTTCGCGCCGCCGTGATCGGCCACATCGGCCGCGAAGCTCGCCCCATCGTAGACCGGCGCGGCGGGCCGCGCCCCCCAGATGCGGATGTCGACCTCCGACCCGGCCGGGTCGGCGATCCAGCACCCGATGCGGCCCGTGGGCTGCACCTGCGCGCCGTCATCGGGCGCGGTGCAGTTCGCCGCCGACCACGTGTAGTCCATCGCCCCGCCGTCACCGGGCGCGGCGAAGCCGTTGCGGCGGATGCTGTTGAACCACGTCGGCGAGGTCTTCAGCGCCGCGACGTTGTCCACCTGCGGGCGCAGCGCCGCCAGGATGTTGCGCAGGCTGAAGCCCGAGAAGATCCCGCCCTGGACGATGACGTCGTCCACGTTCGGCCGGTAGAGATCCGGGCTCGGATACTTGGTCGCGTTCTGCGCCGTGAACGCCGCGGCCGGCGCCGTGAGGACAGCGAGGGAAAGCAGCGCGAGCAGCGCCGCGAACACGCGGGAGCGCATCGGGGATTCCTCAGGACACGGGGACGAAGGCGATGGTGTCGCCGTTGAGCCAGGGATCGCCGGGGTTCAGACCATCCGGCGCGGTCGGCAGCGCTTCCTTGATGAGGGTCAGCGTCAGGCGCCGTCCCTCGGGGCTGTCGATCGTGAAGGCGGGGTTGTCGACGCCGGTCCACGCCACCGTACCGTTGTTCCGCCACGGTGCGTTGGGTCCGATCCCCCTCGGGTCGGTCGGCAGCGACAGCCACCACGCCCGCATCGCGGTGTCGAACAGGCCGACCGTCAGGCCGGAGGCGATGTCCGAGACCCAGCCGCCGAAGTCGGACGACCAGACGCACCAGAGGTAGAGGCGCGGCTGCAGCGTCCCGGACCGCAGGGGATTGCCCGCGCGATCGAGCCAGGGCCGCGGCCCCGTGCCGTCGACCTCCAGGAACGGCGCATCCGTGTTGGCGTGGTCGATCTTGAGGAGGAGCGCGATGCCGTCGCGCAGCCTCCGGATGCCCGTGGCCGTGGCGACCGTGTAGGCGTTGCCGGTGCCAGCCGTCGTGAGGCCGCCGCCCCGGTCCGCCGCGAGCGCGGCGACGCCCGCCATGACGCCGCGCAGGCTCGACGGCAGTTCGCGGGCGGACGTGCCGTCCGCAGCGGCAAGGGTCGGGTCAGCCGTCGCGTTCCGATCGGGCGACGGCGACCACTCTAAGGCTCCCATCGGGGGCTCCCGGTTCGGTTGGACGGGGGCGGCCGGGCTCTCAGGCCCGGATCGCGAAATTGACGATGAGCGCGGGCGGCATCAGCGGCAGCGCCTGGCCGCCTCCGGTCGCATCGATCGTCGTGGCGTGGGTGTGGTTGGGGACGCCCGGGTAGCTGTGGCTGTGGTCGCCCACGGCCGCGATGGTGTGCGCGTGCGCCCCGGCCGCGTCGGTCGTGATGGTGTGGGTGTGGTTGCCCACCCCGCCGATGTTCAGGTTGTGCGTGTGCGAGCCCGCGGCGTCTGTATTGTCGAATGTATTCGGGGACCGGTCGGCCCCGATGTCCGTGACAGCCGCCCCCGATTGTCCGAGCGCGTACACCGCCTGCTGCTTGAACTGCACCGGGTGGGTGTGATTGCCTTGGTTGTCCGTCGTGCCGGAGTGGGTGTGGCTGCCGCCCCCGTCCGTCGTGCCGGTGTGGGTGTGAGAGCCCGTGGTGCCGGTGGTGCCGCCGTGATCGTGGCCTCCGGCGTTGCCGGTCGTGCCGCCCGCGAGCGCGCCCGCCGGGGCCATCTCGACGCCGTGCGAGTGGCTCGGCATGTGGTTGATATCGATCGTCGCGGTTTCCGCGCCGCCCGCGTTGCCGAGGCTGCCGCCGACGCCGCCCGCGCCGGTCAGCCGCGTGCCCGTGTAGTCCACCCCGAACGGCGCCCGTCCGCGGAGGTCGGGCACCGCGAAGGTGGTCGAGCCGTCGCCGGCCCCGAACGCGGTACCGATCGCCAGGAAGAGCGCCGAGTAGCTGGTGCGCGAGAGCGTGCGCCCATCGCACGGCACCCAGCCCCGCGAATAATCCGTTCCGCCCTGCATGCGGATCACACCGGGGCTCCCGACGTCCGGAGCCAGCAGCCGGTAGCAACCCAGGCTCGGCAGCCAGTGGATGTAATAGAGTTCCCCCGAGACGAGGGTCTGCGGGGCGCAATCCCAATTTGCCGGCCGGAGCAGGGGTTTCGGCGCGATGTTCCCGATCTGCAGCGCCACCGGCCCCGGTGACGGTGCGTCGAGAAAGCACGCGAACCAGAAGGGCTTGCCGGGATCCGGGTCCGGCCCGTGCAGCGGCAGGGAGTACGTCGAGCCGGACAGGTGGGCGGTCAGGTCGCCGGCCTGATCGAGCCGCATCATGGCGATCGCCGCCATGACCGCCCGCGCCGAGTTGTTGACCTGGGGCGGCGGCATTCCCTCCGGGAACGGGCAATCGCCGTCGATGAGGTCGTTCGAGCCCGGGTCGGTCGACCAGAGGTAGGGGTTCGGCATCGGCGAGGATCCGGGCGCGCCGAGCCGCCCCGGGGCGCTCGCGCACCCAGGCCGCAGCCGGCAGCAGGAGAGGGCGGGTCAGCGCCGCGGCAGCAGCGCGAAGAAGCGAGCCGCGTCGAACGGCTGGGCGCGCAGGGGCGGCGCGGCAGGGGCGGCCGGCAGCGGCGCGGCCTGGCTCGCGCCCGCCTGGCTGGACGGGCCGGTCAGCTGGGCGACGAGGCGCGTGAAATCGGCCGAGTCGTCGGGCTGGGGCGAGGCGGGCGCGGACGCGCCGCCGTCCCCCGGTGAGGGGGAGGGCGGCGCGAGCCCGAAGGGGGCAGGCGGCGCGGACGGCGCGGCGGATCCCGTGCCCGATGCGGTGGATGGGGCGGCCCCATCGCCGAGGATCGCCGCCGCCTTGGCGCGGTGGCCATCCATCTGCATTTCGACCTTGTCGCGCACGGTGCCCGGCGCGCCGCCGGCCGCGGCGTCGCTGGCGTCGTAGCGCCCGACCCGGCCCGCATTCACCGCCGAGTAGAGGTCGAGGAGCCCCATCCCGGGCTGCACGCCGGCGTCCCGCAGGTAGGAGACGACGGGACCGGTCAGCTGGTCGGCCGCGCTCTGGCCCTCGAAGGCACCGTACTTCTGGGCCTGCGGCTCGCCGAACTGGATCAACCCGCGATGCGTGCCCCACTTCGTGGTCGGGCCGCGCTGCCAGGGGTCGAAGGTGCCGCCGGTCTCGTAGGAGACTACCGTCCCGAGATCGAGCGGCGAGACGCCGAGCTGGCCCGCCGCGGTGACAAGGGCGGAGCGGAGATCGGAGGGGGCCATCGTGGCTCCTGAAACGCGCAAGGCCGCCCACGAGGAGCGGCCTTGGCGAGCCCGCGCGCACGGCGCGGGACGGTGGTGGTTTACGGCGGATCGCCCGTCGGGTGCAAGCGGTACGGTGATACCGCAATGCGGTGCCGGACTGCTGGTAGGGTACGAGTCCAAAACGTGTGCAAAAGCTTCCACAGCCGTGCCTTGGCGGGAGCGCGATGTATTCTGGGCTCGTTGAAGAGTGAAACGACGCGGGGTGGTTGTCGGGTGATTGAGGCGAGTAGAGCGGATGGCGGTGGACGGTCCAGCCCCGGCCGTGTTCGCTACCGGCTGCCGGTTGAGCCGCAGCGATATGAGTTGCAGGACTTGATCCGCTCGACAGGACGGACTGTCGTAAACGACAAGCAGTTTGATCTGCTGCGATCGTACGGGACACGAGACGCTTTCATCCACTGCGCTGGCGACGTGTCGCTCCTGAGTCGCAAGGCAGTTTCGATCGTTGGCACCCGAGATGTGTCGGAAGAGGGCTGGCGGAGGGCGTCACGCCTTGCCCGAGAACTCTCCGAGGCCGGTATCCTGGTGGTAAGCGGACTTGCGCGCGGTGTTGATACAGCGGCCCTATCGAGCGCAATCAAGGTGGGCGGTAAGACCGCAGCCGTAATTGGTACGCCACTCCAGAAGGCCTACCCCAACGAGAACTCAGCCATGCAGGCCGACATCGCCCAACATCACCTGCTTGTATCTCCCTTCGCTGAAGGGGAAGCGGTCTACAAATCGAACTTCCCGAAACGAAACCGCGTGATGGCGCTCTTGAGCGACGCCACTGTGATCGTGGAGGCTTCCGACACTTCCGGCACCCTGCACCAAGCCGCAGAATGCCTGAAGCAAGGGCGATGGCTCTTCATCCTGCGTTCTGTGCTGGACGACACTGCTGTGACATGGCCAGCCCGCTTTCTGAAAGATGAGCGGACCGTTGTCCTCACCAGCTCGAATGACATTCTCTCCAGGATCTAAAAGATGAAAGTCCACTTTATCTGTGGATACTACTCTGACTTAGCGCATAGGCAAATTGCTAAACGACCGGAAGATTACTGGAACGCGAACTTCTACGTCTGGGCGGTCAAAATGGGATCGTTCAAGAGGAGATTTTATGTAATAACGCACGATGGCTCCAAACGATATATCGGCAAAGACAACTTCGCTCAAGCTAGGGATGGATTTGGAAAATTTATTGAAAAGAGGATAAAAGAAGAGGGATGGGGGGACGGCGTTATTTTAGTTCCAATCCCATCGAAGGATGCAACCCTGAACGCTAAATCGTCTCGTTCTCTCGAAATGGTGACCGAGGCCACAAGAGCGACGGAATACAAAAACAGCGTGAGGGATGTCCTCAGATGGAGGCGTCAGCTGACCAAAGCAAGCGAGGGAGGAGAGCGTCGCAAGGCCGCCCTCAAACCAGAGATTGAGTTGATTGAAGATGTTGCAGGGAAAAATGTTGTTCTGATCGACGACCTTCTGACGCGCGGTGGAAATATGCTCGCTGTTAAGGAGGTCCTAGAAGAAGCGGGGGCAAATGTGCTAGGCGCGGTTGTTTGCGGGAAGACGATTTATGACTTTGAAACTAAACCCTTTGGCCGTCAAGTGTGTGAACTAACAGAAGAGGCTGGTGATTTTAGCAAAGCTATGAGCCGGGTGACCGCGCAAATCATCGAAGAGCTTGCAGGCGAGCAATGATTTGCGAAAACAAAGAGCAAACACGAAGTTGTTGCAGGCGTGCAGCCGGGCGGTACCGTGCTACCACACACGCGCGCCTCTGCGCTGAT
Source organism: Methylobacterium sp. JK268 (assembly GCF_054052225.1). NCBI lineage: Bacteria > Pseudomonadati > Pseudomonadota > Alphaproteobacteria > Hyphomicrobiales > Methylobacteriaceae > Methylobacterium > Methylobacterium sp. JK268. Next base: position 41,590 of record NZ_JBSVZN010000039.1, on the reverse strand, counting down.
ACGGTCCAGCCATGTCCTGGCCCCGCCGTATCGCATGCATCGTCGTTGGCTGTGCGCTTGTCTACTTCGCCGCGCAGCTCGCGATTCCCGAGATCGAGGCGGGCCGCTTCGTCGTCCGGGTCACCATCGCTGCCGGCTTCATGACGTTCTGCGGAGCGCTATTGGTGATGTTCGGTGCGTTTCCAAAATTCACAAATAATTGGTAGGCTTCCGTCCGACGTGAGAACGCTATGAGTGATGCTGACAAAATCCTAGGATCTTGGGACAGGCCGCCTGGCTCGCGGAATAGCGGCGAAAATGCCAGAGATGACGCTTTGATGTTTGCCATAAAAGCGCAGCGCTCCCTTGGTATGAAGGGAGATAGCTGGGACAACTATGCTGTCGCCCGTGACACGCTCAACGGCGATCTCGGACTCGCTGGGAAACAAAGAGACGCATACAATTTAGATCAAAACACCCGGGACATATTATTGGCGCATGCAAGACAAGATGCAGCACATGCACTCTGCAACTCGATCTCCCTTCTGAATAGAATTAAAAACCTAAACAGGGTGATTTACTGTTTGACAGTACTTATAATAGTTCTGATTTTAATAAACTTACTCGGTTGGAGAATTTGAGGAGCGGAGGTGCCAGAAATGAACGTCGATCAGAATGCAATCAGTCGGTGGCACTTCTCTGCGATTTTGGTCCACAGCTAGCGACGGGATAGAGTACAATCATGTCCTGGCCACGCCGCATTCTCGCGCTCGTGCTGTTCCTCGCGATCATGGAGGCGATCGCATTGGTGCTTCGGCGGACGGTCCCGGGAACGATCGGCTGGCTGGACGCAACCTTTGGCGGGTCCGTCGTCACCGGAGCAATGATCGCCCTGTGGGTCGCCGGCCTCGTCTACGTCCTGCGCGACTCAGCGCGCCGACGCCGCGCGGGGCGCTCTCAGGGCTGACGTGCCCTCGTTGGCGAGGGTGAGGAGCCGCGTCGCGAAGAGCTCAGCGTTCTTGCTCCCGGCTGGTGCGCGAGCGAGGGCTCGAAGATCCGGCAGGGCAGCCGGATCCGTGAGGATGCGGGCGATCCCTTCCGTGCTGCCGAGCATGCGCGCCCGGGTCATCAGGTCACCTGCCGCCCGGCGAGCACCGACGACGGCGCCACCAAGCGCGCCGGTCAGACCGCCGACGCTAGCGCCGGCCGCCGCGCCCGTCGCAACATCGGTCACGGCCTTGCCGATCGGGCCATGGCCCTCCTTCAGGCGCTCGCCGATCACCCGATTGAAATAGGTGTCCGAGCCCTTCTGTGGCCTGTAGCCCGTCGCTTCGAGGGTGGTCAGGAGCTTATCGAGACCACCCCAGGCCACATCCCCGTTCGGCAGCGCGCGCACGGCCGCCTCGAGATTCTGAGCCTGCTGCGGGTTGCCCCGCACGGCGGACGCGAAACCTGCGCCGCCGTACTGCGCGGGGCCGCCCTTCAGGCTCTGGGTTGCCTCGTTGAAGACGCTCTCGACGTGCTGGCGCACGAGGTGCCGCGCGACCTGAGGGTTCTGGCGAGCGAGCGCCGAGACCGCCTGCGCCACCTCCTGCGCCGAATGCGGGTCGGGATTGGTTGGGAACAGAACCCGGATCGCGTCTCGACCGGTCTGCGTCTGCGTGGCGAGCCGACCCAGCGGCGTCGCCTCGACCCGAGAGAGCCCCTCACGGGCGGCCGCCACCGCGCCGAGGCGCTGTGCGGCATCCGGGAAGGCGCCGAGCACATCCTCGTGCTCGCGCATCGCCCCACGCAAGCGGCCGGCATCGACCATGCCCTGCGGGTCAGTCACGCCGTCGAGGATCTGCGTCGTGAGCCGCCGGGACATCGCGTCCCGCGCGGCGGGCGGGGCGATCGCCGCGAACTCGCGGGCCGCGCTCGGGCTCGACAGCAGGCCCGGCACCTGTTCGGCCGGGGTCGCCGTGCGCCCGGTGAGGTCGTCGCGCTGGACGACTCGGCCGAGCGGGGTGTTGCCCCGGAAGGGTTCGAGCGGGCGCGAGTTCGCCGCGAAATTCGCGTCCGCGGTCGCGACCTCCGGTACCGCCTTCAGCTGGTCGTCGAGGGCCGAGCGCACGATCTGGAGATCGCGCACCTTCGTGCCGTCGCCGTCCCTCACCGCCTGAGCGAGGGCCTGATCGAGGCGTTCCCGCCAGTGCAGGTTCCCCTCGACGGTGAGGTCGAGTCCGCGCTCGCCGCTCGCCGGGTCGGGCGTGCCCTCGAAGGCGTCCCGCCGCGTGCCCTGGAGGGCGGAGCGGACATCGCCCTTCGCGGTGCGCAGCTGGGCATCCAGCGCGTCGAGCGCGGGCTGCGGGTTGACCTGCCCGAACCGCGGTGCGGAGACCTGTTCCGTCACGGTGGTCGGTGTGATCGTCGGAGCGGGCGGCTCGCGCATCCCGCGCACCACCGCCTCAAGCGCGTCGGCGCCGTTGTGGTGCTCGCCCCGCATCAGCGCGCCGACGACGCGGTCCCGGACGGCGGGATGCAGGCTGTTTGGGTCGACCCCGACCGACTGCAGGTCCGCCGCCGCCCGCGCCTGCGCGAGGCCCAGCGCGTTCTCGAACTCGTCGCGGGCCGCGCCCGCCGTCTGCGCCTGGGGAGCGGCCTGCTGGTTCACCGGGCGGCGCCCGACCTGCGCGCCGCCGCGCTGCTCGTTCTGCAGCGAGCGGATGAGGTCGTTCGTGATGTCGGAGGTGGCGTAGCCGTCCGCATCCGGCCGGTAGTACCCGGCATCCCGGAGATCCTGGCGCCAGAAGCCGTCGAGCGGCTTGCCGCCCTCGCGCACGACCCGGCCGGCGCCGGGCACCGTGAACTCGTGCAGCCCGGCCGCGATCAGGTCCGGGGTCGGCGCGATGCCGCCGTTGCGGGCGATGTAGCGGGCCAGCGTCTCGCCCGGTTGGGGGCCCTGCGCCGCGGGCGCAGCCGCGGCGAAGGCCTCCGCGGGCGCCGGCGCCTCCGGCGTGAAGGAGGGCGGGCCCTGGGAGGGCGTGACGATCGGCTCGCCCGGCCGCTCGACGCTCACCGTGCGGTCGATCCCGACCCGGTCGGGCGCAGCCCGGGCCGCCGAATAGTCGACGGCCGCTTGGCGGTCGCGCGCCTGCTCCAGACGGTCGACCAAGCCCCGCAACTCGGGCTGCACGATCGAGCCGGCCTGGAGCGGCGTCGTGCGGGGCCCGGCCGCCGCCTGCGCGGCCGCGAGCGCCTGTCCCTCTGGCGTCTCCGCGACGCCCGACCGGGCCGCGACCTGGACATCCGGCCCGAGCGTCGAAGGCGCCTCGATGGGTGGCGTGATCGCGTCGAACGCTGCGCGTCCGGCCCTCTCCACCTCGCCGGGGCGCGCGGCATAGAAGTCGTTCATGATCCGGCCGCCCTCGCCGCCGGAGTTGGCGACCACCCGTGCGACCTGCGACAGGCGCCCCGTGCGGCCGTCCGTGACGCGGCCGAGCGCCTCGTCGAGGGTGAGACCGACGCCGTTCTCTGGGAGTGCGCGGGACTGCTCCATCAGGCGCTGCGCCGCGGCGAGGTCCTCCTCGGACACGCCGTCGAGCGCCTCGTGCACGAGAGCCTGCCCGCTACGGTTGGCCGCGCGGGCGCCAACCATTCGACCGACGAGGCTGCCGATTCCGGGAGAGACCGCGCCGAGCGCGCCACCGATAGCGGCGCTGGTCTTTGTCGCGCCAGGGTCTCCATCGCTTCGCACTGCCGCGTCCGCACCGCCGATCGCCGCGCCGGTCAGCGCTGACGCCGCCGAGCGGGCCGCGAGACCACCAGCTCCGATCCCGAACGCTGCCGGTGCCGCCGCCACCGCGGGCAGCGTGCCGAGCACTCCGCCGCCGAGCTCGCCGGCGGTCGAGGCGACGGGGTGCTCGGCTGCCGTCCGTTCCCCAAAGCGCTCGACGTTCGCGAGCTCGTCGGAGAACCGTGTGTCATTCTTCAGCGCGCGGACACCGGCCGCCACGCGGTTGAGGCCGCCCAGCAGGTAGGGGCCGACGACGGGCACGCCGTTGACGATCCCGCGCCCGACCGCGGCCGAACCATCTCCAGTCGACGCCGCCTCGACGCCGGGCGATGGGGAAGTGCGGCTGGGCTCCACCACGGTCACCCTGGCCGGCTGAACCGTTGCACCGTCCCGGGTCGCCGCTTGATCGGGGATCAAGTCGTCGAAGGAGACCGCCGGCGCCTTCTTCGGGGTCGGGATCAGGTCATCGAAGGTGAGATCCGCCACGTCACAGCCCCCGAGGGTCGATCTTGTTCCGGAGCAGTCGCTGGATCACCTGCTTGCGGTCGGCACCGCGCGCGATGGCGTCGCGCGCCGAGGCGAGCGGGTCGTTCGGCTGCGGAGGTGGTGCGGACGCGCTGCCGAAGGGCTGCCCCGTGAAGGGGTTAATCATCTGGTGTTCCGTAAGGTAAGTGTCCCTCTGTTTGAGGAACGTATCTGTGTCGGGTGCCCGGGCCGCGATGTCCGACAGATCCTTGTCGATGACGGCGCGCTGACGCATCACATCCATCATCGCCCGGTTGCCCTCTGGGCTGTTCATCAGGCCGGGCTTGGCGTTCAGGTTTGTCGTGAACTCGATCTGCGCAGGTCGTGCCGTGATGGCGCGCGCCGCCTCGCCGGCCAGGATCGGTCCCATGTTGTTGAACATCTCGGTCGCGGACGTGCCTGGCAGCGTCGTGCCGAGCGCTCCGCCGAGCGCCTGCTTTGCGCGCAGCACTCCCTCTCCGAGCGGACCCGTGGTCAGGTTGGGGCCGGCCGCGTCAAGAGCCGCGCGCATCTGGTCGAGCGTCTGAATGCGCTGCTCGGCGGCGTCCCCCTTCTGGATGTGGGTGTTGATGACGCTGGCACGGGACTCTCCGATCTTGGCCTGCTCCGCTCTCTCGACGGGCGGCATATTGATCGTGGTGCTAGGGGGTTGCGGCTCGAAGGTGACCTTGTCGTTGGCGTCCTTCCACGCGGCACGCTTGTCGTCGGGCCTGATGCCGGCCGCGGCGCGGTCCTCCGGAGTGAGGAGCGGGGTCTGGGTTTTGTCTTCGTCCGCCTTGAGCGCGACCGTCGCCTGTCCGGTGCGCTGGTTCTGGCTCCAGACGTTCCCGTCCTTATCCGTGAACTGCTTGTAGAGTTCCTGCGGCGGCACCAGCCCCTTGAACAGTTCATTCATGAACGTCGTATTCGCGCCGAGAGAGGACGCAACGTCGTCGGGAACGCCCGGGATCTTGTTCTTCACAAAGTTGGCATTGGCGGAGATATTCTTCTGCTCTTGACCGAGCTTCGTCAGTTCGACGGCCTGCTTGGCCCGAGCAAGGCCCTGCGCCGCGCTGGTGTTCTGCAGGGTCACTCCGTTCTGAATACCCGCCGCGAGCCCGGCACCGAACCCGTGCTTGCTCATCAGGCCGGCGCCGATGCCGATGAGGAGGTCGCTGTTGGCCCCGAGGCCGGAGAGGAGGCCGTTCCAGCCGCCACCGCTCGCCGCGGGCGAGGCCGGGCCGCCTGCGACTGGCGGGCGGATGTCGGTGGGCTGGGCGCCGGGCGCGCCGCCGAACTCGGCCGGGCGTGCAGGGGGCAGCGGCGCGCTCGCGGGCGCCCGATCCTCCTCATCGTCAGCGCCGGGAGCGGGCTTCGCCCCCGCGGGCTGTGCCGGCAGGCTCGCGGCCGCCGTCGGCCCGGGCGGCACGCGCAGCGACAGCGGCGGCGGTTCGCGGGTCATCGACGGCAGGGACGGTGCGGGCGCGGGTGACGGCGCGGGGGCCGCGTCCGCCTGCGGCGCCGGCAGCTGGCCGAACGCCAGCACGCTCGGCGAGACTCCCGAGGCGGTCGGATCCTGGAGCAGCCCGGACACCGGGTCCTGCAGCGGGATTGCCTGCGGCATGCCCTTCTGGCGCCGCAGCAGATCCTCCGCGGAGAGGCCGCCGTAGCTCGGGGACAGCAAGCCCAATCCTGCGACCATGTCAGCGGCCTCGCGCGGCGAAGTAGGGGAGAAGCCCGAAGGGCTGGGGAGCGGCGGGGGCGGCTTTCGCATCACCGCCCGAACCTGCCGCCGCGGCGAGGCCGGCCGCCGCCGGGACAGCCCCGTAGAGGAGTTGCGACGGGTCGTAATAGGAGCGCACCCGGCCCGGGGTCAGGACGGCGATCTGGTCGCCGCCCGCGCTTTCCCCAAGGCCGCGCAGAATGGCCGTGTCGAGACCCTGCTCGCGGGCCCGCTGGATCGCGGCGCCAGACGCGCCATACCCGAAGGCGACGCTCGGCTGCGCGGTCGGGGAAGCCCCGAGCGCGGCCATCTGTGCGTTGATCCGGTCCGCCTCGTCGTGGGCCTGCTGCACCCGGGCGAGGTGGTCATCGAACATCTTGCCGAGGGCCGCCGGGCGCTTCCCGCCATTGTCCCTCAGGAAGGTCTCCCGGGCCTGCGCGACGAAGCTCGGATCGTCCCGCATGAGCGCGGGGAGGTCGAACACGGCCGAGCGGCCCGGGTCGACCGTCGCCCGGATCGTGCGGGCGCCATCCCCGAACGCGTAGCCCCCGGCCTCGTCGGGCGAAGGCGAGAAGAACAAGGTGCCGCGCTCGCTGGGCATGCCGCCGCCCCGCGCGCCGGGGACGGTCGGATCGAAGCGAGCGAAGTCCGGCGCGCTGGTGCCGTGGTAGAGATCCCACTGCGGCGCCGCCGGATCGAGGCGACCGGCCGCGCCTCGGCCGACCGGCGCCGCGGCAATCGCCGGAGTAGGCGCCGTGTCGAGCCCGGCCATGAGGGCCGCCAGCGGATCGTCCGCGTGCGTCAGGATCGGCCCCGCACCGAGAACGGCCTCGCCCGCCTCTTTGCGCACGCCCGCGCCGAGGCCTCCGGTCATCGCGAGCCCCGCCATGTCGTTCGCCGCGTCGATCGCCTGATCGGTCGTGTGCCCCGTCATCGGGTCGTACACCGGCAGGTCGCCCGTGTAGGCGCGGTATGGCGCCGTCACGGCCGACGCCACGCTCTGGGCGAGGCGGGCGGGCCAGGTCTGGCCGAGCACGGAGGCGGCCGCCGGCCCCTGTGCCACGGGGTTGCCGGGCGCGTCGGGATCGAGCGGCCGCCCGAACTCGTCGAGGGCCGGGCCGCGCCAGCCGAAGGGGGAGGAGGACATCGGGCGTCAGGCGAACAATGCCGAGAGCCAACCTGCGCCGCCGGCCGAGCCGGCGCTCGGGAAGGCCCCGGTCTTGCCGAGCAGGCCGATGCCCGAGGTCAGGCCGCCCAGCGCCTGCTGGAACAGGCTCGGCTGCGGCACCTGCTGCACGCTGGTGCCGACCGAGGACGAGCCCATGCCGGCGATCGGGTCGACGACGCTGGAGTAGAGCCCGAGGCCCTGCCAGGGCGCGTTGTTCTGCTGCGAGAACTGCGTCATGTCGGCGTTGATCTGGTCCTGGCGCGCCGCGTCCTGCATGCCGCCGACCTGCGTGAGCGTCTGGCCCGGGTTGGTGAGGAGGCCCTGCACGGTCGAGCCCGCCCCGACGCCGGCGAGCGCTGCCGCGCGGTCGCCCGAGGCTATTCCGGCGAGGCCCGAGGCCGCGGTGGCGTCGAGGCCCGCGTTCGTGGCCTGCTGCCCGGCCAGCTGGCTCGCCGCCGTGAGCGCCTGCCCGGTCTGCGCCTGGCCCAGCTGCGCTCCCTGCGCGGCGAGCGCCGCGTTCTGGGCTTCCGTGCTGCCGATCGAGCCCAGCAGCCCCTGCGCGAGGCTCGTGCGGGTGTTGGACGCGCTGTCGATCGCCTGCGCGGCCTGCGCCTGCCGGGTGCGCTCCGCGTCGTATTCCTGGGACAGGAGGTTGTTCGCGTTCGCCGAGACCGCGTCGGCTGCCGCATTCGAGAACATCCCCGAGCCGTACCGGCCCGAGGCCGCGAACGACTGCGCGACCTTCGAGGCCGCGAGATCGCCGGAGCGCTGGACGATGTCGGCGAGGTAGGGGTTCGAGCCCGAGAGGTACTTCCCGTCCGCGACGTCCTGGAGGCTCTTCTGCGTCTGGCTCTGGCCCGACAGCCCGCCAAGGAGGCCCTGGTAGCCGCCCGCGGTGTCGAGGTTATAGCCCCCCGAGGCGAGCTTCGCGGCGGTCTGCGCACCCGTGCCGTTGGGGTCGGCGATCTGCCCGAGCAGCCCCGCGGTCGGCGAGGTGTCGACGCGGCCGATGCTCTGGTAGGCGCTTGCCGCGCCCTGCGTGCCGGCTGTCGATCCGCCGCTGCCGAGGAGCCCGGTGACGTAGCTGTTCGCCCCGTTCGCGACGCCGGTGCCCTGGCTCGCCCCCGACGCCATCGCGCTGAGGCCGGCCTGTGTCGTGTCGCCGAGGCCCGCGACGCGCTGGCCGGTGTAGACCCCCTGGCCGGCCCCCGAGGTGTAGGCGTTCGTCGCCGCGCTCAGGATGCCCTGAAGCGCCGGCTGTGCCGGAGCCCAGGGGTCCGTCTTCTGCGACGTGTTGGTGGTGACCGTCTTGGTGCCGCCGCCCATCAGAGCAGATCCTTGCTGTAGTGGGTGCCCGCCTCGCAGGGCGCGGCGGTGTAGTCCGGCAGGAGCCGCCGCCAGCCCGGGCGGCCGACGAATTCGAGCCGTGCGCAGCCCTTGGCTCGGGCGCCGTCCTCGAGGAGGGCGAGCGTGTGCCGCCACGCCCGCGCGCCGGCGCCGCCGACCGCGAGCACCCAGGCGGTGCGCCCGCCGTCGGGCGCCTCGCGGACCTGGCTGACCCCGGCCGCGACCGGCTCGCCCTCGGCCGGACCGATCAGCACCAGGAGTGCGCGCCGCGCCAGGATCGCGGAGAGGAGATCGGCCGGGGCGAGATCGCAGCCCGGCCGCGCACAGGCCGCCGCGAGCCAGGGCCGGACGCGCGGCCACACGCCCGGCACGTCGGGCGCCGCCACCGCCGAGAGGCGCATCAGGGGCGCCGCAGCTCGTAGGTGACCCGGCGCCCTCCCGCCCCGGGCAGATGGCCGAGCGTGAAGCTGCCGGCCGCGGTGGCCATGACGTAGACCTGCGCCGCCGCCGCAGCGGCGTCGAGCGGCACCACCACCGGGACGCTGTCGGGGCCGCAGCGGGCGTCCCCCACCACGGTGCGGTCGCCGGCCGCGAGGTCGACCGGGCCGTTCGCGAGCGCGTTGGTGCCGCCCGTGCCCATGTCGCGGATCGCCTGGACGATCCGGCGCAGGCTCGTCTCGCCGAGGCCCGGCAGGATCACCGCATCCCCTCCGCGGTGGCGTCGATCTCGACCGCCTTGGCGTAGGTCCAGTCCGTGCCGGCCGGGATCCGCACCTTGATGCGGTGGTAGCGCCCGGACGCGCGGCAGGGTGCGAACCGCTCCACCGTCGGCGCGGTCTCGGGCTTCCAGGCCGGTGCGGCGGAGCGCTGAAGGGTCTCGCGCGTCGCCACCGCGGCCCGCCAGTCCTCGGCGTCGCTATCAAGCCGGACACCGCGCGCGAAGGCGCGATTCGGGCGGGCCAGCATCGTGTCCGCGGTGGTGACGGTGGCTTCGAGGGGCGGGCCGGTCAGCAGCGACAGCCGGTTGTCGGACCCCATGAACCCGAGCGCCGGGATGCCGCCGGCATACGACGGATCGTCGAAGGAGATCGTCATGGCGTCGATCGAGCCGGTGAGCGCGTCGAGCGAGGCGGGCGGCGTCGCGGTCGCCATGCCGGCGAGCACCGGGAGCGCGAGCGCGCTCCACCGGTCAAGCTGCCAGTCGTAGCAGAGCGCCGCATCGAGGAGGGACTTGCGGGCCCGATCCGCGCCAGCGGTGCGGTACAGGAAGAAGACCCGTGGCCCATAAACGTCCCGCACCGCGAGCGTCGAGGATTTCCGGTTCGGGTCGACCGCCGCCAGGAAGGTGCGGTTGACCCGCTCTGCCCCGATCGGGGCCGAGACGCCGCCCGTGAACTCGTAGAAGCCGTCCTGGTCGAGGAAGAAGGTGCGCGGCCCGACCTTGACCAGCGCCCAAGGTGCGACGCAGCCGCGGGCCTCCTCGACGATCGAGGTGTCGAAGACCTCCGGGCTCCCCGGCGAGAAGGTGAGCCGCCGGATCGCCCGCTCCTGGAACACGACGCCGAACTCGCCACCCGAGAAGCCGGTCACGGCGCCCCCGTCGGGGAATTGCTGCCCGTCCGCGGTGTGGCCCGCCGTGCGCAGGCCCGGCGTCCAGAATTCCGGGTTTCCGAGGTCGCTCCACTGGATCGCGTTCGGGGCGCCGTAGAGCCCGGCCAGCACCAGGAACTCGCCGACGATGCCGACCGTGCGCGCCCGCGGCGGGCCGCCCCCGAGGTCCCGGAAGCCATGGTCCTTGTCGATGTCCATCACCTGGGGCGGGATCCCGAGGTGCAGCGCCACCAGCCGCGAGCCGTAGAGCGCGAACTGCCAGACGTCGCCGTCGGGCAGGCCGCCGCTACGGCCGGAGACGTCGTCCCAGCCCGTGGTGGTGGTGTTGTAGCGGTAGAGCCGCGTCCGGGTGCCCGCGAAATACGTCCAGGTGCCGAACCGCGGCGACACCACCGCGACGAAGCCGCGGCAGTCGTCGGGCAGCGGCGCCGAGAGCGGGGCCGGCCCCAGGACCGGGCCGTAGCCGTCCGCGCGCGGCACCACGTTGAGCGCGATCGCGGCCGAGGCCGCGTCGAGCGACGCGATGTCGGGCGCGTAGGCCGGCAGAGGGACCGACGCCACGGGCCGCCTCAGCTGATGGCCTTGGCCGCCACCATTTCGGCCGCCTGTTCGGCGTCACGCTCGGCGCGCCGCCCGACCTTGCCGGAGGAGGACTCGGCCATGAACTGCGCAAGGCGCTCCTCCGCGGCCTTGGTCCAGAGCGACGCCTTCTCCTCGTCCTTCTGGAACGCGTAGGCCTCCGCCAGCACCGCGTAGAGGTAGACCTGCGGGGCGGTGCCGATGAGCCAGTTCGTGGTGGCCGCGGCGGTCAGCGGCGGGATGCGCTGGTAGTACGTGAGGGCGTAGGAACCGGCCCGCGGCGGCTGCGGCTGCAGCTTGCCGCCCGCGATGGTGTAGAACTGCGGCGGCCCGTTCGGGCGGAATCGGTTGGTCACCTCCGGCGCGTTCGGCTCCGCGTAGCGCAGGCCGAGCGACCGCCCTCCGCTGCTCGGGGTCCACACCACGGAGACCCACTCGACGTAATCGGTCGGCAGCGCGCAGTTGCCGTCCGCTCCCGGCGCCAGGGCGTTCGTGCTCTGCATGCCCAGCGCCTTGAGCGCCGAGTTCAGGCGCTTCTCGGCGAGCTCGATGAACGTCGGGTAATAGTCTTCGAGGTCGTTGCGGGCCAGGTAGTCCGACAGGTTGGTGACGAGACTGGAATAATCGGTGATCGAAGGGAGCGACACGGCAGGTCTCCGGGCGGTCTAGAGGTCGTGGGCGCGGATCACGCCGGACGAGGCGGCGCGGTTGGCGCGGCCCCGCAGTTCGGTGAGCGCCTCGGCGGCGGCGGTCTGCTGCATCGCCGCCATCTGGGGGTCGCGCAGCGCGTTGAGCGCCAGGTGACGCTTGGCCCAGGCCGCGATCAGCGTGCCGGCCTCGTCCACCCACGGGCTCGTCTCGTCATCGGCACCCGGAGGCGGGATCCGCACGTGGCCGGTGAGGCGCAGCGTGTAGGTGGCGTCCGGCACCGGGTCGATCCGGATGGACCGGTCGAGGTAGGAGTAGAAGCAGGGCCAGCCCTGGAAATTGGCCTGCTGCACGCTCTCGATCGCCCTCTCGGGGCGCCGCTGCAGGGCCCAGACCTGATCGCTCTGCACGACGACGAGCGTGTCGATGGCGAGCAGGGTCGCGATGTCGGGCAGATCGCCGGCGCCGTAGGTGTCGACGCCCTGGACCGCCTGGAAGGTCAGCACCCGCTCGTTGAAGCCGAACCGCTCACTCTGGTGATGCCGGATGGCGCGGACGATCGCGGTGCGCACCTGCGCGTTGAGGTCGGCCCGCGCGATGTCGTCCTCGATCTCCGCGACGAGGTCGCCGAGGGTCGGGGCTCCCTGGGGGGTCGGCATCGGGGACGGGCTCCGGGGCGGGCGGGGGCGGCGGGGCGCAGGGCTCCGCCGCCAGGTCGAGTTCCGTGGCCGCGAGGTGCAGCCACAGCGAGGGACGCATCAGACTTCGGAGCCCTGCGGCACGTAGCTGATGACGATGTCCGCGACGCCCGCGGTCGGCGCCGCGCCCGTCGACGTGAAAGTCACGTACGGCACCGTGTCGGCCGTGAGCCGCCCGAGCGCGGAGGCCGTGGTCGGCTGCTTCGCGCCGACCGTGCCGGCCCCGGTGTCGCTGCCGGTGGCGAGATCGCTGCCGCCCGGGGCGGACCCGACGGTGAGCACGTTCGTGGTGCCGGCGTTGAAGGCCTGCTCCACGACGACGAGCAGGCCCGTGATGATGGCGCCGACCGGCATCGCGTTCTTGAAGGGCACGCCGGTGCCGAGGTTGGCGTCGGCGAAGGTCACGGTCTTGCGCAGGTAGTGGACCTGCTGCGTCGGCAGGCTCCGGACCGGGGGCTTGGTCGGAGCGGTGTTGGTGGGCATGGTGGACCCTCCGGAGGATCAGGGCATGGGCGAGCGGCCGCGGCGCCGCGGAGGCGCTGCGGCCGGGTTCAGCGGGTGGAGAGCGGGATCGCCTACGCGGCGTTGGCCGCGAAGGTCGGGATCACGATCGAGGCGAAGTCGCGCCCGTTGTAGGTCGTCTTCTTGAGACCCCAGATCGTCCAGGCCGAGACCTCAAGCTCGCGCTTGTGGTCGTACATCTCCTCGTTCCACCGGTAGGTGGTCGGGCCGCCGGCCTTCCCGAAGGCGCAGGTCGCGGCCTGGGCGCCCATCAGCACCGCGCGGCGGGTGTTGGCGACCGAGGAGGTGCCGTCGGCCGAGACGCCGCGGGTGACCTGCTGGGACTCGCGCAGCACGACGTTGTTGTACATGCCGAGCGCGCCGGTGAAGATCGGGTTCTTGGTGACCTCACCACCGGTCATCGCCGCCTTCTGGATATCGAGCCACTGGCCCGTCCCGGTGTTGCGGCGCAGCTGCGTCACCTGCGTCGAATGCAGGTAGCAGAGCCACACCTTCATCCCGTCGATCTCGATCGGGCGCATCATCACGTCGCCGGCGTTGCCGCCGGTCTTGGCGACCTCGACGGCCGCGTCGAGGAGGTCGAGCGAGAAGATGTCGCCGGTGACGAGCGCGCCGTCGTTGGCGCGGGCGTTCGGCCGGATCACCCGGGTGGAGGCGGTCACGACGTTGTTGCCCGTGAACTTCACGCCGCCCGAGCCGTCGACCGCGGGGTTGTTGGCGGCGGTGTTGCCGCAGACGTGGTTAAAGAACGTCACCGAGGTGCGCAGCTTGAACCAGTCGGACAGCCCGCTCTTGGCCTGCTCGCGCAGGTCGAAGGGCACGCGCTGCTGGTCGATCGTGTTCTTCGAGCGGACGCCGACGACGTTGCCGAGCTCCTCGATGGAGACCGCGTCGGAGTTGGTCGACAGCTGCTCGCCGTTGCCCTCGGCGCGGTCGGACGAGGTGAAGCCGTTGCCGGACAGCTGCATGCGCAGGCCGAACGTGACCTTGTCGCCGGCGCCCTTCTGGGTCTCGGTCTTGATCTGGATCACGCTGCCGTCGCTCTCGCCGAAGAGCGGGGCGATGTCGGTCGCCCGGTTGGCCTCGACGGCGAGCTTGCGCGACCACAGCTTCACCGCCAGGGCGTCGTTCAGCCCATAGGTCGTGGAAGACATGGGAATGTCCTTCAGGGGGATGTGGGGAGGGGTCTCTTGCCGGGCGTCACGTCGCGCGGCGGACGGAACCCAAGCCCCCTGGTGACCGTGGGGACGGGTGTGGGCGGGAGCCGCTGACGGGGCTCAGGCGAAGGCGGTGACGTGGCCGAGCGGGTCCGTGACGGGGACCGGGCGGAGCGACGCGGACGCGCGCGGGCGGCCCATGAGGGCGCGGTCTGCGCGGCATCCGGTCGAAACTGGCTGCACGAGGCGGGTTCGAGCCGCCGTCACCCACCCGGTGACCAACCGGGGGATTGCGCTCGCCCGGTGGTCAGCCGGATCCGCGCTATGTCGCCGGCCGGCCCCAGAGGGCATCTCGCCGCCGGCCGCTCTGCCCTGAGCTATCGTGCAATGGGTGCCGACCCCGAAGCCGTCGGCGTGGCCGGACATGCAAACGCCCGGCAGCCGTGGGGCTCCGGGCGTGCGTCTCGGGACGCTGGTGATGTCCCGCGGATCGCCCGTCGGGTCAAGGGCGAACTCGCCGCGGGTGCGACCTGCGGCGAGGCCCGGATCAGTCGGTCTCGAAGACCAGCGAGGCGCGGACGCTCTTGCCGCTCAGAGTGGAAACGGAGACGCCGCCACCGTTCATGTTGTAGATCTGCACCGCCGACCCGGAGAGGAGAAGAAAAGGCACGAAGCCCGCGTCGGTATAGCTGGCGGCCCCACCGAAGCGGCTTGATGTTCCGCTGGCCGGTGCGCAGGGGAGGTTGTTGAGAACGGCGCCGTTGCTCGCCGACGTGGCCGGGTAGGTGATCGCGAACGTGACGGTGCAGGTCCGCCCGCGCCGGACGTAGGTCGCATCCTGGACGGTCAGCGTCAGGCCGGCGCCCGACCCGTCGGCCGGGCTCCAGGACTGCACGCGCCCGAACGGCTGCCCGGGAGGAGACCGCAGCTCCTGCGCCGTCGCGCAGGCCGGCCACGCGGCGAGGAGCGCGAAAAGTCGGATCAGCCGCATGTCACTGCCCCTGCACGAAGACGAGCGTCGCGGCGGCCCCGCACGCGGCGTAATAGGTGCCGGTGTGGGCCGGCGTCTCGGTCACGGATCCGCCCTGCGCGCCCGTGGTCGCGCCCGGCCCGTCGATCCCGGACGCGTTGCCCGGCGCCACGGTCGAGGTGTAGCCGAGGTCGCAGGTCACGCCCGCTGTCCGCACCGTCGCCGCCGCCGTCTTCCGGGCCGCGTTCGCAGCGCTCACGAGGCAGGCGGTGTTGGCCGCGCACGCCGTCGTGGTCTGGCTGCCGGCCTCGTTGGTGCACACGATGTTGCCGCCCGACGCGTAGGCCGGGAGCGTGCAGGAGAGGCGGGAGCGCGTGACGCCCGACGCCGCGGCGACGGTCACCGGCACGCCGCCCGTCACGCCCTGGACGCCCTGCGCGGTGGACGCCGAGGTGCCGGGCGCGCTCTGCACCGCCGTCTGCGCGGTGAGGGTGGCCGCATTGGTCGGCAGGCTGACGGTGCCCGAGATGTTGGCGATCGAGCCGATGGTGTTGCTGCCGGCCGCGAGCGGCGCGAGCGTCGCCGCGTAGACGCCCTTGAGCGCCGCGATGATCGAGGCGGTGCCCGACCCGGCATAGGCCGCGTCCGAGGTCGCTCCGAGGGCCGCAATCTCCGACGCCTGATTGGAGGAGGTCGCGGCACCGCTCGGAAGCGGCAGGGACGCGGCGGTGATGGGCTGCGTCGTCGCCGAGCCGTCGACCTTGACCGCCACCGCGTTGCCGCCGACCACCGCCGCCGTGTTCTGGACCGCGAACGTACCCGCGTTGGTGACGGCTTGGCTTGCCGGGAAGTTCGAGACGCCGACCGTGCCGCTGACGGGCTGCGTCACGCCGGAGCCGTCCACCTTGAGCGCCGTCATGGACGCGGCACCCTGGACGGTCAGGACGTCCGTAGAGGGGGCGCCCGCCGTGCCGATCGCGGGCTGCTTGGCCGCGATCGCCGCACCGGACGGCAAGGGCAGCGCCGTCGCGGTGATGGGCTGCACCGTCGCGCTGCCGTCCGTCTTCAGGGCCGTTGTATTCCCGCCCAGGACATTGACCGATCCGATCGTGTTGCTGCCGGCCGGCAGGGCGCCGGTCAGGCCGACGCTCTGGCCCGACCAGGACACCGCCTGCGTCGCCGGGAGGTTGCTGACCGAGACCGACCCGATGGCGTTCGCGCCGGCCGGGAGACTCGGGAGCGAGGTGACCCCGACGGTGCCGATGGCCGCGCTGCCCGCCCCCAGGTTCACGGTCCCGGTCACGGCCTGCGTCGCCGGGAAGTTCGAGACCGCGACGGACGAGGCCGGTGCGAGCAGGAGCCGGCCCGCGTTGTCGACCGCGAGGTAGCCCGTCGCGCCGCTCGCGAGCGTCGGGAGGCTGGTGTTGAACTGCCCGACGAGGACCGGCCATGCCGGGCCCGGCGCGCCCTGATTCACCGTGAGGGCGCTGCTGCCGAATGCCGTGAAGAGCGGGTTCGCGGTCGTGCCGATCGGCGTGCCGCTGTCGTCGACCAGCTGGTTCGTCTCCATCGGCGCCCGGGCCTGCGCGCCCGACGCGAGGAGGAGGCCGAGCAGGAGCCCGGCCGCGCGCGAGAGGTGGTGCATGGTCAGGCCGCCTTCCCGAGGAGCACATCGACCCGCTTGGGGTTCTTCGCGCAGTAGGCCTCGAAGTCGGCATCCGACATCGCGAGCAGGCGATCGAGCGTCATCTCGACCGCCGGCGCGCCGCCCGCGGCCGACAGGCTCCGGCCCGCGGTCTGGGCGCCGGCCTCGACGCGCGCCTGGCGCTCGGCGGCGGTCTCGGCCGGGGCCGCGGGCGGCGCGGCCGCGGGCTCCGGCGCCTTCGGGGAGAACCCGCGCAGGCGCGCCATCTGGAACAGCCGCTCGGAGGGCGACACGCCCGCGGCGAGGCAGGACTGCGCGAGGGCGAACTCGTCCGCCTGGATCGCCTTCGAGATCTCGGCCGGCGATAGGCCGTTGAGCGCCAGCTCCTGCGCGCGGTTTTCGACGAGGAACTGGTAGGCGGCGCCGAAGGCCGGCTCGCTCTGTGCGAAGCGGGCGGCATCGGCCTGGTAGCTCCGGACCGTCGTCTCGTGCTGGCGCTCGGCCTGGAGGGTCTCCGCGGTCTTCTGCTGGCCGCTGCGGAGTTCCTGGATCTGCTGTTCCAGGTGCTTGGCGTACCCGAAGATGTCCTCCTCGGGGTTCGGCACCGTCGCGGCGGGAGCGGCCTCGGGCGCCGCCGGGGCCGTACCGGCCGGCCGACCTTGCATCGCCGCCGTCAGCAGCCGCAGCCGCTCGTCGGCCCGGGCGAGGTGGTCGCGCATCTGCGCGTTCTCGGCCTGCAGCGCCTTGCGGGCCTCGCGCTCCTTGTGAAAGGCGCCGTGCCGGACGAACTTGCCCTTGTTGACCTCCTGGTCGTCGACGTTGTCCGCATCCGGGTCGACGACGTGGTCGTCGGGCAGCGCGGGCGCCGCGGGGGCGGTCGTCGCGGCCTCGGGCGCGGGCGCCGTGCCGCCGGCCTCCGCCGCGGGCGGCTCGGCCGCCGAGGCCTCGCCCTGCGCCATCGCGGCAAACGCGGCTTCGTCCTCGGCCGACCAGTCGTCGGCCGAGACCAGATCGGTGTCGGTCATGGGTGTGTCCTCGTGACGTGAAGGGACGAAGGCCGGACTGACGCGCCGGCCGGGCGGAGAGGGTCAGGCCGCGGGCGCGGGAGCGGCCTGGGGCTGCGCCTGGCGCGCGGCGCCGACCAGCGTCGAGAGCGCATCCATGGCGGAGGCGGTCGCGTCGTGGTGGACCATCCCGCCTTCGCGCGCGGCCTTGGCGTTCTTGAGGTTCGCGCCCGCGTTCAGGTCCTGGATCTTCGCGAGCGCGGTCTTCATGGCGATCTGCTGCTGCGCGAGCGCCTGCGGGTCCTGGCCCTGGTTCGCGAGCAGGTCGCGCATCTTGGCCACGAAGCTGTCGGGGAAGGGCGAATAGGGCAGGATTTCCAGCAGCACCTGCGGCGTGATCATCTCCTTGATGATCGGCAGCACCTGCACGAACGTCGCCCACACCACCTGCTGCTGGTTCGGGGACGAGGGCGCCTCGTCGATCACGACGTCGTACTCGCCGGCCGTGACGTCGCGCAGGAGCGGGATGACCCGCTGCACGCCGTCGCCGACGATCCGCACGAGGCGCCCGTCGCTCAGGAAGTTCTGAATGTAGTACAGCCGCACCTTGCCGATGTGCTTGCGGGCCCGCCGCAGCGCATCGAACAGGGTGGCGAGGATGGTCATCGCGGCCTGCTTGCGCTGGGCTTCGAGCACGCCGGCCTGGTCGTTCATCTTCTGGCCCAGCAGCTCGAGGTTCACCCCCGAGGAGTCGCGAATCGACATGATCGCGAACTCCATCAGCTGGTAGTGCCCGGCCGGCAGCTGCGGGAGCGGCTTCTCCTTCATCTTGCCCGAGGTCAGGGTGCCGTCCGCCACCCAGGAGATGCCGCCGGGCTTCGCGTAGCTCGACTCGAACGCGGCTTGGTCCTCGACCGCGCCCTTCTCCATCAGGAGCCCGCCCTTGGCCTGGCGGTTGAGCATGTCGATGGTCTGCGACAGCCACTTGTTGGCGTAGCGCTGGGGATCGCGCATCGGGCGCACGACCCCGTACCAGCCGCCTTGATCCCGGGGCGCCCGGTCGCCGGTCATGCAGGCGTAGGAGAATTGGTCGCCAGCCGGGGCGGGCCCGTCCTCCAGCACCACGGCGCCGAGGAACGCGCGGCGGTAGACCCGCTTCATGCGCCCATACGCCTCGATCGGCATGCCGAGCGCCTCGGCCCGCGCCTGCATGGTGGCGGCGGTCGCCGGATCAACCTCGTGCGTCTGCCCGGTGGCCGGATCGGCCAGCACCATGACCCGCTGCCGCTCCCACCACTGGCATTCGACGATCGTCACCCTGCGGGTGCCGCCGTCGCTCGTCTCCGCCCGGTCGACGCGACGCTCGCCGGGCTGGATCTGATGGTGCGTCTCGCCCTCGCGGTCGTCCGCCCAGGCCGCATCGATCTCCGACGGGTCGACATCGGGAAACATCGCCTGCGCCTCGGCGATGTCCATGCTCCGCGCCCGGAAGAGGCGGCGCGCGTCCGCGACGTTGCGCTTCACGGCGCTGGCATCCCAGACCATTTCCAGCGGGTCGACCCGGTCCTCGACGTAGGCGCCGTCCGGGTTGACCTCGTAATCGAGGCGCATCTCGACCCAGCCCATGCCGCAGGTCACGAGATCCACGAAGGCGTCCGATTCCTCATCCTCGGCCTCGGCCTCGTCGGCGAGGTAGCGCGACGCCTCCGTCAGCGCCTCGTTCAGGGCCGCCTCGCCGACCTGGCGGGGCAGGTATTGGATGTCCTGGCGCGAGTTGACCTCCGACCCCGCCACCGCCTTGATGACGGGCAGCACCCGGTTGAAGGTGATCGGCTCCCGCTGCTGATCCCGCAGCACCGCGACGTCGTTGTCCTCCCATTGCCGGCCGGCCGCGAAGTCGTAATCGACCCGCGCCTCCTTGCGCCAGCCGTCGGACGCTGCGCGGTCGGTGCGGTACCAGGCCTTGAGGCGCAGGAAGAGCGCGTCGCGGGCGGCGCCGGCCTGCTCGGACGGGTCCGGCGCGTCGTCGGTGTCGGTGTCGCTCACGCGGCCCATCCTGATCCTGTCGGCATGCTCCGCTCGCGGCGGCGCCTGGCGTAGCGGTCGTTCGGCCCGGCCTCGGGCTTGGCCTTCGGCACCGGCTCGGCGATCCCGATGGCGAAGTAGCGGAAGGCGTCCGCCGCGTGGCTGTAGGCGTCGTGCAGCGGGGTCTTCGAGAACTGCCCGGTGTCGGGATCGACGTCGTAGCGGTAGTTCCGCAGCGCCTGGATGCCGTCCGCGCACCGCTCCTCGTCGAACCAGCAGCGCGGGAAGAGCTTGCGGGCCGCCTCGATGCCGCCGGCGACCGACCAGCGTGGCACGATGCGCACCCGGTGGCCGGCGTCCCACATCTGCTGCTCGATGGTGCGGCGGGCCGCGAGCAGCTCGTTCTGGGCATCATGCGGGAGCCAGTGCTCCCCGTAGGCGTAGCCCTGCGCCTCGCGCCGCTCGTCGAGCACCGCGAGGTAGTGGCCGAAGACGTGGCCGCGGGCCTCGTAGAAGTCGATGAGGTGGAACTCGTCGCCGACCTGCTGCGCGAACCACACGGAGGTCTTGTCCGCCCGCCCGAGGTCCCAGAACGTGTGCACGGGCACGCCCGGCACGTGCGGGACCTTGGTGAACCGGCCCTCACGCGTCGCCGCGAGCATCTCGTTGGCGTAGATCGCGCCGTCGAGCACCACCTTGCAGTGGCCGTCCCAGACCGTGGCGTAGGCGGCCGGGTCCCGGGCCTGGAGGTCAAGCGCCTCTTGCCGCAGCACACCCGGAAACCACGGATTGTCCCGCCAGCCGATCTTGACCACCACCGCGCCCGTCGGCGGGGCCTTCACGAACCGCTTGTAGGTCTCGTCCTCTTCGAGCTCCGGGTTGAAGCTGATCCAGATCTCGGAACCGGGCTTGCGGATGGTCGGGATCAGAACGTCCCAGGAGGTTTTCGAGACGGTGCGGGCTTCTTCCACCCAGCAGATATCGACGCCCTCGGTCGACTTCACGGATGCGATGTTGTGGCGGAGGCCCTTGAAGATGAATTCGGTGCCGTTCGCCCCGAGGATGCGCTTGTCCTGGACCTCGTAGAGGCCGGAGAGGCCGAGCATGTCGATCTGCTGCGCCAGAAGCGCGTGCGCGGATTCGGCGATCGAGTTCTGGAATTCGCGGGCGCAGAGCACCCGGAGCGGCCGGCTCGCGCCGATGATCAGGAGCGCCCGCGCAAAGCCCCAGCTCTTGGCCCCGCCGCGCCCGCCGTAGGCGATCTTGTAGCGCGCGGGCTCGAAGAGGAAGGCGAGGCGCTCCGGGAACTCAGCCTTCACCATCGGGCCGCACGAACACGACCTGCAGGCCCGTCAGCGACACGGGGCCGCCCTCGCCATCCCCGTCGACTGGCTGCGTCGGCTTGCCGTAGCCGCGATCGAGGATCGCGGAGGCGGCCGACACGCGCGCGGCCTCGCTCTCGCCCTCCGTCGCGATCTCGACCAGGACGGCGATCGCCGTCTCGGTATGCTCGCGTGCGAGGTCGCGGACGCGGGCAATCGCCTTCGGTCGACCGCCGGGATTGCCGGACTGCCCAGGTTGGAACGCCATTGTTCGGGCCCTGTTCTCAGGCGGGCGTGAGTGTGCGCAGGAGCGCCGTCGGCAGCGCGAGCCACGCTCGCCACCAGATCTCCACGGCGCAGGCCTGCAGCTGCAGCACCTCGGCGAGGGTCGGCTCGTCCATCAGGGCCAGCCCTGGAAATGCTGGCGCTGGAGCATCAGCCAGAGCGCGCCGTCGAAGGGCTGCGGGGCGGCCGGTCGCGGCGCTCGCACAGCACCTTGGCGTAGGTGGCCGCGTCCAGCCCCTCGCGCGCAGCCATCGTCTGGCCGCCGAGCATGCAGGCGAACGGCGTGGGGACGGGCTGGGTCATGACGTCGAGCGCCGTCTCGCGGGTGCAGGCGTCGGGCGCGAGCCCCTTGGCGCAGACCAGCACCACCAGCAGGAGCCCGGACCCCATCAGCGGACGCACCCACGGGACAGCTCTCGGGCCGGGCGCACCACGCGCATCGGAGGGAAGTCGGAGCCCGAGCGCGCGATCGGCGGCCCGGGCGGGTGATCGCCAAGCAGGAGGCGGATAACGTCGAGGGCGCGAGCGGCGATCTCGGCCTTGCGCGCCTCGATCGCGCAGGCGAGGCCGGGCCGCCTCACGGGCGCATGCCCTTGGCGCCGACGAGGCGGCGGCGCTGCTGCGATTCCAGGTTCAGCCGGCGCTTCTTCTTCGCGGGCGGCGGCAGGGGCTGATGCTGCATCTTGGCGCGCAGCAGCGAGGTCGCGAAGGCGACCGCGAAGGGGATCGACCGCATCAGGAATCCGGATTGTGAGGGATCGGGTCAGCCGATGATCGCGACGTGAGTGCCCGGCTGGAGCACGTGCGTCTCGGACCCGGCCCGATGGGGCGGAAGCGAGAACGCGCCGCGATGATGGAGAGCGGTTAAGCCGCGCGAGGCTTGCGCTTGCTGGCAGCGGCCGAAGGCCTAAGTCGTGCCGCTTGCTGAAGAAAGTCGCTGGTCAGGATTGGGTCGTGCTGGCCTTCGCGCAGCACGTGGGTGTCCGCGCCATTCCACGTAAAAAGATACTCGACCGCGCCACGATACTTCGGATTATCGAGCAGGTAGGCGACCGAACTGATGCTCCACCGCTTCCCGGTCGGGGAAGGAATGCCGTCGACGTTGAGGCTATCCGTGACCGCGGCGAGTGTCTTCCCGCTGATCCGCTCCAGGAACATGCGGCGCACGATTTCCGCCTGCTCCTCATTCACGGCGAGGCCGCCGTCCTTGTCACGCTGGTAGCCGTAGGGCACCGCGCCACCCGCGAAACCGCCCTTTGTCGCTTTCTCCTTCCGGCCCCCGAAGGTGCGCTCCGTGATGACCTGTCGCTCCTGCGCCGCCATGCTGGCGAGGACAGTAAAGATCATCTCGCCCATGGGGCTCGCCGTGTCGATCGGCTCTGTCACGCTCCGGATCACGACACCAAACTGGTCGCGCATCGCGTGCACGCTCGTGACGGCGTGAAGGACGTTCCTCGCGAGGCGGTCGAACTTGTAGAGCAGCAGGATGCCGAACGCCCGCTCGGCCGCAAGTTCGAGAATGCGCGAGAACCCCTTCCGATCACCTGGGGGCGTCGCTCCGGACACGCAGTCGGAGACGATCTCCACAAGGTCGTAGCCCTGGCTCAGAGCAAAAGCTCTGATAGCCCGCTCTTGAACGTCGAGGCCAAAGCCATCCGCGAACTGACCTTCTGTCGAGACACGCACATACCCGACAACGCGGGGACGATCCTCAACAAGACCACTCGGAGTCGCCTTCCGGCGACGGTGCATCATCTTGGTGACGCGCTTCGAGCCCTGCATGTCGGATCCATCCGAACTCGGCCAAGATTTTGGAAGCATACCGAATTCGTATTTCCAAGAACACAGCGAAGTCCAAGAATTCGGAAAAATCCAACCTCCGCGCTCTTGCGGAGGCAGCAGGAGCGAGAAGGCCGAATGGCTGTTCCGAGTTCTCTCGTCAGGCCCGTTTGGCGAGCGGCCGATCCCGCATCACGACCTGCACCGACCGGCGCCCGAAGGTGCGCGCGCCCGGCACCATCGACAGCGCGGCGGGCGTGCCGATCGCGCGGACGAGGTCGGCGACGAGGACCTCGACGCGCCGGCAGTGCGCGTCCTTGCGATCCAGGTAATCGGCCTGATCGCGGAACCGCTCGCGGCTCCGGAAACTCCGGACCTCGTCGCGGATCTGCCTGGCGATCGCGTGGGCGCTCATCGGGGATGGATCATGGCACGGTCCCTCCGGACAGCAAAACGCCCGCGAAGCCGGGGAGGCTGCGGGCGTGCGTCTCGGGACGGTGGTCTTGTGGCGCCTTTCGCCCGTCGGGTCAACGGTCGGAGGCGAGGCGCCGCCGCGTGGCCGCGACCCGGTCCCAGCCCCGCCGAGCGGGGAGAGCGAGGCCGGCCGCCTCCTCGTTCATCTGCTCCGCGAACCGGGCCTGATCCGCGCCCCAGGCCTCGCCATGGCCCGCCGGCACCACCCTGCCGCGGGCGTCGGTCTCCTCGCCGGTGTCGGGGGTCCGGAACCAGCGCTCGATGTCCGAGGCGACCCCGCGGGCCACGAACGCCTCGTCGAGGCCTTCGAGCAGCAGCCGGAAATGCGCTGCGACCTGCGCGGTGCCCCGCTCGCCGCCCTTACCCCGGGCCTGCGCGTAGGCCCCGAAGCTCATCCGGTCCGCGAGCACCGCCCGCAGGAATCGCGCGCCGACCGTGCCGACCGCCCGCTCGACGCGGGCGAGCAGCTTCTGCACGAGGCGGGCGTCCTCGATCGCGTAGATGACCGCGAGCTCGTGCGCGATGGTCTGGTCGCGGGAGCCGCCGACGTCCCAGCCGCCCGAGCCGAGCCGCGCGCCGGACGCGCGCTCGAGCACGGCCTGCACCTGGCGGGCGGTCTCGTACTGGCTCACCGTGATCCGGTCGTGGGAGCGCTCGTCCTCCAGGATGTCGACCCGGCGGTTGACGGTAGCGAGGAGCCGCTTGCCGGGCTCCAGGGGATCGTCGATCGCGACGACGGCTGTTGCGACCGCGGCGAGCCGTGCCGGGCGCCCGACGCCGGCGCCGTGCTGGTAGGCGCCACGGCGGTCGTAGCGATCGCCACGAGCGTCGTTCGGGTCGCGGCGGGAGCGACCGCGGTAGGGGACCAGGGGCGGTGTCTTGCGGATCCCAGCGGTGGTCGAAACGGCCACGGTCTTAGTCCCTTGTGCTTATGTTGTGCTCGATCCGATCACGTGCCGGTTTGGACACTGTCAACCGTGCCAGAAGGGCTTAGGCCGTTCGGTCGCGTGACCGGCGATCCGCCTCGTCCTTCGCTTTCGCGATCCGCTCACAAGCCCGTTTCCATCGACGGTCGAAGGTGCGCCGCTGCCAGTCCTTCTCGCGGCACCACTCCGCGATCGACGTCTCCGCGTCGCCTCCGGCCGCCCGGATCCGCGCGTAAGTGAGGAGTGCGAGCAGCTCGTCTCGATCGCTCAACACCGTCCGCGCGAATGCGAGGATGTCGAAGGAGGCGCTCGGCCGATTCCGATCGACCGAGTGAAGCGCGTTCCCGGGCCCGGCCATGATGGCTGTCTCGCGCAGGAGCCGGAACGGGATGATGACCCATCGCTCGATGTCCCTCGCGGTCCAGCGCGGCGGATCCGGGCCCGCCGCAACCGCCTGGGGCGACGGGGGTTCACCACCCCCACCCCCCGCTCCCTCACCCTCCAGCAGGCTCACGCGCGCTCATGCCCTCCTTCAGTGCGCCGTCGCGCCGGAACGCTTGCCACGAGGCCGCCCGGCGGAGTTGCGGCCCAGCCCCAGGTTCTTGGCGAGCTCGCTGCGCTGGGCGGCGTAGGTTTCCGCGACCATCGGGTAGTCCGGCGGCAGACCCCACTTCGCCCGGTACTGCTCGGGGGTGAGGCCGCGCGAGCTCAGGTGCCGTCTCAGCGACTTGTAGGGGCGGCCATCCTCCAGGCTGATGATCGCGTCCGGGGTCACGGTCTTCTTGATCGGCACCGGTGGCACGGGCTTCTCGGGCTCCAGTACGGCGGGCCTGCTGAGCTCCTGGAGCGCGGCGTGCGTGCTCGCGATCAACTCCGGCAGCTGCGCGGGCTGGACCGCATTCTTCGCCACGAAGGCCGAGACGATGTCGGCGGTCAGGCCCACAAGGTCGGCGGCGGGGGTGCTGGGGTCATCGCTCATGGTGCTCTCCTTGGGGCAGTGGTCCAAGTGGTCCAAACTGATTTGTTTTGTTTGGACCATCTAACTCTTTGAAAATAAAGGGTGGTCCAAACGGTCCAAACGGTCCAAACGGTTTTTCGAATTGCTGGAAAATCGCGCGGCCTGGGCGACCGTTCCGCGCTCGCGCCCGCGCGCACGAGGCCCGATTTCGTTTGGACCGTTTGGACCGTTTGGACCACCCTTTACTTTCAATGACTTACGCGGTCCAAGCAAGGCGCCGTGGTCCAAGCTCGTTTGGACCACTCACCCGAATCCGTCCTCCTCCGGCCACGCGACGACCTGCCCGACCGATGTCTCGAAGGCCTCACGACACTCCGACAGCGGCGGCATCACGTAGAGCCAGGGCCGCTTCGCCCCGTCGTCCTCACTCCACCGTGCCGGCACAGCACGGGGACGCTTCTTCGCGAGGCCCGGCACCAGCTTGTGCAGCCGCACCCCGAACGCATTCGGATCGCTCTTGCGCTTCACCCCAATCCGGTCGGCCGCGGCCACGTAGCTGCGGTAGAGGGCGGTGCAGCCGACCTCGGGCAGCCACTCCCCATCGTCGTCGAGCAGGCATCCGGACGTGAGCCGGTCGAGCCACCACCCGTCGATCGGGTCGAGCGAGTGGATCTTCTGCTCGAGGAGCGCGCCCGTCTTCGGGATGTGGCGCAGTTCGACCGAGGAGAGGTCGAAGGTCAGGAGGTCGTGCAGCAGCGCCTCGCGCCCGCCGGCGTCGAGCTCGGCGTCCATCTCGGCGAAGTAGGTGCTGTTCTGCATGCAGCGGTCGCCGACGTCGACGACGCAGAAGCGCCGCTCCTCCTTGCCGGCCGGCACGACCCAGTCCTCGTTCGAGGTCATGATCAGCCGCACGAAGTTCTTCATCGGGATTGGGTCGACCCGCTTCGCCTCGATCATCTGCACGCTGCTGGTGACGAGGCTCTTCAGCCGACCGGCCGCCTTGACGTCGCCCGCCCACACCGCCTCGTCCGCCTGCAGCAGCAGGAGCGAGGTCATGTGCGCGTTGAACTGCCCGACGAGGTAGCGGGGATCGTCGATGAGCAGGAAGTGGGCGCCCAGCAGTGAACCGATGACCTCGCCCACCTTGGTCTTGCCCGACCCCATCTTGCCCCGGAACACCAGCGAGACGCCGATGCGCTCGCGCGGGCGCTGGAAGATGTGGGCGAAGAACCCGAACACCCAGGCGAAGAGCGCGGGGTCTCCCCCGCAGACGTTGGTGAGCAGGTGGTCGCGGAACACGGCATAGGCGTTCGGCTTCGGCGCTGGGGTCCGCCCGAAGCCCTGCCACGTGTTGAAGTAGCCGCGGTTGCCCGGCACCCCGTCCGGGTTCGGGTGGAACTCGATGCCCGCGTACTGGCGCCGGTGCGGGCTGCGCAGCCACGCCACCGCCCAGGTGACCATCTTCACCTCGCCGTCGGCGGTGCGAATCTCGGTGAAGCGGTTCGAGAACCAGTCCTGGAAGGCGCTGATCGTCAGGATGCGCACGCGGTGCTCGACCGGCGCGTCGGGATCCTGGTGGAGCACGAGCGAGGTCGATCCGATCAGGATCAGCGCGTACTCCCGGTTCATCCGGTCGATGTCGAACCCGAGCGGGCGCGGCTCGCCGTCGGCTGACTTCACCTTGCCGGTGGGCAGGACGTGCACGACGTTCTTGTTCATGCCGCCTCCTCGGGCGCGTCGGCGAGGACGGTCGGCAGACGGGTGCGCGACAGCATCCCGAGGAGCGCGCGCCCGTGCTCGACGCTCGCGCATTGGAGCGGTCCCGCCTCGAGGAGCAGTGGCCGCGCGCGGCGGTCATTCACCACCACCACGCCCTGGCGCTGCGCCTTCAGCCAGCCCAGGGGATCGAGGTGGACGCGCAGCGCGTCGCGCATCCGCGCGCAGAACAGCTCCTCCTCGCCCAGCATCGCGCAGGCGCCCCGCCAGACCGCCACCCGGCCCGAGCGAGGGTGGAAGGCGGCGATGTCGGCGACGTAGCCGCGCACGTCCCGCACCGTGACCGTGTAGGCAGTCACCACGCCGTCGCGCTCGCGCCTGAGGTGCCGCTCGAACTCGAAGCGGTCGTTGCCCAGGAACGCGACCCGGTCAATGCGCACCGGGTGCGCGTAGCCGTCCCAGGTCATGAACAGGTCCAGGGCCGCGACGCCCTGGCTCGCGAACCAGTCGACGTGGGCCTGCGGAGGGAAGCTGCCGCGCCGCTGCTCCTCCAGGATCTGGAAGGGGTATAGCGTCATGGCAGCACCACCGTCACGCGCTCGGCCGCCCGCGTGATCCCGGTGTAGAGGTGCCGCGCGCTGTCGCGCCGGAACGCGCCCGATTCGTCGATCAGCAGCACGTCATCCCACTGCGAGCCCTGCGCCTTGTGGACGGTGAGCGCGTAGCCGAAGGTGAACTCGTCGGAGCCCTTGCGGACCTCCCAGGGGATGTCCTCGACGCGCTCGGTGAAGAACGGGTGCGCCACCCGGACATCGACCATCAAGCCCTCGATGTCACACGACGCGACCGTCATGCGGACCGCCTGGCCGTCGTCCTCGAGGACCTCAGCGACCGTCCAGAGCCCGCCGTTGAGAAGCGCCTTCTTGCGGTCGTTGCGCAGGCAGACGAGCCGGTCGCCGACCTCCGGGCGGCCCGGGTCGCGCCCATGGAGGTGGCGGATCTTGGCGTTGACGGTCCGCCGCGTGCCGTTGCGCCCAACGAGCACCTGGTCGGCACTCATCACCGCGCGCTGGCCGAGCCCGCGCACTACGCGGCTCTCGCCGTAGGTGCCCCGCTCCAGGCGGCGCCCCTCGCGGACGTCCATGGACAGGCGGATGATCGGGTTGTCCCGGGCCTGGCGGTGGATCTCCGTCAGCATGAAGGTCGGCTCGAAGCGGGTGAAGAAGCCCTCGCCGCGCACCGGCGGCAGCTGCGCGGGGTCGCCGAGCACGAGGAGCTTCGTGCCGAACGAGAGCAGGTCCTTGCCGATCTTCTCGTCGACCATGGAGCACTCGTCGATGACGACGAGGCTCGCCGCCGCGACCTCTGAGAGCTTGTTGAGGCCGTAGCGGTGGACCACCCGCACGACGTTCCCCTCCGCGTCGGTCTCCTCCTCCTCGAAGGCCGTGTAGATGAGCGAGTGGATGGTCCGTGCGCCCGCGCAGCCCTTCGAGCGCAGAACGAGCGCCGCTTTGCCGGTGAAGGCCGCGAACAGCGCGAAGCCGGCGCCGCCGGAGGTGCAGTCGGCCGCGGCCTGCTTGGCGATCGTCGTCTTGCCGGTCCCGGCGTAGCCGCCGAGGTAGAACACCGGGTCGTCGGACGACCGATGCCACTCGCGAATGGCCTTCAGCGCCCGATCCTGCTGAGGCGACCAGGTCGTCATGCGGTGCCCCGCTGCTTCTGTCCGAACCGCGCACCCCGGTAGGGCACCGGCTGCTGCAGGAGGTGGACGCGGTCGAGGCGGCCGGCGACGAACTCCACGAGCTCGACGGCGCGGCGGATCCGTTCGGCCTTGGCGCGTTGCGGGCCCGGGTCGCCCGCCGGCAGCTTGGCGAGCGCATCGGCATTGGCCTCCGCCT
Organism: Methylobacterium sp. JK268; assembly: GCF_054052225.1. Taxonomy (NCBI): domain Bacteria; kingdom Pseudomonadati; phylum Pseudomonadota; class Alphaproteobacteria; order Hyphomicrobiales; family Methylobacteriaceae; genus Methylobacterium; species Methylobacterium sp. JK268. Next base: position 12,877 of record NZ_JBSVZN010000039.1, on the reverse strand, counting down.
CGTCGGCATCGGCGCTGAGATCGATCGCGAGCCGCGTCAGCCCGTCGAAGCGCACCTGCTGCGCGGCCTCGGCCTGGCGCTCCTTCTCCAGCCATTCATCGCGGGTGAGAGCCATGGCGCTACTCCGCGGCCTGGAGAGCGGGCGCGTCGAACCGGCCGGCCTCGTGGCCCCAGCTGGTCCAGCCGTCCCGGGTCTCGCGCGAGAACAGGTCCGCGCGCCGCATCGCGCCGGTCGCCAGCGCCTCAGCGGCGGCGTAGGCCTCGTCGGGCTTGCGGCTGTGCTCCCGGGCCGGGGCCATAATGACGGTGCGGACATCGCGCGCCGTCCGCGGCCGGCCGAACTTCCCGATCAGGAAGGGCTCCGAGGCCGAGCGCAGCACGTAGCCCGTGCCGAACGCGAGCCGGCCGCCGGAGGTGGTCTTCACCCACACGCCGGAGGTGGTGAAGGAGAAACCCCAGGCCGCCATGACGTCGAGCGCCTGGGGCAGCATCGGGTGCGTCGCCCAGAGCCACAGCAGCGCATCCCGGCGGGCGAGGTGCGCGACCGGCAACGCCTTGATCGCGTCGAGCGACATACAGGCGTACTGCGCCTGCGCGCTCTTCGCCTCGCCCTTCGCGGAGCGAAGCGCAAAGGCCCAAGGAGGATCGACCATCAGCAGGTCGAACGACAGGGGCGGGAGCGGATCGAACGGCCAGGTCATATCCGCCCTCGCGCGCGCCATGCCGGCACAGGCTGCGGCCCGAGGAGATCCTCGCCGATCACCGCCGTGCACGACTCCACGAGACCACGCCGCGCCGCCTCGTCGATCGCCGCCGGCGAGAGGCGCCGATGTTTGCAGGGCCCGGGCTGGGCCGCGTCCGGGTCATCACACACGAAGCGGTAGCCCGTGCGGCCCTCGGCCGGCACGAGCAGGTGGCCGCGCCGCGAGAACAGCGCGATGTAGCTGACCTGCTCGTCGTGGGAGAGCGGATGGAGGCGCATCGCGGTCACGACGCCCTCGGCACATCGAGGAGCGGCAGGGCGACGGCGCGTACGGTGACGACCACCTCCGGTTCCTGGGCCTGCCAGGTCAGGCGGATGTCCCGCGCTTTCCGGTCATTCGTCACGACGCCGTGCGCCTGGAGGAGGTCGGACACCGCCTTCTCAAGATTGCCGAGGTCGCACCGCGAGGCCTCGGGCAGGGCGAGGTGGATGGCGTAGGGTCCCTCGACACGGCCGGGCCGCTGCGCCTGCAGCCGCCAGCCGGCCGCCGCGATCCAGCGCCGGTACGCGTCCGAGCGCCGCGGGCCGCCCCGCCCGCCGTGGGCGTGCAGAGCGTTCACGGACGGCGGCACGGGCAGGCGCACCACGACCTCGTCGCGGGCGGGGCGCAACGGCGCGTGGAGCGCGATGAAGCCGGACGGGGCTTGTCGGGAGCGGCGCGATGTGGCTCTCATAGAGCCCTCCAGGAAATCGAGACGATTTCTCCGCCCGGGCCCCTGTCCGCCGACAGGCCCGGGCGGTTCGTTTCCGAGGCCTCCCTCAGGCCGCAGGTGCGGGATCAGCCGCCGCGGGCTCTTGCCCGGTCTGCGTCGCCGTCTGCTGCGCCTGGTCGACGGCGACCGTCGCAGCAACAGCGGGAGCGGCCGCAGCCACTGCCGCGGCCGTGGTGGTCGCGGTCTGCGTCAGCGTCGCGAGCGTGCTGCTCGCCTCCTTGAGCGCGGCATCGGCCGCCGTGGTGTCGACGCCCTGCGCCTTGGCGAGGTCGGCGAGCACGGCCGAATGCGCCTCCAGCAGCTTGCCTTGCGCGGTCGCGGCGGCCGCGGTCTGCACGGCGAGGGTGTTGGTCTGCACGGCGACAGTGGCGAGCTGCTTGATGTCGGCCGCGAGCGTGTCGACGGTTTCCTGGAGCGCCATGAGGTTGGTCCTGAGGTCGGCAGGGAGGAAGCGCTGCACGGGCGGCCGACGGCGCCAGGGCAGGAAGTCGAGGAGGGACACGGCGGGCGCTCCCTCAGGCGGCGGACGGTTCGAAGGCGTCCTCGGGCGCAGGGAGGCGCGGCACGCGCGGCGGCTCGGCCGCTGCGCGTGGGACGAGCATCCAGTCGTCGGCCAGCATGTCCGTCTGCGAGGCGAGCCACGGCACGCGGTCGCCCGTGACGGTGAACATGAAGATGTACGGAAGGGTCATCTTCGAGCCGGCGTCGGGCACCTGCAGCTCCAAGTGCATCCCCTTCCCGTTCCACCCGGTCCGGCAGACCCGCTCGCCCCGCTTCAGCGAGCGGAGTGCCTCGCCGAAGCCCATCGCCGTGCCGACGACCGGCATGGAGGCGATGTCCCGATAGTCCCGCTCGAACACCGCGCGCGGGCACCAGCTTACGTAGCCGTCGCGGTAGAGGATGAGCCGGTCGCCCGGCACCGGCGTGCCGCGCCGCGCGAGGTCCCGCGGCACGTCGACCTGGCGCACGCTGCCGTCGGGCATCCGCGCGTCGAGGTAGCCGAGGGCGAGATCGTCGGTGGAGACGATCTCCAACGCGCGCACCGCCTTCGTCGAGACGTGCGTCGGGGCGAACGCCTCGACCACGTCCTGCTCGACGGCCGCTTGGCGGCCGCCCGATCCGGATCCCGACATCACGAAGTGCTCCCTTCATCGAGCTCGTCTTCAGCCAGCGTCACGCGCCCCGGCTGGAACACGGCACGGTTCAGCCACATGAAGCCCTGCTGGAGGTTCGTGATCGCGAGCGCCGCCATGCGCCCGTCCATGCCCGGCATGTCGCGGATCCTCTCGGCCGTGCGAATGCACCGCTCTTCGAGCACCTTGTTCGCGTTCACGATCGCGACCTTGTCGGCGCTCTGCGCCTGGTAACCCGCAACCGGCAGGCCCTCGTGCCGCGCCCCCCACCATCAGCCGATCCTCGCTTCGAGGCGTGCGACCGCCGCCGTGACGCGGGCCAGGAGGTCTTCGAGGAAGCCCGCGTGCCCGTGGAGGAGGTCGACCACGGGCAGATCGGGCGGGGGTGTCGCGCCAATGGGCTGCTCTGCCGGAACGGCGCCCCCGAGGCTCTCGGCGAGCTTCTCCAGGCGCGAGGCCGCGGACATGGCGTTGACCCCGAGCGCCTCTGCGCGCTTCACGAGGTCGGAGAGGGTCGACGGCCCCAAGGCAGCCGAATTGGACATGAGCGTCTCCTCGAGTTGGCCGCCTATCGCGGCGGGAGGTCGGTGCCGCGGAACAGCGGCAGGTCGGTCAGGCCCAGCGCGTCAGCACGCGCGCCCACAGCCGGGACCACCACCGGGCAGGCGGTCGCCCGTCGAGCGGCTCCGGATGAGGCGGAGGCACCCGCCGCAGCCGCAGGTTCGCCAGCCACCCGGCCGCGAGCCGGAACAGGCCTCGAAAGAGCCGCATCGAGTTCCTCCCGGAGCCGTTGGTTGTCCGCCTCGACCGCGTCGGCCGCGGCCTCGATGCGCGCGCAGAGCCGGTCGTAGAGGCTCGCGATGTTGAGGGCGTCGTGGAGCCCGACCTGCACATCGGGGGCGCGGCCGAGCACCTTGCGCACCCAGGTGGCGGAGCGCCCGAGCGGGGCTCCGACGAGGCGATAGGCTTCCATGCGGGAGCCGACCGCCTGCGCGCGGGCCGCCACGAGCGCCGCAAGGGGCGAGCGTGCGCGCTCCAGCGCCTGTTCAGCCGTGATCATCACGCGACTGACCTTCGACTTTGACCGCATCCGATCAGGCTCCCGTGGTTCAACACTGTCGAACCGTGGGAGTGATCGGAGTGCAGGAGGTGGACGGAGGTACGCACGACTACGCAGGCGCGATCGGACGTTGGGGAACGCTGGCGATCACGCAGAGAGGAAAGCGGCTGCCGGACATCCGAACCGGCAGCCGCCCCATGCATCGCGTCGCGAACCACTCGCGCCAGCGATGCATGTTGGGTGTGGAGAGCGATCATCATTTGGCCGCCTCCGGAAAGTTCAGGACGGCGAATTCGCCGTTGTAGTGAAGTGCAGCGCGATCGTAGGCACGCGCTGCTTCATCCGGATTTGCAAATCCACCAAGATAGAGCGTCCTACCGTGCACTCTTATGCGAGCGCGATATGGGCGTGCTTTCGACCATTCATTACGCTCTACGCCACGAAATCCACTCTGAGAAAGGGGGCCAACCATATTTGTATTGTTTTGCCTGACGGTACATTTCCGAAGATTGTTGCGGCGATTATCGAGGGAGTCTCTGGACCGATGATCAACGAGTTCGCCGGGCAGGGCTCTCAGCAGAAGACGATGCATTCTCACCCGCTTGCTAGCAGCCACATAAGCCGCAGCATAAGGACGGGCTCCAGTATGAGGGCTTTTTATGATCGACCAAACGTAGTTCTGGACTATCGGCAGATCCTCAATATCAACCTTGATAACGTGACCACACGACGTGGTAATTTCGGCATGCGATCCCTGGATGATTGCGATCCGCTGAGATGCTTCTTCACGAAGACGAAGATTGCGTCGCATGATACCGCCAACGCGTATGTTTACATCGTCTCTGTCATGCAGAATTTGAGAAACGTGACTGACAGTGAGATTAAAATCTCTAGATATCGAACGAAAATCTCCGCCGGCATTGTATCGCTGGGCAATAAGGTCAGCCGTTTCGCGGGAGACCGCCTTGCGTGCCTTCATGGCGACGACCTCACTATGAGATGCGCCCGTGCCCATGGCTGTGTCGCGCCAGGGGGGAAGGGCACCGGCGCACGCGCCGCGGCTCGCGGCACGTCGGGAATGGCGGCCCCAGAAGGACCCCCTCTCCGCATCGGGAGAGGGGGCAAGGCCAGGGAGGAAGCGCTCAGGAGAGCGCGCATCGGGACCCGCCGGGGTCCGACGCTTCGGGGCGCGGCCACCAGGGCCGGCGCGATCGGTGAGGGCGAGGCCGGTCATGCGAGCCGCCCCGCCACGAAGCAACACACGGCCGCCGCCAGGAAACAGGCCGCGAGCCCGCCGCCGACGCGGCGCGACGCGGGGCAGACGCCGATCCGGTCCGTGACGATCACCAGGAACGCCGCGTTGATCACCAGCCACAGCGCGAGGATCGTCCAGCCGAGCGCCATCTCAGCGACCCTCCCGGAGGAGCACCCGCGCCGGGCCGTTCACGGGGTTCGCGATACGCACGAGGTCGCCCCGGCAAGCCGACGACGCAGGCGAGGCCGGAGCCAGCGTCAGAAGGAGCGCGAACCCCAGCCGGCGCACGGTGCGCAATCCGGCTGGGGCCGCTACCTTGGTCACTGCGATATGATCCAAGGAGCAGTTGATGCCTGATATGGCAGCCATTTCAGCCCTGGCCTCCTCTTTGAAGACCACGGTTGATCTCACGAAGACGATGGTTGGCTTGCGCGATGCCGTGCTCGTGCGAGAGAAGGCCATTGAACTGTCGGCTGAGATCATGTCCGCCCAGCAGAGCGCACTCGCGGCCCAGGCGGCGCAATTTGAATTGGTTGATCGTGTACGCGATCTGGAAAAGAAGATAGTAGATCTTGAAAACTGGGAAGCAGAGAAGCAACGCTACGAGCTGAAGGCCCTTGCTTCGGGCGTTCTTGCTTACGTTACTAAGTCCGGCATGGAGAATGGCGAGCCTCCGCATAGCCTTTGTGCAAATTGCTACAATCGCGGAAGAAAATCGCTCCTTCAACAAGAGCTGCGCGCTACGGGACGCCGCATATTCATGATCTGTCACACATGTGGCGCGGAACTGGTCATTAGGGGAGAGCGGTACGACGACGATAAGCCCGCTCTCGTCATGCGAGACTGAGTTGTGAGGACGGCGCAGTATCATGCCGCCGCTCCCTCGGGCGCGGTCTCGGCGGGCGAAACGCCCCGGGCGCGCTCGGCAGCTTGCTGGATCCAGTCAGCCAGCGTGACTTTGCCGTCGGTCAGTCTCTCAATTGACGCGATCTGCTCGGGGCGCGGCATTCGCTCCCCGTACATCCACTTCTTTACGGCATGGCGGGTGACGCCGCCGACGTGCGCGGCGATCGCCGTATCGTCGAGCTTCTGCTCGCGCATGTAGGCCAGGAGCTTCATGATGGGGAACATGCCCCTTAAAGGGGAAGCTCGTCAACCCCTCCAAGGGGAAAGATTTCTGCGTCTGGATTGCGCATCTTTCCCCGCTATGGGGACGAGCCTTCGCCAACTCCGACTGGAACGCGGCTGGACGCACGACGAGGCGGCCAAGCGCATGGGCGTTTCGCGCGGACAGTTCATCAAGCTGGAGCGGGGCGAGCGCGGCCTCACAGCTCGTACGATCGCTTTAGCAGCGAAGGCTTTCGAGGTTCCGCAGTCTGAAATTCTTGAGACAAAGCTCGAAGCCGAAGTGTCAACCGTCGTACAGACGGACGTCCCCTCACATACGATTCGCGTAGCCGGTCTAGTAGCGGCCGGTGTCTATCGCGAAGCTGAAGATTTCGGGTACTTCGTGCATAAGCCGGTTACGGCGATGCCTGATCCGGAATTCCCAGATGCTCGACAGGTTGCGTTCATCGTCGAGGGCGACAGCATGGACTCGGCCAAGCCCTTCCCCATGCCGAATGGGTCTACGCTCGTCTGTATCGATTATGAGGACGTAGACAGTCTTCTGCCGCTCCGCTCTGGTATGAAGGTCGTAGTCGAACGCGTCCGTGATAATGGTCTTCTGCGAGAATGGTCTTGCAAGGAGATCAAGATCCACGCGGATGAGGTTGAATTCCTGCCGCGCTCATCGAATGCCCGCCACAAACCGTTTAGCGTGGCGAGAGATCAGTTTGCAGACGATGGCGGCACCGTGAGGGTGCTCGCCATTGTTCGCCAAGTGATTGTCAATATGCCACTTGATTGACCTCTGTTTGGATCGGGTCAATAGCGACTAACTCGCCGCACGGACAATCACACTTCTTGCAGACGTACTGCACTCGGTGCAGCGCGCCACATTCGATCAACTCTTCAACGGTGGTCGGCGGATCCGGCTCGTTTGATGCGTCGAGCTCCTGGGTCGACCGGCGGGTGCAATTGGCGCAGAGCAGGTGAAGCGTGAACCGGTGCATGAAGCCTCCCAAGGACTGTGTTCTATGTTTGTTCTCGCTCAGTGAGTCGTCAACGTGCGCCGTTGTCGTGAAAACCCTGTGCAAAACTCCCGATGCTTCCGATGTAAGTTGTTGATTGGACTGCTAATTCCCGTCCAGGTAGTGAGTGGATAACCACCCAATTTCCCCGATAAGGGGAAGTTTTTGCGCATATTCCCCTAAAAGGGGTTGACCGGTTCCCCACCAAGGGGAATATTCGGCTCATCGCCTCCCCGCGATGGAGCCCGCCGTGTCCACCGCCCCCTCTGGCATCGACCTCACCCGCCGCCTCGCCCCGTCCCGCCTGCGGGACGCGCGCCGGGCCCTCGACGACGCCGAGGCCCACCTCGACGAGGTCATCCTCGGCCTCGTCGCGGGCGCGACCCGCCTGTCTCATGTCGGGGCCGCGGACGAGGCGGTGCTGCGCGAGGCCCGGGAGCGCGCGTTCGCCGGCCGCCGCCGCCTCGACGAGATCCGCCTCGAACTGCTCGCCCCCGAGGCGCCCGCGCTCACCCCGAACGACGAGGACGACCTCGCGACCGCGCTGCACGCGAAGCTGCGCGCGAACGAGGAGGCAGCCGCCCGCGCCGACGCCATCCCCTTCACCCGCCTGACGCCCGCGTGCGTCGGCGTGGCGACCGCCTGGTGAGGAGCGGACCCGTGCGCCTCGCCCTCGCCCTCGCGGCCATCGATCGCCGCATCGCCACCGCCGCCCGCCACATCGGAACGGCCGGGCTCCTCGTCGTCCTCGGCGGCTCGCTCCTCACCATCCTGCGGGTGCTCTGATGACGACGCTCGCTCAGGAGGCCGAGGCTCTCGCCTGCCGGGTCGGCCAGCTCGAAGCCGCGCTCGACATCCAGCGCATGGCGATCGAGGGCTACGGCGCCGACTTCGCCCGCGCCGTCGCGACGCTCGCGATCCTGCGCGCCTACGCGCTGCCCGATGACGCCGCCGCGCTCATCGACGGCCTCTCGCTCGAACTCGCCACGGCACACCGCGCTCTCCTCAAGAGCATCGAGCGGCCCACGCCGGCGCGCCGAACCCCGCCCGGGGTCGTCGAGCTCGCCGCCGAGCGCGACCGCCGCGCTGGGAGGGCATGATGCGCCTCGATGGCGATCTCGCCCTCTACCTGCTGGCGATCCTGCTGTTCGGCCTACCGATCGCAGCCTTCGCGGTCGAATCCCGCCGCCTCACCGAAGCCGGCGCCGACGCGACGCTCGGCTGGCACCTGCTCGACCGCCTCGCGGCGCTGCTGCGGAGGCGCGCGTGACCGACACCCCCGAGACCCCCGCCGAGCGCGTGCTGCGCGACCTCGCCGAGCGCTTGGAGGCCGCCACCGATGCGGCGGCTGCCGAGAGCGCGAGCGCCCAGCAACTCGTCCTCGTCACCGAAACCCGCATCGCCCGCCTGCAGACGCGGGGCGAGCCCACGCCATCCAAGGAGGACTGATCGATGCCGATTCCTGTCGACCAGACGCTGGTGCCTGGGGACGTGCTCCTCGTGCGCGTAAAGTTCGACTTCGTCGACGCTCGCGACCCCGACGCGATCTTCGGGAGCATCGTCGGCTCTGATGCGGCGGTCCACTTGACGCGCGCCGTGGCGGACCTCGTCGAGACCGTCATCGCGGTCGGCGACGAGGTCCGGGCGATCGAGGCGCGCCCGTCCGACAGCCCGGCCATCCGGCCCTATGGCGTCGTGCTCGGCCTCTCGAAGGGCCGCGCCTGGGTCGAATGGCCCCTTGGCGAGAGCACCGAGCCCGTCGCGACGCTGCAGCGCATCCGCACCCGGGAGCAGGTCGAGGCGTTCGAGCCGCGACCCGGAGAGAGCCCCCGCACCGCCGAGGCCGCCGCAGCCGACCCGCTGCCCGCGGCCGCCGAGTAGCCCCACCGTCCGGAGATCCACGTGAGCAGCAGCCCGAACGCCGTCGCTATGCGCGACGAGAGCCAAGCGCCGGCCGTCGCCGGCGAGACAACGGCCGTTCTCTCCCTGATCGAGCGAGCCGCCCGCGATCCGAACTTCGATGTCGCGAAGATGCAGCAGCTCCTCGACATGCAGGAGCGCGTCATCGCCCGCAATGCGCGTGCCGCCTTCGCGTCCGCCTTCGCCGGCATGCAGCAGGACCTTCCCGTCATCCCCGAGCGCGGCCGGGGCGACAAGGGCATGAAGTACGCCCTGTGGGAGGACGTGAACGACGCGATCAAGCCGGTGCTCGCGCGCCACGGCTTCGGCATCAGCTTCAAGACGGGCCGCACCCCCGATCGCGTCACCGTCACCGCGATCCTGATGCACCGGGATGGGCACAGCGAGGAAACGACCCTCGAACTGCCGGTCGACACCTCGGGGTCGAAGAACGCAGTCCAGGCGGTCGGCTCCTCGACCTCCTACGGGAAGCGGTACACCGCGGCGGCCCTGCTCAACCTCACGAGCCGCGGCGAGGACGACGACGGGAAGAGCGCCGGACTCGGGCCCCGCATCACCGAGGAGCAGCACGCCGCACTGCAGGGCCTCGCCCAGGAGGTCGGAGCGGACCTCCCGCGCTTCCTCAAGCACATCGGTGTGCCGAGCCTCGCCGACATCCCGGCCACCCGCTTCGAGGAGGCCAAGCGCGCCCTCGAAGCCAAACGCGGGGGTCGGTGATGGCTGGGATGGTTCAGGGCAGCCCGGAGTGGTTCGAGGCGCGCCTCGGGCGGGTCACGGCCTCGCGCGTCGCGGACGTGGTCGGCCGCACGGCCAAGGGGGCGTGGAAGGCCGAGCGGGGGCGCTATCTCGCCCAGCTCGTCGCCGAGCGCCTCACGGGGCAGATCGCCAACCACTACGTGAGTGCCGAGATGCTGTGGGGGCGGGATCACGAGCCCGCCGCCCGCGCCGCCTTCGAATTCCTGTTCGATCTCGCGGTCGCGCAGGTCGGGTTCATCGACCACCCGACGATCCCGATGTCAGGCGCGAGCCCCGACGGGCTGATCGATGACGATGGCCTTGTCGAGTTCAAGTGCCCGAAGACCGAGACGCACCTCGCGACCTGGCTCTCGGGCACGGTGCCCGAAGAGTACGTGCCGCAGGTACAGTGGCAGATGGCCACCACCGGTCGGGCATGGTGCGACTTCGTCTCGTTCGACCCACGCGTCCCGACCGACCTTCAGCTGTTCCGGACCCGGGTCACCCGCGATGACGCCATGATCGCGGGCCTCGAGGCGGACGTCCGCACCTTCCTGCAGGAGGTCGACGGACAGATCGCGCAGCTGATGAGCCTCTGTCGGCGGGAGGCCGCCTGACATGCGCGATCTCCGCCTCCTCGACGCCTACCGCATCGTGATCCCCGGCTTCGGTGCGATCCCGCCCGAGGCGCTGGCCATCGTCGGGACGTTCCGCGTCCCGCATCGCCCGACGGGCGCGAGCCTCCTCGTGATCGCGAGCGCGGCCGAAGGCTGGGATCACGTCAGCGTCTCGCTCCCGAACCGGTGCCCGAACTGGCCGGAGATGAGCCGGATCAAGGATCTGTTCTTCCGCGACGACGAGGTGGCGATGCAGCTGCACGTGCCCGCGGCGGATCACATCAACAACCATCCCCACTGCCTGCATCTCTGGCGCCCGCACGATGCCGAGATCCCGCGCCCGCCCGGTGCGCTCGTCGGCGCGAAAGACCTCTCGCCCGAGCAAGTCGGCGCCATGAGCACCGCGCAGCGCCGCGCCGTGCGCGAAGCGACCGCCGAGACCTTCTTCAACGGGAGCGCGCGATGACCGATCCCCGCCAGCACGCCGTGTCCGTCGCGATCTTCCGCGCGACCGATCCCGAGGAGCGCGCCAAGCTTTCCGAGGCCGACCGGGCGTTAAGCCCATCCGACCTCGCCGCCCGTGAGGCGCTGGCCGCCATGGAGGCGGCCTCCCGGGCCGAGGAGACCGCCGACGGCTGGGAGTGGATGGTCGTCGAGGTGATGGGCCATCGCCGCCACGCCGGGCGCGTCCGCGAGGAGGAGCGCTTCGGCGCCAAGCTTCTGCGCGTCGACGTCCCGCTTAAGGGCGATCCCGAGCGGCACGGCTGGAAGACGCACTTCTACGCCGCCAGCGCGCTCTTCAGCTTCTCCCCGTGCGAGCGCGACGCGGCGCTCGCGGCGAACAAGCCCTACGAGCCGCCCGCCCGCCTGAGCCTGCCTCGTCCCGATGAGGACGAGGACGACGGCATGCCCTTCTAAGGAGCGCCGCGATGCAGCCCGAACCCCGCACCCGCCAGGAGATGGCCGAGCGCTACCGCGCGGCCTGCCGCCGCCAGATCGAGGCGGCCCATGCCCACCAGCGCCGCACGGCGAGAGCCGCGTTCGACGCGAGCCCGGCCGGCATCCGCCTGCAGGACGACGCCGTCGTCTACCAGGTGCTCGATCCCGACCAGGTCGCCCGGACACCGCGCCGGATCGTGTCGCGGGTCGCGATCGAGCACGGCGTCAGCGTCGAGGACATCAGGGGCCGCGGACGCGGGGCGGATCTCGTCGAGGCGCGGCGCGCCGTCCTCGCCGCGCTCGTGGAGGCGCACCCCGACATGAGCCTGCATCAGCTCGGGGCCGCCATCGGGCGGGATCACACCACGGTGCTGCATCACCTGCGGGCGATCGGGCTGCGGGTGGCGGGCGAGGGCGCCGGGCGGCCGGCAGAGGTGCGGTGACATGTCGGTCCTCGCTCTCATCCGGCTCCAGACAACCGCCCTCGCCGAGGCCCAGAACTGGCGCTGCGCCTACTGCACCTTTCGGATGCTCCGGCCGGGCTGCTCGGTCGCCGAGGCGATGGTCGACCTTGGGGCCAAGCACGTCCGGCAGCGGCGCAGGGCGATCCAGTACCGGCGGGCCACGCGCGATCACATCGCGCCCCGGTGCCAGGGCGGCGCCGATGACGCGGAGAACCTGATCGCGGCCTGCCGGTGGTGCAACGAGTACCGCCGCAACCGACCGGCGCATGAGGCCTACACCCGCATCCGCCGCATGGTGAGGCGCGGCACGCATCCGCATCAGATCTGGATCGCGACAGGCTGGTTTCCGCGACTGGACTTCATGCAGGCGATGCCGACGCCGCCCGCGACGATGGAGATGCGGCCATGACCATTCGCGTCTTCGTCTGCGTCGACGAGGCCTGCCCGCCGGACCGCCTCTGGCTCCCTCGGATCGAGCGCGGGACCACCGCCACCACCGTGTTCGGGCCGACGCAGGCGGACGTCCGCCTCAAGGCCGCGGCCGCGGCGATCAACAAGGCGCACGCGGCGCCGGCCGCCCGGAGAAGGACCGCCTGATGTCCCACCTCGTCCCCATCGCCTCCGCCTACCGCCTGCGCGGCTGCACCTGCGGCTGTGGGATCCTCACCCTGCAGCTCTGGTCCGCGGACGGCCGGCCGATCGCCATCCTGCCGCTGACGCCGGACGGCGCCCGGGCCCTGCGCGATGGCCTGTCGGAGGCGCTGGAGGGCGCGCAGGACGGGCGCGGCGCGGATGAGCGGCCGGTGGCGGGAGGGCTGCACTGATGGCGCGCGAGCAGCTTCCCCAGCGGCGCGGCCACGACGTCTTCGACTTCGTGTTCTCGCGCGGCCCTCACGACCCGGTCGGCACCCGCTACACCGCCGGCCTCGGCCGGACCCGTCCGGGCACGCCGATCGTCGAGATCTTCTTGGACTGCCACAAGCTGGCGTCCGCGATGACCGACGACGCCCGGGACATCGCGGTGATCCTGTCGATCGCGCTCCAGCACGGCGTGCCGCTCGCCGCGTTCCGCGACGCCGTCACCCGCCTTGAGAACGGCCAGCCGGCCGGCCTCGCCGGGCGGCTCCTCGCGGAGATCGAGGCGCG